>JBFHGU010000023.1:0-52300 GCA_041582935.1 Pontiella sp.
GACTATGACGATGCCGCTTTTGTGCCGACCACCACGGCGATGCGCCGGCTGTTCGGCAGGACCTATGTGGAGCGGATTGAAATCCAGATCGACGAGGCGGACCAGATGGAGCGCGCCCAGAGCGATATCCTGGCGCTGGTCAGCCAGCGGCACCGAACCGCATCCGGCTCGTTTGAGATCCGCAACCTGGCGGAAATTCAGGACGCGGTCTCTTCAACCAGCCGGGTGATGTCGCTGCTGCTCTCGAGTATTGCATCGATTGCGCTGGTCGTCGGCGGGATCGGTATCATGAACATCATGCTGGTTTCCGTGACGGAGCGAACGCGGGAGATCGGCCTGCGCAAGGCGCTCGGCGCGCGGCGGAACGACATTATGATGCAGTTCCTGATTGAGGCGCTGATCATTAGTTTCTTCGGCGGCTGCCTGGGTATTGCGCTGGGCACGGGCATCGGCTATGCGGCCGAACGCTTTGCCGGCATGACCGTTTTATTTACGCACGAATCGATCTATATGGCCTTCGGCTTCTCGGCCGTTATCGGCATTCTCTTCGGCATCTGGCCGGCGCGCAAAGCCGCGCGGCTCAATCCGATCGATGCCCTGCGCTATGAATAAAAGACGTTTCGCCGCAGCGACTCGAAGGCACGGCGTGCTGAATGAGTTTTCAATCCTCTGTGTCTCAGGCGGGAAATTACCAAAGAGGACCCAATATCGCATCTTTCTGATTATGTCCTGAATCGGGAGAAAATAATGAGGACTTTTTGGCCGGCAATCATTTTGTGCGCAGTGTTCGCAGGGTGCGGTTCGGGATGGGCCGACTAAATCAGCAGCCTCACTGCCAATATCTGTGTGGTTCCTATTTCACCACGCCGGTTTTGTGGAGCTCAAGGACGAGGTTGTCCAGCAGCCTGCCGGCGCAGTTTTCCAGCCCTTCGGCGGCGGAGGGCTTAAACGGCGCGAGCAGGCCGAGCGGCAGCTGCTGGCGGGTTTTTACCGCATCGCTGAGCTGGATGACGGTTTCCGCGCCGGTCGACCGGTCCGTCACTTTGGCCATCAGCCGGAAGGTATCGGTTTCCGTGTAGGGATAGAGGAAGAGGGTCAGCGCCGAGCGGGTCATGCCGGAGCTGCTTTTTTCCTTATCATTGATCACGGCGGTCAGAAGCGTGAGGTCGGCGGTTTCCGGGCGGTCTGACACCTCGGAAAACATGCCTGATTCCTCGAGTGTCCGGATCAGGCGTTCCTCGAGATAGGCCTGGTTCTGCTGATCGCGCTGGGGCCACGCTTCGCCGTTGAGCCGGCCGGAAAAGGCCAGGTCCACGTAAACGGACTGCTTTTGCAGCACGTCCGGGTATTCCGTAACCTGAGCCAGGCTGCCCGACTGATGGGAGGTTGCACATCCAGTGAGGATACAGGTGCCGGTGCATAGGAGCAGTGCTTTCATCCATGATTTTTTCATTCTGTTCTACCTTTGTCTATGTTCCTGCCTGTTCGAGAATCCAATTCGATATCAGCATGAGTACCGATTTCTTTTCCGGTTCGTTATGTGGTTCATGAAACAGACCCGGCAGTATTTCAAGCCTGCAGTCTGATGAAACGTCCCGGGCGAATGCCTGCGCGGCCCCGGGGGAAGTAATCTGATCGGCGCCGCCGTGCAGCAGCAGGGCGGGTATCTGCAGCCGGCCGGCATGTTTCCGGCACCACCGGCCGGCTTCAATCATTCCGACCGCGAGGGAGGCAGTAATCCGGTCGTGTGTGAGCGGATCGTTCCGATAGGCCCGCACCACGTTGATGTCCCGTGAAAGTTTCATGTCATCCAGGCGGTTTGACAGCGTTGGGTTGAGGTGCAGCGCTGTCAGCGTTTTCAGCAGCCGCAGCTGTCCGGGCGGCGGTTCCTCGGCAAGCTGCAGCGCAGGTGCCGAAGCGATGACGCCGCTGAGCTCCGGCGGGTTTTTCAGGGCATAGTAGAGAGCAATCAGGCCGCCCAGGCTGTGGCCGTAAAGAAACAGCGGTTTGCCGGGAAAGTCCGTGCGCGCTTTTTCCAGCGTTCTTGAAATGTCGTCGAGATAGGTGTCGAACGCCGGAACATGCCCGCGCCGTCCTTCTGAATTGCCGTGGCCGCGCAGATCGGTACCCATGAGGGCCAGGCCGGCGCGGGTGAATGATTCGGCGGCGGAATCGTAGCGGCCGATGTGCTCGCCCAGGCCGTGAACCAGGCATACGGCGGCGAGCGGTTCGGCTTCCGGCGTCCAGCAGCGGCCGGCGAGTGTGAGGCCGTCGGCGGTTCGAAGGCGGAAGGTCATTGCTGCAGCGGCCAGTCCGCCGCGCCGGCGACGAGGGTTTCCAGGCAGCGGAATGCGGCCGGGGAATCGTTGAGGCAGGGGATCATGCGGAAGGATTCGCCGCCGGCTTCAAGAAAGGTTTTTTTGCCGCGGATCTCAATCTCTTCGAGGGTTTCGAGGCAGTCGCACAGGAACGCCGGGCAGATGACGGCGAGCTCTTTGATGCCTTTTTCCGGCAGGTCCCGGAGTACCTGGTCGGTGTAGGGCTCAAGCCATTGGTCCCGGCCCAGGCGCGACTGGAAGGCCAGCGTATAGCGGTCGTTGGCAATGCCCGCTTTTTCAACAACCCGCTTGGTTGTTTCAAAGCATTGATGCCGATAGCAGGTTTGGTGGGCCGGCGATTGTTTTTCGCAGCAGTCGGGGGCCTGCATGCAGTGGCTGCCGGTGGGGTCGGTTTTTTTCAGGTGCCGGACGGGCAGGCCGTGGTAGCTGAAGAGAATGTGCTCTGTCACATCCTGCAGCGATGCGGCGAGCGGTTCGATCAGTTCCGGCATATTGTAAAACGGCGGGGCAACGCGCAGTTTGGCGCGGCCTTTGAGGACCTTTTTAACGAGCGCCGTACAGCCGCCGGTCGTGGCCATGGCATAGTGCGGGAACATCGGCAGCAGGCAGATTTCGTCGACGCCCTGGGCGAGCAGTTTATCGACGGCGGCGGCCGCCGAGGGATTGCGGTAAGCCATGCAGGCTTCGAGCGGTTCGTCCATTGCGGCGTTGAGGCCCTGCGCCAGCGTGGTGCAGTAGTGGATCAGCGGCGATCCGTTTTCGGTCCAGACGGCGCGGTAGGCCTCGGCCGATTCGGCGGGGCGTTTCGGCAGGATGGCCCAGTGGACCAGCGCATAGCGGAGCGGAAAGGGCAGGTCGATCACGTATGGATCCATCAGGAATTCGCGCAGGTATTCCCGCACCGCCTCTTCGGTCGGCGCATCCGGCGAGCCGGTATTCATCAGTAAAAAGCCGCGTTTCATAAGATCGATTCCGCCGCGAAAAACATTAAACCACTTTCGGTTACGGGCTCTTTGCGGTCTCGTGTTTGATAATCTTCTCCGCCGTGCGGAGGCCGGAGAGGATGGAGTTGGCCACGGAGATGCCTCCGCGGTAATGGCCGGCGAAGTGAATGCCGGGGTAGTCGGCCTCGATCTCATTCATGCGGTCGAGGTGGCGCTCATAGCCGATGGTATACTGCGGGATCGCTTTCGGCCAGACGGTGGTCTGCACAAAGTCCGGCTCGCCGTCGACGCCGAGCAGGCCGCGCAGGTCGTCCATGACCTGTGCGAGCATTTCATCGGTATTCATCAGTGCGCGCTCCGGCGCGCGCGCCCCCCCGACGAATACCGTCAGCAGCGCCATGCCGCCGGGCGCGCGTTCCGGGAATATGGAAGAGGGAAAAAGGGCGCCGAGCGAAAATCTGTTTTCCACCGCCGGGATCAGCATGCCGAAGCCGTCGAGCGCATGCATGACGGAATTCAGGCCGAAACCGAGCGAAACGCTGGCCACGGCGGGGTATTCAATCTCGGCAAACAGGTCGAGATCGAACGGGGTGTTGAGCTCCGGCATCTGGTGGGCGGGAATGGCCAGGACGACGTCGCTGAATTCCTCGCGGTTGACCAGCCAGATGCCCTCATCCATCATCTGGATCGAGGTGGCCGGCGTATTCAGGCGCACACGGCTGCCGAGTTTCTGGGTCAGCCGGCGCGGCAGGACCTCCATGCCGTCATCAAAGGAATACATTCGGGCATCGTGCACATTTTTTTCCACCCGTTTCCTGCGCGCCCGGGCGCCTTTGACAGCGCCCTTAATGATCGAGCCGTAGTTCTGTTCCAGGGCATAGAGTTTCGGAAAGGCATGGGCAGTGGACAGCCGGTGCGGATCGCCGGCATAAACGCCGCTGACGAATGGATTGACGGCGTAGTCGAGAAATTCCCGGCCGAGGCGCCGTACCACAAAATCGGCGAGGCTCTCCTGATCGGTTCCTTTGGATCGGATAAAGGGCTCTTTGAGCAGGCGCAGTTTTGCGCGGGCAGAAAAGGCATCGGAGCCCAGGAAGGCGCCGGGCGAGGTGGGCAGGGCCACCGGTTTTCCGCCGCGGACAATGTACCGTTTCTTGGCGGCCGGTTTGGCGTGAAGCTTGTTGCCTTCAATTCCAAGTCGCACGATCAGCCGGCCAACGTCCGGATGGGTTTCAAGGATCGAATTGGGCCCGCATTCAACCAGATAGCCGTCTTTGCGCAGGGTCGAAATGCAGCCGCCGGTCCGGCCCGAGGCTTCGAATACCACACAGTCGATGCCGCTCTCCTGCAGTTCAAATGCGGCGGCCAGACCCGTAATGCCGGCGCCAATAATTGCTACCTTTTTCATACGGCGCATTTAAGCGTGATCCTCGGCGGATGGCCATCTCAAACAGTGCCTGCTTTCGGCAGAGGATGCTGCGGTTTAAAAAAACATTCTCCATTGGTCACTATTTTCTTGAGCCAAAAAGAATGCATCCGTATTCTGTCTCTTGTAAAGGGAACATGCTTTATCAGTGCGTTGTTAAACGGACGGGTGCCCGTGGCGCCTGGGAAGCGGTCCCCTAACCAAACTGAGGGATATGAGATGTATACACATGGATATCCGAAGTTTCTCGCCGCTGCACAAGCCGTGCTTGTTGCCTCGGTATTTTTGACCGGTTGCCAAACGGCCAAAAACCCGTCACCTGAAGAAGAAGCCATGGCTCCGGCCGCAGAGGAAAGCGCCGCCCAGGCAGATCAGCAGAAAGAGGTCGTCGGCCGCGAATCCATGACCATTAAGGTCGATGGAGCTTCATCCGCACACGAGGGCGATACGCTGACGCTATCGTATCCGGTGCTGCTCGATAAGAACCACCGCATGCCCGACTGGGTGATCAATCCGGCCATGGGCGGTGTTGTCGGCGCGGTAGGCGTTGCGTCCGTTAAAGGACTCGGAACCCGGGAACAGCTCGATGAAGCCCGGTTGTCCGGAAGGCTGGAACTGGCGAGTATGCTGGAAACCCGGCTGCAGACGGTCGGCCGTTCGGCGCTGGAGGAAAACCTGATGGCCAACGCGGAAGGCCGTGGTGAAAATTCAAGGCGCAATACCCTCGGAGTGGATCGGGATATTCTCGACATCGTCCTGGCCGGAAGCCGGCAGCGTGCGCTGTGGTTTGATCCGGAAAGCGGCGAGTGCTTTGTCTGGATGGTTCTCGATGGCGGTGTGCTGTCCAAAGCGCAGCACTATGTTGTGGATGAGGTTTCCGTATTCATAGCCAATACGCCGATTTCGGCGGAATACATGCCGAAGCGTGCGAAACTTGATCCGCCGACTGTGGTTGTGGAAGCTCCGGAACCAGCTCCGGCCCCGCCGAAAGAACCGGTTGAAAAGCTGGAGGAAAGCCTGAAGCCGATTGGGACCGTTCCGATCAATGCCTCAGACTCCTAATCGCTGGAGCCAGAAAATTAAAACCGAACCTAGGTAACTGTTATGATCGTAAAAAAACAACCGCACACCGCAGGGTATATCCTTGTACTGGCCGGGGCCTTATCGCTGGCGGCCCTGCCCGGGTGTGCCAGCCCGCAGTCGGCGGATGAAGAATCCGCGGCTGCGGAACCTGTCATGGAGGCGGAAGCGCCGGATACGGCCGCAGATGCGCCGAAAGCGGAAAGCGCCGCTGTTGCGGAAGTCCGGGTTCTGCCGAGTGAGGACAGCAGCCAGCTGCAGCCGGAAAGTGCGGTTGCGGCCGCAGGTTCGGGGCCGGGCGATGGTCCGCCCCCGCCTGATGAAACCCGTAAAAAGGTTGAAGCACTGGAACAGAGTCTGGCACCGCTGCAGGCTGTTCCGGCCGTGCCGCCGTCTTGATGGAGGCATAGTTAGATTGCAGCAGAAACCCGGCCGCGTCATCTGCGCCGGGTTTTTTCTGTTTTACCGGCACCGCCGGTCTAAATGGGCCGCGGCGCCTGCGGGTTTGGATGAAAAGAAATGCATAAGTTTTTCTAGGTATGATCATGTTTTAATTGCTTTGTATTAAGGAAATATTACTGTTGAAACAGGAGGGCCGGAAAATGCGGAGCAATCAGTCAGTCAGGCAAAGGATACGATCTGTTGTTTTAGGGTCGATGCTGCTGCTCTGCGTCTTTCCGTCGTTTGCTGAAGCCGTGAAGCAGCCGCGGGTGCTGCTGATTCATTCTTATCACTCGGGCTTCGACTGGACGGACAGCATTACCGCCGGAGTCCTGAGCGGTTTGCGGGATAACGGCCGGCCGGTCCGCCTGTTCATCGAATATATGGACTCGAAACAGTTTAAGCCGGAAGAGGTTTCTGAACGCTTTCGTGAACTGTGCGCATTCAAATACAGCAGCGCTGATCTCGACGTCATTCTCTGTTCCGACAACAATGCGCTGGATTTTCTGCTGGAGCACCGCGATGCCCTTTTTCCGGATGTGCCGATCGTGTTCTGCGGCATCAATCATTTTACACCCGCGATGCTCGGCGGCGCATCGAACATTACCGGGGTCATTGAAGAGCCGTCCTATCGCGAGACCGCTGAGCTGGCGCTGAAGGTCAATCCGCAAGCAAAGCGGATCTATGCGCTGGCCGGCTCCTCGCCGACCTCCATCATTCATGTGGACCGATTCCTTCAGCATACGCGCGACCTGGCGCAGCAGGTGGAAATCATTCCCCTGCAGAATCTGACGCAGCAGGAATTTGCCGAGGCGTTGGGCCAGATCGAGAAGACGGATATCCTGGTGCATTTAGGGCTCCACCGCACGCGGGATGACGTATCGCTCTCCCCGGGCGAGACCTATCAGTTTATCCGCAGTCATACCGAGGCGCCGATCTATATTTATTGGACGATCTACCTGCGGGAGCACGCCGAATTCATCACCGGCGGGGTGATGATCGACGGCGAGCTGCAGGGGCGCTCTGCGGCCCAGACCGCCCTGAAAATTATCAGCGGCATGCCGGCCTCGAAAATACCGGTCATGAATGTAAGCCCGAACATACCCATCCTCAATTTTCAGGAGCTGGAGCGGCTCGGGCTGGCACACCGGCCTATTCCTGAGGATGTGACGGTGATCAACCGCCCGTTTTCTTTCTTTGAAACCTACCGGCTGCTGGTGTGGAGTGTGCTGATTGTGATTGCGGGCATGGCTGCGCAAATTGTTTTCCTCGGGCTGAGTATTCGGAAGCGCCGACGGATAGAGACCGAGCTGCGTGAACGCGAAGAAAAAATGCGCGTCACGCTCGATTCCATTGCCGAGGCGGTTATTACCACCGATATCGACGGGCATGTGCTGCAGCTCAACCCGGTGGCCGAAGACCTGACCGGATGGCCCGCCGTTGAGGCCGTCGGCCGGCCGATCGGCGACATTTTCAGTATGATCGATTTCATAACGCGCGAGCCGCTGGAAAATCCCGTGCAGGAGGTGGCCGACAAAGGCTGGTGCGAGATTCGGACCAGCCATGCGGTGCTCGTTACGCGAAACCGCAACGAATGCAGAATCACCGGATCCGGTGCGCCGATTCGCGACCTGCAGGGCGACATCATCGGCGTGGTCCTGGTCTTTCGGGATATCACCGAGGAGATCCTCCTGCAGGACAAACTGCAGCAGGGGCAGAAGATGGATGCCATCGGCCAGCTCGCCGGCGGGGTGGCGCACGACTTCAACAATATGCTCGGCGGAATTGTTGCCTCAACCGAGATGGCCCAGATTGAACTCCGCAATCATAAGGATCCTTCCGATCTGCTCGACCTGATCCTCGGGGCGGCTGACCGGGCAGCCTCGCTGACCTCCAAACTGCTGGCCTTTGCCCGCCGACAGCCGTTTACCGCCGAGCCGCTTGAAATTTACCAGCCCCTGCGCGAGGCCCTAACCCTCTTTTCCCATACCGTGGATAAACGCATCCGCATTCACGAGCAGCTGCCCGATGAAAAACTTTGCGTGAACGGAGATTTCTCCCTGCTGCAGGCGGCCTTCCTGAATCTGTTCATCAATGCCGCGCACGCCATGCCCGACGGCGGCGACCTTTATGTTTCTTCGCGGACGGTGAACCTCGACCGCGACTATTGCGCTTCCTCGACCTTTGACCTGCAGCCGGGAGGCTTCGTTGAAATCGAGGTCCGCGATACCGGTGCGGGTATTCCGGAAGCTGTGCGGGGGCGGATATTTGAGCCGTTCTTCACAACGAAAGCCGTTGGCAAAGGCACCGGGCTGGGCCTGTCCGCCGTCCTGGGAACCGTGCAGCAGCACGGCGGCATGATTTCGGTCTACAGCGAGCTTGAGGAGGGAACCGCGTTCAAAATCACGCTGCCGCTGACCGGGCAGGAGGCACAGAAGGCCGATGCGATGTCGACGCAGCTGCTGTGCGGCAGCGGCACCATCCTGGTGGTGGACGATGAGCCCATCATGCGCACCACCTGCCGGGCGATTCTTGAGGGCTACGGGTATGAGGTCCTGCTGGCTGAGGACGGCCTGCAGGGATTGGATCTGTATAAGCAGCAGGCCGACCGCATCGATCTCGTTATGCTCGATATGGTCATGCCGGAAATGAACGGAAGGGACTGTTTCCTGGCGATCCGCGAAATCAGCCCGGATGTCCCTGTCATCATGTCTACCGGTTTTTCACACCTCAAAGAGCTGAAGGATCTCAAGGGCAAGGGGCTGTTCGATATCATCCACAAGCCGTTCCGCCGGATGGAGCTGGCGACCATGGTCTTAAAGGCCCTGCGCTCGGGGCCCCGCGGGCGCTAGACCGTTTGGGAATAGCGGCCTTTGCGCTGCTCGGCCTGGAGATAGGCATCGAACCGCATGGCGATAATCCGGACGAAGAGCCGGCCGAGCGGGGTGACGCGCAGGCCGTTTGCTTCGCGCCGCAGCAGGCCGTCTGCTTCCAGGTCATCGAGCGATGCGAGATCGGCCTTAAAGTAGTCGGTAAAGTCTACGCCGAGTTCGTTCGAAAGTTCTGCATAATCGACATAGAGGTTGCACATGATGTGCATGATGGCCTGATAGCGGATTTTATCGTCATCGGTCATGCCGTAGCCGCGGATGACCGGCAGTGCGGCGTCATCGAGCGCCGCATAATAATCCGCCAGCATTTTTGCATTCTGGAAATAGGTTCCGCCGGCGTGCGAAATGGCCGACATGCCGAAGCCGTGCAGGTCCACGCCTTTATGTGTGCTGTAGCCCTGGAAGTTGCGCTGCAGCGTGCCGTCCGCCAGGGCGGCGGCCATGCCGTCGTCCGGTTTAGCAAAGTGGTCCATGCCGATGTAGACGTAGCCGCTGCCCGTCAGGGTTTCGATGGTCAGCTGCAGCAGGCGCATCTTGAGTTCAGCATCCGGCAGCACCTCTTCAAAGCTTTTCTGGAACGGCTTGATCCATGGAATGTGGGCATAGCTGTAAATCGCGAAACGGTCGGGCGACAGCCGGAGCGCATCGTGCAGCGTCTGGAGAAAGGTCTCTTCGGTCTGGTTCGGCAGGCCGTAAATCAGGTCAAAGTTGACCGACTCAAAACCATTTTCCCGCAGCCACGCATTGGACTGTTCAATCAGTTCCCGCGGCTGGATGCGCGCGATGGTCTTCTGTACCCGCGCATTCGTATCCTGCACGCCCAGCGAAGCGCGGTTGAATCCGGCGGCCCGGAGCGCCTGCACCTTTTCGAGCGTCAGCGACCGCGGATCAATCTCCACGCCGGCCTCGACGGTTTCCGCCAGGGGGAAGCGGGAGCGGATCAGGCTGCCGAGCTGCTCGATTTCGGCCGGCAGCAGAAAGGTGGGCGTGCCGCCGCCGAGCTGCACCTGCACCGCTTTTGAGCCGTCGGCCATCATGGGCCGGCGCAGGGCGGTCTCTTTCTCCAGGTAAGTCAGGTATTCCGCGCTTCGAGACTGGTCTCCGGTAACGATGTTGGTGCAGCCGCAGTAAAGGCACTGGTTTCGGCAGAAGGGCAGGTGAAAATAGAGCGAAAGCGGTGCGGCCTGAAATGTGGTCCCGGAAACCTGGAACTGTTCTTCAAAATGCGTCGCCGGCGGATAGGAGGTATAACGCGGTCCCGGCTGGTTATATTTGCGGAGCTGTTCGAGGCTGACTTGGATCGTGTTCATTCAGGGAATATGCACGATGTGCCCGGCTTCCGGAATACCCGATGCGATGGAAATTCGGGTGCAATGTCTTTACAAAACATTCGGCTATTATTGTCCGGCGGATCGTGAAACAGTTTAGAAGCTCGATCATTATATCTGTTTATGAACAACCGGGAATCAATTCATACCCATGCCGATGAAAAACATTTTTACAGGATTACTGCTGTTTTCCCTGGGACTTTCCGCGTCAGCCGAACCGGGAGGGGCCTATACCTTAACAGGCAGCGAAAAATCGATCTTCGGCATTTTCCAGGCTGATATGAAGGCCTATCCGGAGCTTTATGAAGGTGCCGACGTGAATGCCTGTTATAAGGAGTTCCGGCGCATCAACGATCTCAACGGCGGCCGCAAGCTGAAGCGGGGCGAAACGCTGCAGTTTCCGCACACCGCAAAGAGCCGGGCCCAGGCCGCCGCCGAAAAGGCCGCGGCTGAAAAAGAAGCGCGGGCCGGGCAGGCTGCGTCACAGCCGGATAGCGCTTCGGAAGCCGCCGACAGCAGCGGGCTGTTCGGCGCTGACCGACGCGGTGCGGACGACGCGGCGCTGAATCAGGAAAGGGCCCGCCGGCAGGCGGTACTCGACTACCAGCAGAACCGCCTGCCGCGGAAAATATTCAGCCTGGACGTTCCCGAGATTAACGATGAAACCCTTGAGGAACTGATCCGCGCTGCCCGGGGCCGGGTGGACGATGCTTTTGCGGATGCGCTCCAGCTGCACCGCTATCCGGAAAAGGGCATCTGGATCCTGGAATTTGAACCGCCCGCGCAGCCGAGCGGCCTCTTTTTCTTTGCCGCCAAAACCGAGGCCGACGGAACAGTTTCGTTCTACTCCCTGGAGAAAGGCCTCAGCATTTTCGGCGCAGGAAAAGGGGCAAAACTGATCCAGTGGACCTCCGAGTGGGATACGGACGCTCTCGGCGGGCGCGATTACCAGGACTGCGCCTCTTTTCTGGCTGAGCTGGAGCGCGGGCCGGCCCTGTGATGTGAGACCGCGGTTCTGTTCTGTTTATTCAAAGCCCTGAACCGCATCCGCCGCGGCCTGGATGGATGCGAGGTCTGCATCCGGCGGAACGCCGTGGCCGAGGTTGAAGATAAAGCCGTGGCGCCCGCGCATGGTTTCGCAGATCCGCGCGGCTTCGGCCGCGGCGGCCTCGGGCCGGGCAATCAGCAGGGCCGGGTCCATGTTGCCCTGTACGGCCACATCGCCGGGAAGTTTATCGGCGGTCTGGCGCAGGTCGATGCTCCAGTCGATGCCGAGCACGCTGGCGCCGGTCTGCACCACCTGTTTCCAGTTATGGTGCACGTTGCGCGCAAAGACAATGGTCGGCACTTCTTTGCCGAGCGCATCGATAATCTGCTGCATCCAGATGCCGGAAAATTTCCAGAACAGGTTGGGGGCCAGCGTGCCGCCCTGGCTGTCGAAAATCTGGATCACATCCGCGCCGGCTTCCACCTGCGCCTTGAGGTAGATGATCGTTGCTTCCGTGATCTTTTCGAGCAGCTTGAAAAAGAGTTTGGGGTCATTATAGAGCGCGGCGCGCGAGCGCAGGTTTTCGCGCGAGCTTCCGCCTTCCACCATGAATGAGGCGAGCGTCCACGGCGAGCCGGCAAACCCGATGATGGCCCGCTCGTCGCCCAGCTCCTTGCGCGCAATCTGGATCGCTTCCGGCGTATAGCCGATGTGGTCGAGCACATTTTTTGTGTTCAGCCGGTCGACATCGGCTTTGGAGTTGAGGGCAAAATCGACTTCTACGCCGCCCTGTTCAAGCAGTTCATACTTGGCGCCCATCGCCTCGGAGATGACCAGGATATCGGAAAAGATGACCGCGGCATCGTAGCCGAAGCGGCGGACCGGCTGAAGGGTGACCTCGGCGGCTGTTTCCGGATTCTGGACGAGTTCGGTGAATTTGCGGGTTTCCTTCAGTGCGCGGTATTCGGGCAGCGAGCGGCCCGCCTGGCGCATCATCCAGATCGGCGGGCGGTCGACGGGTTCACAATTACACGCGCGCAGAAAGCGCTCTCGGCAGGACATCGTACTCATCTCATTCATGCGTTAATTAATAACCACGAAATACACGGAATACACGAAATAATAAGGATCGGTTTCGTGTTTTTAGTGTATTTCGTGGTGAATGGAAGTCAGTTTGCTTTCACGGCGTCGAGTTCGATTTCGAACAGGAGGTCGTGGCGGCAGACATCCGCGTGCGAAATTGCGGCCGGCAGTTCCGGCAGGCCGTTTTTCACGCAGTAGTCATGCAGCAGATGCGCTTCCGTTACATCCTTGAAATAGGCGATGGCGCGGGCGGTATTTTCCCAGTCCATGCCGCGCGATTTCAGGATTTCGTGGACGACGGCCATCGTCAGCTCAATCTGTTTTTCCGTATCGTTGAGATGAACGGTTGCGCCGCCGGGTTCAATGCTGGCGGTGCCGGAAATGGTCAGCAAACGGGAGCCGGGCTGATCGATTTCCACCGCGCGGGCGAAGGACGATTTATAGTCCAGCGCCGGGCACTGCAGCGGCGAGGCCACCGGAAAGATTTTCACGCCGTCGTGTTTCGGTTTGACGGCCAGCAGGGCGGCGACCATCTCTTCGCCGGCGGCGGTGCCGGCGCCGATGCCGGTGGAGGCCGGCACCATTTTATCGAAGGTGCCTTTTTCCTTAAAGAAGTCAGTGCGGACCACATTGAACTCATCGTACCACTCGAGCAGGTTGTTGAGATAGAGCCAGGTGCGGGCTATGTCGGTGAATGCCATGCCGGCCTGCTGCAGCAGGGTTTCCATTTTTTCAAAAACCGCGCGGGCCTGTGCTTCGCGCCCGAGGGAGAGGTCGTCGGCCCGCAGGTCGCCGAGCAGGCAGTAGCGCGCGTCGTCGGTTTCGTACCAGTTGCCGACCTTGCGGCCTCCGTCCATGACCGGATGGAGCTCCGCGCCGGAGAGGGCAATAAACTGGGTGCCGGTGATGGTGGTGCCGGAGCAGGCATCGCCGTGCAGCAGCGTCAGCGGCCAGTCCAGTTTGTTGATGGCCGATACGGCCTGCGGGTAAAATTTGCGCCCGCCGAAGACATACTGGAAGGCGATTTTGGCATCGCGCGCGGCCATTTCGGCGGCGACCTGGTCGATTACGCTGCCGATCGTCTCTTCCGTGGCCTGGGCGGTGATGAAATGGGCGGTGACGCCGTCGTGCGGAAATTCCACAATCTGGAGGCTTCGGGCTGTATTTACTTCTGATTTATCCATGTTCAATATTCCATTCATGCTGCACCCCTTCTGATCCGCCTCCCGGTGCGGTTAATTCTGAGGAGGAGACGGTTTTGGTTTCGGGCGTTGGACAAAACCGCCGCCGAATATACGGATTTCAGCATGCTGAAAAAGAAAAACCCCGCCGGAGCCGGCGGGGTTTTCCTGTTTCCGATCTGCGGAATGTTTAGACTGCGATCGGGTCCGCGCCGATGGTGCCGACGAGGTCTTCGACGTAGTTCTCGGTTTCCACATAGGCGAGGCGCTTGGTGACTTCTTCGAGGCGCTCCCGGCAGTTGAGATGCTCCACTTCCTTCGCATTGTGCTTTCTGCTGATGAAGTCGTTGAGATACTCAATGTGCTTACGGCAGGCATCGGCTTTGCGCTGCTGTTTGAGCTTGAGGCGTTCCCGGTACCAGCCGCTGGCCAGGACGGTTTCGCGCTCGAACAGGCCGCGGATTTCCGGATCGCTCACATCTTTCCCTTTGTAGGAGCCTTCGGCCATGATGTGGACGAGGGCTTTAAGCGGCGGGATGAAGCTGTTCACGGAGCCGTCGTCGATATAGCGCTGGGCAATCATCTGCTGGGTTTCAACGATGTTGTTGATGCCGTCGACGAAGTCCTCAATGCTTTGGAGCTCGGGTTTGAGCATGTCTTCTTCGAATACCGTGTTCGGGGCTTCGAATACTTTGCCGACAAAGTCGTTCACAAAGTTTTCGGTGATTCGGTAGCCGAGGCGGCTCGCCAGCACCGGCTTGCCTTCATACTCAAAGTCCTTGAGCTTCTCCAGCTGGCCGGCGGCGATCATATTTTTCGGATCGCGTTCGGCCACGCTGAGGCGGCACCAGAGCTCCGGAATGAGGATGCTGATGTCGTGCTCGACTTTGTGTTTGGAGCCGATGTAGCCGGCGGCAGTGCTGAATCCGCAGCTTCCGGTCAGGATGAAGGAGAGCAGGGCGTTATTCAGGTCGGCTGTGGCCGGCAGGGCGTTGAACGGACCTTTGGTCAGTGCGCCTTCGGTGCCGGCTCCGGTGGTGGAGGGCGACTTGCCGGTCAGCGAGCAGATGAAGTCCATGAACAGCTCGGGCAGTTCCTGGTAGTGGATCGGCCCGTACACGGCCAGCGGACGGATGCCCGGTTCGGCCGGATTGTTGCGGCGTCCCGGCAGCACGGCATTCACCGGCGTGTAGAGCGGGTTGCCCGCCTTGATCTTACGGAACAGGCAGGTGGACATCAGCGCGAGGTATTTCGGCATGCCGTCCACGAGGTCGGGGCGGGTCTGCAGATAGCGCGGGTTCTTGGTCGGCTTGCCGTCGACGATGCGCGGGGATGCGCTGTCGACAAAGAGCTGATTCGGGTTTTTGGATTCCGCTGCTCTTTTGATCAGCTTGCGCATCGGTTTGGTGTACTGGTTGTACATCACCGAGTGCTCCATGATCTCCTGGGCCGTCTTTTTGGTGAGCGGTGCAAAGTTGGAGAGGAAGTTGTTCGGCGAGGCCATATCGGCTTCGGCCTGCTTATCAAAGCCGCGGTTAACGGCTTCGTCCGGCCGCTGGAAGAGGCGGGACTCGCAGTTTTCAACAATTTTCACACTCTCAGCGCCGGCATAATCCGGGTTGAGGTCTTTCAGCAGGTGAGTCGGCACCACGATGGATGCGGAGATATCGTCTTCCCACTGGATTTTTTCGGCCGGAATAAAATCCGTGCGCAGTTTGCTGGTGCGCCAGATGCCGCTGGTGTCCATGCCGACGCGCAGGTAGTTGCCGCTGATTTTTTTGCCGTCGAACTTCAGTTCGTGGCCCTGCTCGCCGTTGATGAAATCGACGCTGAGGTGCGAGCGCCAGTCATCGCCCCATTCCGGGCGGTAGAAGCGCTTGAGCAGGAAGACCAGTCCTTTAATGCGGTTCGGCACTGATGCGAGCCAGTCGTTAAACTCGTCCGTGTTTTCTTCGGACGGGTTCAGCAGCTTGATCACTGAACCGAGCGAGCGGTCGTTGCCGAGAATCGGGCGGGTTTGATGCCCTTCTTCGCGCGGCACCTTGAAGCGGTTGCTGTAGTCGCGGTCGAGGATTTCCTGAACGGCGTTGAGATCCTGCTCCAGGTCGGCGACGTAGATCGAGCCCGAGATCATCGCGTCGGTGATCGACTTGGAGATCTCGGATTTGCCGCCGCCGGAAACTGTGCAGGGTTTGTGGCAGAGGGTGCCTTCCGCAACGGTGCCGACCAGGCGCCAGGTGCCGGCGGTCGGGCTCTGCAGCAGGGTGACGCGGTAGCCGGACGGGTAGACAAAGACGCGGTCTTCCAGCAGCTTGAGGCTCTGGGTTTTGCCGGACTTGGTCCAGGTGACGCTCTGCTCCGGAATGCTGAACTCCGCGGTTTCCGGAACAAAGAAGATGTTCGGATGCTCATTGTCGGTGGCATAACCCTCCGGATGAATGGTCACCCGGTCGCCGAGCACATGCATCACGTTGGCCATGGTGTGGTCGAGGCTGGTGAGGGTGCCGTCCGGCGAGAAGCGTTCGGCCAGGTTGTACTGCGGCAGCGCCAGTGCGCCGCCGGCGTGCTCTTCTTCGCACAGGCCGTAGAGGTTGGCCGCAAAGCCGATCTGCGTTTTCACCTCTTTTTTACAGTAGCCGAAATAGTTGTCGGCAATGATGGTGACCATGACGCCGTTTTCATCGCGGGCAGTGACTTTGAACGGGGTGCCGCCGTTGTAGAGTTCGTCCGGCGAAGCCCAGCACATGCCGTCGCGTTTCTGGCGCTCGGTGGCGTCGTCGACATAGGGCAGGCCGAGATCTTTCTTTTTCAGGCCGCAGATGTGCGGGGCGAGAATGACGCAGCCGGTGTAGCCGGTCCAGCTGTTGGGATCCAGGGCGGCGTCGTTTTCCGGCAGGTAGGGGTCGCCGGCATTGCCGAAAATGGATTCCACAAAGTCGAGGTTGCAGACAAAGCTGCCCGGAACAAAGAAGCGGACCTCCATGTTTTTCTCGGGCAGGAATCCGGGAACCTCCGGGCTGACCATCGGGCGCAGCAGCAGGGTGACGAAGGAGGAAGCCTTATCGTTCTGTGCGGATGTAAAGGGCAGTTCCAGATGTTCGCTCGGCGGATTCAGGGCGATTTCGAGCAGTTTGGCGTACGTCTGTTTCGGCACTTCCAGTTTGTCGGCCGGAACCGGGAAACCGCCTTCGCAGACGTGGAAAACGCCTTTGGTGGTGCGGCGGTCGTTTTTCGGGTTGTGCAGTACACCCTGCTGGATGCGGTAGGACTCGACGCCGTTGGCCGCAAAGGTGTCTTCGTGGGGCGGCAGCGAAAGTTCGCGTGCCAGGCCGTGGCGGTCGAGGGTTAGGGTGCGGTTCGGCAGCATCGGCACGGCATCGCAGGCCTCCTTCAGGTATTCGTTGAGGAAGTACTGGATGCGCTGGTCGACCGGGCAGAGGTAGTCGTGCAGGATGCGGTTCTTTTCCTTGATGTTGTTGATCAGGTCAAGGGCGATGTCGAGTTCACGTCCGTCGCTCTTCTCGTAGATCGGTTGGTCCAGTGCCGAGAGTTTCAGGTTGATGTATGAAATCAACGATTTGCGGTGGCTCTTCGAGGACTGGTCCACCCCGATGCCTAATGATTTTTTCAAGTCTTTCATTGTAGTCTCCTTTAAAAAACGGGCAATCGAGAACAGGAAAATAGGGCGGATTCCCTGAAAGCCAAGCCTAATAGCCGTTTTTAATACACTTATTACCCTAGGTTATTTATCCCTCTAAAAATTTTCCGCCGCGGAATTGCGTATGGCGGCCGCTGCTCAGGCAGGGGATGCCGTTGACAAAAACATGGACCATGCCGTTCGAGAGCTGGTGCGGTTCGGCATAGGTTGAGTTTTCCTGAATAAGAGCTGGATCAAACACGGCAATGTCCGCCGCATAGCCCTCCATGAGCAGGCCGCGCTTTTTCAGGCCGAACTGCTGCGCCGGCAGGCCGGTCATCTTGTGGATCGCCTCCGGAAGCGGCACGGTTTCGCCGTCGAGCGCCGCACGCAGGAACCGGGTATGGCTGCCGTATGCGCGCGGATGCGGATGGTCGGTGCTCAGCGGTCCCCACGGCGCGCGCATTGAACCGTCGGACCCGATCGAAACGTAGGGCTCCGCCAGGACGCGGCGCAGGTTTTCCTCCGACATGCTGAAGAAGATGCCGCCGGTCTGCAGGTTGTCCTCATCGATCAGATAGAGCACCGCATCGGCTGCGTTCATGCCCAGGTCCTCCGCCGCTTCGTTCAGGTATTTGCCTTTATAGTCTTCAAACTGCGTGGAGCCGATCATCACGTTGTCCCAGTAGCCGTCCGGATGGTCCAGCAGCTCCGCGCGGATTTTTTTCCGGGTTTCATCATCGCGCAGCCGTTGCAGAATGGCGCCGCGGCCGCCGTAGGTGGCCCATTGGGGCAGGACGATATCGAGGTCGGTGCAGCCGGCCGTATAGGGATAGCGGTCTGAGCCGATGTCCAGCCGCTGCCGCGCCGTGCGGATTTTCGACAGGGCCGCACCGAGTTTATCCCAGTTGCCTGAGCCCGATGCTTTGAGGTGCGAAATCTGCAGCCGGGCGCCGGAGCGTTCTGCAATATGGAGCGCCTCATCAATCGCTTCCAGCAGGCCGCCCGATTCGGACCGCATATGGGTGGTGTAGAGGCCGCCGCGGCGGGCGGTGATTTTACAGAGCTCGATCAGTTCCCCGTGCGGTACGGCCGAGCCCGGGGGGTAGGCGAGTCCGGAGCTGAGACCGATGGCGCCTTCATCGAGCGCCTGCTCGAGTACGCGGCACATGGTTTTCATCTCGTCCGGCGAGGCCGCGCGCGGTTCATAGCCGCAGATGCCTGCGTGCAGCGTATTGTGGCCGACGAGCAGTGCGGTATTGATGGCCGGGCTGATTTCATTATAGAGGCTGCGGTATGCAGCAACGGTGCTCCATTTCAGGGCCGGCCCTTCTCCCTGCGCGGCTGCCTCGAGCTGTGCGCACCAGTCGGCCGGCATGCTGTAGCTGCCGTTGAGCGGCGCGGCCGAGGCGCCGCAGTTGCCGCAGATTTCGGTGGTAATGCCCTGGTAAACCTTGGAGGCGGCGCTGGGTTCAATCAGCAGGTAGGTGTCGGAATGGGAGTGCGTGTCGATAAAGCCGGGGCAGACCGTCAGTCCGGCCGCTTCGACGTTTATTTCCGCTTCGGCACTGGAAAGTTCGCCCAATTTTGTAATACGCCCGTCATTAATGCCGATGTCACAGCATGTTGCGATGTTGCCGGTTCCGTCGTAAACGGTGCCGTTTGTAATCTTGATGTCGAATTTCATGCCGTAAAATTATCGTTAAATGGGCGGTTTCCGCAGGAAAAAGAAGGTTTTATTGCGATTATAGCCGAAATAGGCAACAAAATTGTACCATTATATGACCATAGAACATTAATGACATTAATGTCTGTAGGGATTTTGCCGTTTACCGACAGGGAAGAATATTATTAATGACTTATCATTAAGGGGATGCGGTGAATGTGAATGTATGTCCAGGCCGTTTGGCACACCTGTTGCACTAAGGACCGGCCTAGTCACGGGCATGGTGTCCTGACAGGCAAGTAAACCTCAGAAGGGTGTAAGGATGAAAAATAAGTGGTTGAAAATTCCGGCATTGATCGCGGCAGCGTTGGTGCTTGGTTTGGCGTCTCCGGCACTGGCGCAAGAAGCTGCCGATGCAGAGCCTGCATTTAACGCGGCGGCTGCTGCCGGCGAATGGGCCTATGCAATTGATAATATGTTTCTGATGTTCTGTGCGGTGCTGGTTCTGTTCATGCAGGCTGGTTTTGCCATGGTTGAAGCAGGTTTCAACAGCGCAAAGAACACCGTGAACATTCTGTTCAAAAACCTGATGGACCTCGCCATCGGCATGATGCTGTATTTCATTATCGGCTACGGCCTGATGTATCCGGGCGACGGCAACGGCTTCCTGGCCTTTGGGCAGTTCGGTATCGGCGGTCTTGGTGCTGATACGGCGGAGGCCGGTGCACTGGCTCCGCAGGTTGACTGGTTCTTCCAGGTGGCATTCGCGGCCACAGCGGCTACCATCGTTTCGGGTGCGGTTGCTGGTCGTCTTAAATTCGGCGCGTACCTGGTGTACAGCGCGGTTCTGACTGCTTTCATCTATCCGATTTCCGGTTACTGGAAATGGGGCGGCGGCTGGCTTGACCAGATGGGCTTCTACGATTTCGCCGGTTCGCTGGTGGTGCATGCTGTCGGCGGTTTTGCCGGCCTGGCTGCTGCGATCGTGCTGGGTCCGCGTATTGGACGTTTCACAAAAGACGGCAAAGCCAAAGCAATGCCGGGTCACTCGCTGCCGCTGGCGACCCTGGGTGTATTCATCCTGCTGATCGGCTGGTTCGGCTTTAACCCGGGTTCGCAGCTGGCGATCGTCGGCAAAGACAACACCGATGCGGTTATGCTGATTGCAGTGAACACGCTGCTGGCCGCTGGTGCCGGTGCGGTTCTCGCAATGGCTACCACCTGGGTGATTCACAAGAAACCGGACCTGACGATGGCTGCCAACGGCGTACTGGCCGGTCTGGTGGGTATCACAGCTAACTGCGACGGTGTCACCAACGTTGAATCCATCATTATCGGCGCTATTGCCGGCGTGCTGGTTGTTGCCGGTGTTAAACTGCTCGATATGCTGAAAATCGACGACCCGGTGGGTGCGTTCCCGGTGCACGGCCTCTGCGGTGTCTGGGGCGGTATTGCCCTGGCGATCTTCGGTGAGTACGGCGACGGATACGGTAACTGGGCGGCTCAGATTGCCGGCTGCATTGCCATTCCGCTGTGGGCCTTTGTGACCATGTTCATCCTCTTCAGCATCCTGAAGGCTATTGGACTGCTCCGCGTCAGCAAAGAAGAAGAGCTTCGCGGCCTGGACATCGGCGAACACGGCGAAGAAGCCTACAACGGCTTCCAGATCTTCACTACTAACTAACCGCGGCTGATACGAAAGGATACGAACAATGAAATTGATCATCGCATACGTACAGCCCGAACAGCTCAACGAAGTCAAACAGAGCCTGTACGAAAAAGAAGTCTATAAAATGTCTGTGACCAATGCCATGGGCTGCGGCCAGCAGAAGGGCTACCACGAAACCTACCGCGGTGCGGATATCGAGGTAAACCTGTTGAAGAAGGTCCGTATTGAGATCGCTGTGAACGACGACTATGTCGACACCACGGTGGATGCCATCATTGCCGGTGCCCGCACCGGCAACATCGGCGACGGAAAAATCTTCGTGCTGGATCTTCCGGAATGCATCCGGATCCGTACCGGCGAAAAAGGTCCTGAGGCCATTGGCTAAAGACTGAACTTTAGACGGCCGGTTCCCGTGCATTTCCTTTTGCATCCTCGAGGAACTTCTTGCGGGGCCGGCCGTCTTACCTCTCTCGAGTGAGAAAGCAAACAAGCAGAAGGAGAAAGAAACAAATGAAGAAAACAATCACTACAACAATCGCAGCCGGCCTGGTTGCATCGTCTGCCCTGGCTGTAGACGTTACCTTTGACCTGGCTTCGGCTTATGTCTTCCGCGGTGTGACGCTCAGCGACAAAGCGAGCTTCCAGCCGGGCATTGAAGCTTCCGGTTTCGGTCTGGCGGAAGAATACGGTTCTGTGGCGTTCGGCGCATGGGCCGCTTATGACCTGGAAGACTCCTATACCGGAGCCATGAGCTCTACCTTCCAGGAAACGGACTGGTATGTATCATACGGTCTCCCCACTTTCGTAGACGGCTTGGATCTGTCGATCGGATACTGTGAATATGCGTACGGTGCCGGCTCTTCTGATGAAGAATTGAGCTTCGGTGCGGGATATTCCTTAGCCGGTGTCGGCCTGGGTGCAACATACTACCAGGGTGTTGGCGGTGCCATCAGCACTTCGGCCTATTTCGAACTGGCTGCAGGTTATGATCTGGAAGTGACTGAAGACCTGGCAGTTTCCCTGGGTGCCCGTGTGGGTTACGCAGATCCGGACGGCGGGGAATCCGGCTTCTCGGACTACGACCTGTCCGCGGCTGTCAGCTACCCGCTGACCGACGTTTGGAGCATCGGAGCATCTGTTACTTATATCGGTCAGATCGATGACGAAGTATTGGGTGATGCTGACGAATCCCTGGGTGCTGATGGACTCGGATACGATGTCGACTTCGTTGGTATGCTGAGTCTCGCGGCATCCTTCTAAGACAATCAGCTCTCAAGAGCCTGATGAAGAAAAGCGTCCCTGCGGGGGCGCTTTTTTTTATTTCGGGATCCGGGGTGGCTCCTTCCCTGGGCAGGCTTAGGACTCCTCAGAGTTTCAGAGTTTCAGAGTTTCAGAGTTTCAGCGTTTCAGAGGAGCACAAAGCTGGTTCCGTGAGGTGCGGCCGCGCGGGCCGTTGGCCGGTCTGTCAATGGCTGCGGCGCGGACCGGAGTGCCTCTTTCGGTCCTTTTCGGCATGACGTTTCTTCGAAACCGCCGCTCCGGTCAGCGCTTTCGCTGCCGGGGATGTTTGGGCGTGCATGCCGTCATACACCTGTTTCGAAGGGGATTGCATAATCGGCGGTGCCAGGGCTTGTTCATCGGGTCCGCTATGGAAGATGTGTTTTGAACAAACAAAGCCGCCCATCGTTATGAGCGGCTTCGCTGGTGTTGATGCAGGATGAATAGGGGTGCGTTTTATCTGCCCGAAACTCGGTCTCGAGCGGTTTCGTTTTTCCGGCAGTAGAAAAGAGCTGGTTTACGGGTTAAAGGGGACCGTTTCGTGTATTCCTTTTTCGATGAGCTCGGACAGGTCTTCGACCATCCATTCCATCAGCTGTATTCCCTGCTCGCGGGTGGCTTCGGAAGGCCGCCCCGTGACGCCGTTTGAGCTGGTGTGATTCACCGGATGCGCAAAGACGCTTTCTACAGTGCGGTCCGGATCGTCGGCTGAGCGGACTTGGTCGGGACGCACCCAGTCCGGTATGTGGGCCATCAGCAGCGCGGTCTCCCCGGCATTCGCATGCCAGTCGGCAGCATCGTTGAAGAATGCTTCGCGCACCCGCGGGCTGACCTCGGCGGTATTAATTGCCGCAACCATGAGGTCCTGAAACTCGTAGCGCAGCATTTCAAGTGCGCAGCGCAAAGGGGCCGCATTGGTTACGTGGGCATTGACAATGAATAAGCGCCGAACGCCGCTGCCATGGGCCCATTTGCCGATATGATAGACCGTGTCGATCAGCACCTTGGGCGGCAGGGCGATGGTGCCGGGCCATTTGTGTGAATGCCCGAGTGAACATCCGTAAGAGAGCGTCGGAAGCATAGGAACGCCGGTTTTTTCGGAAGCCGCGCGGCACACGTGTTCGGCAATCCAGCTATCGGTTCCAACGCCGAGGTGCGGGCCGTGCTGTTCAACGGCTCCAACGGGCAGGATGGCGCTGTTGTTTACTGCGGCAAGCCGTTCGGGCAGTTCGGTCCAGGTTTGCGAGTTCCAGTCCATGGTGTTTCCTTTATAGGTAATAAATCCCGAACAAGAAACCGCAGGGTTTCGAAGGTATACGCTGCGAAATGCCGATTTCTTGTTCGAGATGCTGAGGTTCTAGTATAGCGAGCTGTAGGTGTCGACTTCCCACTGGCTGATGCGCTGGTGGTATTGCAGCCACTCTTCCGTTTTGTAGTCGATGAATTCCTGACGCAGTCCGGCGCCCAGTGTTTCCTCTACAAACGGGTCGCTTTTAAAGCATTCGACCGCTTCCATCAGGGTCCGCGGAAGTTCCTTAATGCCCCGCTCGGCCAGCTCGGCTTCGGAGAGTCCATAGAGGTTGTCCTCCTGTGACGGGCCGGGGTTCAGCTTTTCGCGAATGCCTTCGAGTCCGGCGGAAAATACCATGGCGGCGGCGAGATAGGGGTTGCACGCCATATCGGGATTGCGCGATTCCACTCGCCCGCCGCCGTTCGGAATGCGCACGGAGTTGGTGCGGTTGTTGCAGCCGTATGAGTTAAAGACCGGGGCCCAGCTGTAGTAGGACATCAGGCCGCGGCGAACCAGCCGTTTGTAGCTGTTAACGGTCGGCGCGAAGGTGGCGCACAGCGCCGGGCCATGCTTCAGGATTCCGGCTGTAAACTGATAGCCCAGTTCGCTCAGGCCTCGCTCGTCCTCTGCGCTTTCAAACAGGTTTTCACCGGTTTCGAGGTCGTAGAGCGACATGTTGAAGTGGGCCCCGCTGCCGGTTTTGTCGGCAAATGGTTTGGGCATATAAATCGCTTCGAGCCCCTCTTCCTCGGCGTACTGTTTGGCCATATGACGGAAAAAGGTAAATTGGTCACACATCGTGAGCGCATCGGTGTGCTTGAAGTCGAATTCAAACTGGGAGTTGGCATCTTCATGGTCAAATGAATACAGGTCCCAGCCCAGGTCGTTGATGGTGGTGGCCACCTTGTCGAGCCACTTGTAGCGATCCATGAAGCTCTGTACATCGTAGCAGCTTTTTGTCAGCTTATCTTTTTTATTCGGGATCGACAGCGATCCGTCCTCTTCCCGCTTGACGACGAACAGTTCGCATTCGATGCCCAGATTCAGGCCGAATCCCATTTCACGGGCTTTTTCAACGACGTTTTGAAGAACCACGCGGGTGCTGAGGTCGTAGGGCTTTCCCTGGAAATGATTATCGGCGCAAAACCAGGCCACATCCTTGTTCCAGGGCAGCTGGATATAGGAGGTCAGGTCGGGCACGGAGGTGATTTCATCATCATTAGGGCCTTGGCCCAGGCCGTCGAGCGCGTAGCCGGTGTAGCGCTCAGAACCGTTTGCAAAATTTTCAAAATGGTCGATCGGAACCACTTTCCCTTTCGGGGCCCCGTGAATATCCACATAGGCACCAATGCAGTATTTAATGCCGTCTTCTCTGAGTTTGGCTTCCATCTGCTCAATATTCGTTGTTTTCGGGGTGCTGCGCTTTACGGCGTCATCCCCTTCACGGGGGGCTTCAATCTGTCCTTCGCTGCTCATCTTAAAATCTCCAGGTTAAGTTTGTTGCGGTGTTACTGGCGACAATGCCGGCAACACTGGAGAGTATGCATAACTTGTGCCACTAAAAGCCGTCCGCGAGCGGCCCGTGGCAGGAAAACTATTTTTATGCCGGTTGATATAGTGTGGTAAAGGGTATAACCTGTTGTGAGTGAGGGTGAAGAGACGATTCAGGATGATCGGGCGGGCGGGTCGGTTTCATCGCAGCCGCTTGATCCCCGTTAAAAAAGGGTGAAGGAAGCAGGCTAAAATTGCGCCAATAAAAATCCATATATGTAGCAAAAAGCAAATATAACGCAAATATGTACAGCCGGCAGGGGCATAGTGCGAAAACTACTCGCGCGTTCGCTGTGTATAGTTGATGCGGTTTCCTCTGTGCCGAACGCTGTGGCCAGACAAACTTGAGTATATTTAGCCGTGATGAATACATATATGTTGTCGGAGCGGGCGAGGGTTCTGCCGGGTGACACTGCGCGATTTATTTTTTGGATCTAACGGGGTTGAAACGTGAAACAAGTTGTTTTTTTGTACGCTGTAAATGTTGTAAGGATCGATGATATAGAGGGATATGTATGAAGTAGCGGGGGTGTGATCGGGCGCCTGGCCGCAATAAAGTGAATGGGCATGGGGCCGTGACGGGGTTGAAGGAGAGCGGGTGGCACATCACCTGCTGTAATGCTCGAGTGTTTTCGGAAGCTAAATCAGTAACACTGAAAAAGAATAGATGACCCCAACAAACGGAGTAGGAAAAATGAAGATGAAATCCCTGTTAACAGTAAGAAATTGTGCGCTGACCGGAGTCCTTGCGCTGTCTGCTTTATCGGGCGTAGCTGAACCGCTGCGGCTGGCTTATAGTGACTGGCCCGGCTGGACCGCATGGGATATCGCTGAACAAAAAGGATTTTTTGAGAAACATGATGTCGAAGTGGAGCTGCTCTGGTTTGAGTATGGTGCCTCCATGGATGCGTTTGCGGCCGGCCAGGCGGATGCTGTTGGCGTAGCGAACAGCGATTCCCTGGTGCTTAACGCCACCGGCGCCCGCAATGTGATGGTGCTGATCAACGATTACAGCAACGGGAACGATAAAATCGTCGGCGGTCCCGATGTGAAAAGCATCAAAGACCTGAAGGGTAAAAAGGTCGGGGTTGAAATCGGCTGCCTCAGCCACGCACTGTTACTGAAGGCCCTCATGGAAAACGGCATGACTGAAAGTGATGTCACCCTGGTTAACATGCCGACCCATCAGGCGGTACAGACGCTGAAATCGGGCGAAGTTTCTGCCATTGTGGCCTGGCAGCCGCACTCCGGTATGGCCCTGAAAGCGGTTGACGGCGCAAGCGAGCTGTTTACATCGGCTGACGCTCCGGGAATTATTTACGATACCCTCATTGTTGCCCCGGGCAGCCTGATGAAACACCGCGACGAGTGGCAGAAGGTTGCCGCCGCCTGGTATGACGTGATTGATTTTATCAAGGATCCGGCCAATGAAGAGGAAGTGCTGCAAATCCTCTCGGCTCGCGTGGGTATCTCTCCGGCTGAGTATAAAGGTTTCATGAACGGCACGAAATTCCTCACTCGCGATGAGGCGCTGGCCTTCATGGTCAATAAGACTGATGGCCTTGATTCGCTGTCGGGCTCTTCCGAATGGGTTAACGACTTCCAGGTGGCCAACAAGGTCTACGATGAACCGGTTAAGGTAAAACGCTGCATCGACGCGTCATTCACCAAAAACGTTGCGCCGTAATACGCAGCGGACTCAGACAGAACAGACCTGCGGGGCTTGCAGAACATTGGTTTTGCCTGCCCCGCTTTTTTTGTGACCGCAGTATCGGCCGGGGCCGTGGAGGAACACTGCCTGCCGCCTGGCCGGATGCCGTTCATTTGTTCAGTTGTAAGCCGTCCCGATGTCCTCCGTTTCAACGAAGGCTCGGCTCGGCCTGGCTGCGGTTGGGCTGCCGCATGCCGGAAGAGGCCGCGCCGCGCAGGCGGCTGCTGCAATACCGCGCGGGGCATCGCAAACTGCCGCATCTCGGATCAGCATAAAAAAGGCGTCCGGAAAGCCGGACGCCGTACGGGACCGCGCCGCAGCGCAGTATGGGGTTCGGGATTAATAGAGGCTTCCGTAGAACTCGACCTCCCACGGGCTGACGCGGTGGTGATACTGGAGCCACTCTTCGGATTTCACTTTGACGAACTGCTCGCACAGTTCTTTCCCGAGCGTCTCCTCGGTGAACGGGTCATTCTGAAAGGCGCTAAGGGCTTCCGCCAAGGTGCGCGGAAGCTCTTCGACACCGCGCTCTTCGAGTTCGTGTGCAGACAGCTCATAGAGGTTGATTTCCTGCGGGGTGCCGGGGTCGAGCTTTTCGCGGATGCCCTGCAGTCCGGCCGCAATGGCCAGCGCCGCTGCCAGATAAGGGTTGCAGGCGGTGTCGGCATTGCGTGATTCGACGCGTCCGCCTCCGCTTGGAATCCGCACGGTATTGGTGCGGTTGTTGCAGCCGAACGAGTTGAAGACGGGCGCCCAGCTGTAGTCAGGCATCAGGCCGCGGCGAACGAGGCGCTTGTAGCTGTTGACGGTGGGGGAAAACGTGGCGCAGAGCGCCGGTCCGTGCTTCAGGATACCGGCGGTGAACTGATAGCCCAGCTCGCTCAGTCCCATTTTGTCGGTGTAGCTTTCAAACAGGTTTTCACCGGTTTCCAGGTCGTAGAACGACATGTTGAAATGGGCGCCGCTGCCGGTTTTGTCGGCGAACGGCTTCGGCATGAAGGTGGCATGAAGGCCCTCTTCGCGGGCGTACTGCTTGGCCATCATACGGAAGAAGATATACTGGTCGCACTGGGTTAGGGCATCGGAATGTTTAAAGTCGAACTCGAACTGCGAGTGTGCATCTTCTTTGTCGAAGGAATAAAGCCCCCAGTCGAGATCCTTCATGCAGGTTGCAACTTTGTCGAGCCACGTATAGCGATCCATGAAGTAGTCCAGGTGGTAGGCGCTTTTGGTAAGGTTGTCGCTTGGGTTGGGAATAGAAAAACTGCCGTCCTCCTCTTTCTTGACTACGTAGAGTTCGCATTCAATGCCCAGGTTAACGCCGTAGCCCATTTTCCGTGCCTGCTCAATGACGTTTTGAAGGACGACGCGGGTGCTGAGCTCATAGGGTTGTCCCTGAAAATGGTTATCGGCGCAGAACCAGGCGACCTCTTTGTTCCATGGAAGCTGAATGTAGGTGTCCAGATCGGGAACCGAGGTGATTTCGTCATCGCTCGGGCCCTGTCCCAGGCCATCCAGCGCATAGCCGGTGTAGCGTTCGGAGCCTTTTGCAAATTTTTCAAAATAATCAATCGGAACCACCTTGCCTTTCGGGACTCCATGAATATCCACATAGGCCCCGATGCAGTACTTGATGCCGTCTTCGATGAGTCGTTCTTTGAAGCGCTCCAGCTCCTGATAGGTCTCGGCTCCGTGGTCTGTCTTGCTCGCTTTTGTTTTCGCTGTGTCTTTCATGATGGATTTCCGGTTTTGGGGGTTAATAGAAATGTCATTTGGTTGATTTAGATCCGCATAAAGTGGGCCATTTCACGCCGCCGCCTGCCGTGTTTCAGATCGGGAGCGGTCGCCGGAGTTATATTTTTCAGAGCATAACTGTCTTGTATTTAGAGGGATGCGGCTGCTGCTGTTTGAGGGAATGCGGACGGGGATGGATGCTGTGCCGCGGTGCAGGGGAGCGCATGCGCCCTGTGTCGAGGGCGGGTATTCCCAACAGGATTGTGAGTAATACCAGTAACACTCACAATAATGTTGGTCATATTGCGGCGGCCGTCACAGATGTTGTGCTTTCCATGCGGGGGCTGCGGCGGCTGTTATGGATAAAACAACCATACGTTATTAAAGTGGGTTAAAAGTTGTAAGGCGTTAAGCGGGAATGGAGAAGGGGTGTTTTGGTTTTTGCGGGCTCGCTGCGGTAGGCGCTTAAACGCAGGCAAAGGCACGAGCCTCCGGCGTGTGGTGGCACATCTTCTGCAATAGACCTAAACACCCCCGCTGGTCGAAAAATCAGCATGCAAAATAACTGTAATATGAAGTTGGAGATAAGAAAATGAACCGATTCCGTCCCCAGACCATCCGCCGATACGTAATTGCCCTGACGGGTGCGCTGGTCCTTTCGGCAGCAAGCCGGGCCGAGCCGCTCAAAATCGCATACAGCGACTGGATGGGCTATGTGCCGTGGGATATTGCCGCACGAAAGGGATTTTTTGAAAAACGCGGCGTGGAGGTGGAGCTTAAATGGTTTGAGTACATGCCTGCCATGGATGCCTTCGCCGCCGGCCAGGTCGACGGCCTGTCCGTTGCCGCTTCCGATGCCATGGTGCTGACCGCCACCGGCACCCGCAATATCATGATCATGATTCACGACTACGGCAACGGCAACGATCAGATCGTGGCCAAACCCGGCATCAATTCCGTTAAAGATCTCAAGGGCAAAAAAGTGTCCGTGGAAATCGGCGTAATCAGCCACATCTTCCTGCTCAAGGCGCTGGAAGAAAACGGCATGACCGAATCCGATATCACCCTCGTGAATACCCCCAATGCACAGGCCCCGCAGGTGTTTGCATCGGATGAGATTGCCGCCGCCAGCTGCTGGCAGCCCGCCAGCGGCCAGGCCTTGGCCTCCGTTGCCGGATCGAAAGTGATCGCCTCCAGTGCGGAAATCCAGGGCGTCGTGTTCGACGGCCTGGTTGTCTCCCCGCAGACGCTGCGTGCGCGCCGGGATGACTGGCAGAAGGTGGTCAACGCCTGGTACGACGTGATGGAATTCATGCGCGATCCGGCCAACGAAGATGAAGTGCTTCAGATTCTCGCCGACCGCATTGCGATGACCCCGGAACAGTACCGCCCGCTTCTGCCCGGTACCTACCTCTGCAACAAAGAGGAGAGCCTCAAGCTGCTTGATAAAGCCAACCCGACCGGTCTGTATGCGGCGCAGAGTGTTGCTGATGAATTTTTCGTCAAAAACAAAGTGTACGAAACCCCTGTAAACTTTGACCGGGGTATCGACGAATCGCTTATGCGCAACGCGGACTAAAGCGTAGAACCCCCGCTGCGGCGCCCGCACCTCGCGTGCGCCGCAGCTCCCCTTTGCTCCCCGCCGCCCGAAATAAAGGACCCGTTATGATTCTTCCGGATAATAAACCCCTGCCCAGCTACACCCTTCAGTCGCAGGAGGTCAAAGAACGCATTGCAGAAATCAAGCGCCAGCCTGTCGTGATTGAAACCCGCGGCCTGATCAAGGACTTCGCATCCGACGAAGGCATGCGCCGAGTTCTCGATACCGTGTCTTTTCAGGTTCACAAGCGCGAGTTTTTGTCCATCATCGGCCCGTCCGGATGCGGGAAATCAACCCTCATCCGCATGCTCGCCTGTCTGGAGGACATCACCGGCGGAACGGTCCTTGTCGACGGGGGCGAAGTTTCAGAACCCGGCGCCGACCGCGGCATGGTTTTTCAAAAATATACGCTGTTCCCGTGGCTGACCGTGAAGAAGAACGTCATGTTCGGCCTCGAGGTTGGCGGACACGGTAAATTCGATGCCGAGCGCGATGCGCTGCAGTGGCTCGATATCGTCGGCCTGGAGGAATACGCCGATCTCTATCCGGCCCAGCTCTCCGGCGGCATGCAGCAGCGCGTCGCCATTGCCCGCGCCCTGGCCAACAAGCCGAAAGTGCTGCTGATGGACGAGCCGTTCGGCGCACTTGATGCGCAGACCCGCGCCAAAATGCAGGCTTATCTGCTGCAGATTCGCGATAAAATCGACATCACCATCATTTTCATTACGCACGATCTCGATGAAGCCGTCTACCTTTCGGACCGCGTTTTGGTGCTGGAAGCCAACCCGGGCAGAATTCAGGAAATCGTAGAAATCCCTGTGGAGCGTCCGCGCAGCCCGGATCAATTCTTAACGCCGCCGTTTCTGAGTGCCAAAGCCCATCTCGAAGAGCTGATTCATCCGCCGGTTGAGCCGGTAGACGATGAATTCGAGGTTATTAAAATGGTGGCGGTCAGCTGACCCGCCGCCATGCAGCGCGTATTAATGTAGAGGCCGTGGGCGCAAGCAGCCCGCGGCCTTTTGTTTGCATGGCTGCCGCGGATTGGAGCGCGCAGGAGCGAAGCGGAAACTCGCGGCCTATAAGCAAAGTCGAGGAGTGTATGACAAATATGTATAAAAAACTGCATGCAGTACATCGATGTCGAGATATTGCGCGGGCGAACCGCATGAACTCTCTGCTGCCTCGTAGGGATTTGCCTGGAGTACACCCCGTGGGGCGTCTGTAACACGGTGTTTTACCGTTTGTTACAAAATATCCGCCATTTTGCGCGGCCCGAAAAAGCCGCCTGCGCAAACGACAGGCACGCAAATTGCTTTAGGGATGTGGTGTTATCGACCATCACCCTGATAATACCAGAAGGGTGTGGGGAATTGCAGGAGCGGGCGAGTTCGCTCAGGAAAATAATTTTAATCAGCGGGAATAGCCGACTTTGAAAGAGAGAAGATTATGTTCAGTAAAGTACTAGTGGCCAACCGGGGTGAGATCGCCTGCCGTATCATCAAGACGCTCAAAGAGCTCAACGTGTGTGCGGTGGCTGTATATTCGGAAGCCGATGCCGACTCCGAGCACGTAGCGATTGCCGATGAGGCGTATTTGCTTGGTCCGGCCCCAGCCAAAGAGAGCTACCTCAACGCGGATAAAATTCTGCAGGTGATGCTCGATAACGGGGTTGAAGCGGTGCACCCCGGCTACGGTTTTTTGAGTGAGAACGTCGAATTCGGCAAAGCCTGCGCCGAAAACGGCATTGCGTTCATCGGACCGACCGAAGAGCAGATTCTGGAATTCGGCCTCAAACACCGGGCCCGCGACCTCGCCGAGGCGGCCGAAGTGCCGCTCGTGCCCGGAACCGGCCTCCTGAACAGCCGCGGCGAAGCGGCGGCCGAAGCGGCAAAAATCGGCTATCCGATCATGCTCAAAAGCACCGCCGGCGGCGGGGGAATCGGCATGAAAATCTGCGCTTCCGAAGAAGAGCTGATCGAAAGCTACGAAACCATCAAACGCCTCGGTAAAAACTACTTTAAAGACGAGGGCGTCTTCCTCGAGAAATACATCGAAACCTCGCGCCACATCGAAGTGCAGGTCTTCGGCGACGGCCGCGGCAAAGTGGTCACCCTCGGCGAGCGCGACTGCTCGGTGCAGCGCCGCAACCAGAAGGTGATCGAAGAGACGCCCGCGCCCGGCATTTCCGATGAAACCCGCACGGCACTGCATGTCGCGGCCAAGCGGCTGGCCGAAACCGTCAGCTACCGCTCGGCCGGTACGGTTGAATTTATTTACGACACGGCCGCCGAATCGTTCTACTTCCTCGAAGTGAACACCCGCCTGCAGGTGGAGCACGGCATTACGGAAGAGGTGTTCGGCGTTGACCTCGTCCGCTGGATGGTCGAACTGGCCGCCGGCGAAAACCCGATTGAAAACATTGAGACGCTCACGCCGGCCGGCTGCGCCATGGAGTTCCGGATCTACGCGGAAGATCCCGGCAAAGATTATCAGCCGTCGAGCGGCAAGCTGACGCACGTCGAATTTCCGGCAGCAATCCGCTGCGACACATGGATCAAAGGCGGCACCGAGGTCGGCTCTTTCTACGATCCGCTGCTCGCCAAAGTCATCACCACCGGGGCGGACCGCGCGGAAACGATTGAAAAGTCCAAAGCAGCGCTGCGCGAGACCGTGCTGTCCGGCTTTGAAACCAACCTCCGCCTGCTGCGGCAGATTCTCGACTTTGCGCCGTTTGCCGACGGCGCGGTGCACACCAAAATGCTCAACAGCTTTGATTACCGTGCGGATTCCATCGAGGTGCTGCAGCCCGGCACGCAGAGCACGATCCAGGACTATCCCGGCCGCCTCGGTTTCTGGGGGGTCGGCGTACCGCCGTCCGGTCCGATGGACGCGCTTAACTTCCGGCTGGCCAACCGGCTCGTCGGCAATGCGCCCGATGCGGCCGCCATGGAAATGACGGTAATCGGCGGCTCGTTCCGGTTCAACACGGCCGCTCAGGTTGCGGTGACCGGCGGTGAACTGCCGGTTAAACTCAACGGCGAAAGCATCGACCGCTATAAAACCTATACCGTGGAAGCCGGCGATGTGCTGGAGCTCGGCACACTGACCAAAGGGCAGCGCGCTTATCTTGCCGTGCGCGGCGGGTTCGATGTTCCTGAATACATGGGCAGCCGTTCGACCTTCATTCTCGGCAAATTCGGCGGTCACGCCGGCCGGACGCTGATGCACGGCGATATCCTGCATATCGGAAACCAGGCCGGCGCCGAAGCCGTTGAAGCGCTGGCCGAAGATGCGGTGCCGGAACTGGCGGGCCATTGGGAAATCGGTGTGATGTACGGCCCGCACGGCGCGCCGGAATTCTTTACGCCGGACGATATTCAGACCTTTTTTGAAACCGACTGGGAAGTGCACTACAACTCGTCGCGCACCGGCGTGCGCCTGATCGGCCCGTCGCCGGAATGGGCGCGCGAGGACGGCGGTGAAGCCGGACTGCACCCGTCGAACATTCACGACAACGCCTATGCCATCGGCACCATCGACTACACCGGCGACATGCCGGTGGTGCTCGGCCCCGACGGCCCGAGCCTCGGCGGTTTTGTCTGCCCGGCGACGATTGTGCAGGCCGAGCTCTGGAAAATGGGGCAGGTCCGTGCCGGCGACACCATCCGCTTTTATCCGGTCACCGTTGCCGAGGCGCAGGCGCTGGAAGAGAAGCAGGAAGCGCTGATTGAAACGCTGGCGCCGCAGGCGGCCGGCGCCTTTGTTCCGTTTGACGGTTCGCAGGAACCCGCGATTGTAAAATCGCTGGATGAGTTTGATGTGGTTTACCGCCAGGCGGGCGACAAATACCTGCTGATTGAATACGGCGCGCTGAAGATCGATATGGAGATGCGCTTCCGGGTGCACCGCCTGGAGCTGGAGCTCGAGGCGCTGGACCTTGACGGCCTGATTGATATGACCGCCGGCATCCGCTCGCTGCAGCTGCATTTCGACAGCCGGGTGCTGCCGCGCGCCGAGCTGCTGGCGACACTGGAGTTTATTGAGCGCCGGCTGGCGGCGGACAGCGGCAAGCGGCGGATTCCTTCGCGCATTGTGCACATGCCGCTGGCGTGGGACGATATTACCGCGCGCAAGGCCTCCGAAATTTACACCAAGTCGGTTCGCGCTGATGCGCCGTGGTGCCCGGACAATAAAGAGTTCATCCGCCGCATCAACGGCCTCGATTCCGTGCAGGATGTCTATGACATCGTCTACGGCGCCAACTATATCGTGATGGGCCTGGGCGATGTGTATCTCGGCGCGCCGGTTTCGATTCCGTACGACCCGCGCCACCTGCTGGTGACCACAAAGTATAACCCGGCGCGGACGTGGACGGCGGAAAACGCGGTGGGGATCGGCGGGGCCTATATGGGCATTTACGGCATGGAAGGGCCGGGCGGCTACCAGCTCGTCGGCCGTACGGTGCAGACGTGGAATACCTATAACCAGACGAAAAATTTCAGCAAGCCGTGGCTGTTCCGCTGTTTCGACCAGATCCGCTATTACCCGGTCTCGCACGAGGAGCTCATGCAGCTGCGGCGCGAACTGCCGACTGGTGCGCAGTCGCTGCGGATTGAAGAGTCCTATTTCGATCTCGATGAATACCTCGCCTTCCTGGCGGAAAATGAAGCGGGCATCAAGACCTTCAAACAGAAGCAGCAGGCGGCGTTCGAGGCCGAACGGCAGGACTGGCTGGAAAAGGGCCTGCTCAACTTTAAGGCGGTCGAGGCGGCCGAAACGGCAGACGAGGATAAGGTCGTGATTCCCGAGGGATCGACGGCGGTCACCAGTTCGATTGCCGGATCGCTGTGGAAAATGCATGTGCAGGCCGGCGATGTGGTGGAAGCCGATCAGCAGCTGGCGATCCTCGAGTGCATGAAGATGGAGATCGGCATCACGGCGCCGCACGACGGGGTGATTACCGCGGTGTGCAGTGCCGAGGGCGATACGCTGAAGCCCGGCCAGGAGCTGCTGGCCATTGAACCGAGAGCATAAAATTTAAGGAGAATGCGATGAGCGAAGTAACAGAAGTTAAAGAGACTGTGGAGACCAGACTGGTGCGTAAAATTGTTAAATCGGATGTGATTCCCGGCGGTGCGCCGTATGAAACCATACTGAAAAAAGGGCAGGTGCTGCGGGTTGTTGACCTGGAAGGACAGCAGGGGGTCGATTTCCTCTGCTTTAATAAAGACAACACCGAGGAGCGCTACAGCTTTGTGCATTCGATTAAAAAAGCCGCGACGCTGAACCTGACCAAAGGCGAGATCCTCTATTCGAATGCCGCGCGGCCGATGCTCTCGATTATTGAGGATACCTGCGGTCACAACGACACCATCGTGGGCTGCTGCACCGAGCAGACCAACTGGCTCTTCTACGGCAAAAACGATTCCGAAACGAGCTGCCGCGCCAATTTCCTGAGCCTAATGAAAAATCACGGCCTGGGCGTGCGCGACCTGGTCGGTAACATCAACTTTTTCTGCATTGTGCCGGTGGCGGACGATATGAGTATTCCGAAGCTGACCTTTGCGGATGCGCCGTCGGTTGCCGGCGACTTTATCGACCTGCGCGCTGAAATGGACCTGATCTGCTTCATCTCGAACTGCCCGCAGATGAACAATCCCTGCTCGGGAGGAAAGCCCACGCCGATTCAGGCCGTGATCTGGGAAGAGAACTAACCGAAGCCAGTTCAAACAACGAAGGAATTAAGAATGAAGAAAAGAGAAAAATGGCTGGTCTTTGGTAAGCCGCTGTCGCAGCGACGAGAACGAGCATTAACCATCTGGTCCTTTCTGCTGCCCCTGCTGCTCTGGGGTGCAATCAGCTATTGTCCGTTTATCTGGCACCCGGAGATGGAGATTTCTGATGCGGGGGACAGTTTCTATTTCAGCAAGGGCGACCGCATAGAAAAGGCCGTCTTTAAACAGGAAAATGCCGCCCTGCTCGAGCAGGGGGACAGCCGAATGGCCGGTCAGGCGGTGAATCCGGTATACCTTCCTGCACCGCACGAGGTGGCGGTTGCCTTTGTGAAGGCATTTAAAACGCCGCCGCGCCGCGATGGCGATCCGTGGTTCCATCAGAGCATTCTGCACAGTGTGCGGATCGTTTTCTGGGGCTTCCTGCTGTCGTCGCTGTTCGGGGTTCCGCTTGGAATCCTGTGCGGCTTTTTTCCGTTTTTCTCCAAGCTGTTTGAGCCTTTCACCGAATTCTTCCGCTACTTCCCGGCACCGGTTTTCGGGGCGCTGGCGGTAGCGGTTTTAGGGATCAACGATGCGCCGAAGGTGGCGATCATTTTCATCGGCACCTTTTTCCAGCAGGTGCTGGTGATGGCCAATACGACGCGCTTGATCGATTTTTCGCTGGTGGAGGCGGCCCAGACGATGGGGTGCCGCCCGGCAGCCATTCTCTTTCGGGTAGTGATTCCGGCGAGCCTGCCGAAGCTCTACCAGGACATGCGCATTCTGTTGGGATGGGCCTGGACCTACCTGATCGTTGCGGAGGTGGTCGGCACCAGTTCCGGTATCAGCTGGTTCATCAACCAGCAGGCCAAGTACCGCATTTTCGACAATGTGTATGCCGCCATTCTGGTGCTCGGCTTTATCGGACTTGGAACCGATATGCTGCTGGCCGCCATCGGCAAAACGCTGTTTGCCTGGGAGCGCGGGGAACACAGTTCGCTGCTGCGCCTGTTTTCCCGCAAAGCTAAAGCGGAGGTTCGGGCATGAATCCGTCTCCTGAAATGGCTCAGCATTTTGCCGAGCTCAAAAAACGGCCGGTCATTTTTGAAGTCAATAACCTCGGCAAAGAGTTTCCCTCCGATACCGGACCGCGCCGCGTTTTGGAGGATATCAGCTTCAAGGTCTATCAGCGCGAGTTCCTGTCGATCATCGGGCCGTCCGGCTGCGGGAAATCAACGCTGATCCGCATGCTGGCCTGCCTGGAGGAGTGTACCGAAGGGCTGATGCTGCTGAATAAATATCCGGTGTACGAACCCGGTTCCGATCGCGGCATGGTTTTCCAGAAATATACGCTCTTCCCTTGGCTGACGGTGAAGCAGAACGTGATGTTCGGCCTGCTGCAGGGCGGCATGGCCAAGTTCGATGCCGAGCGCGAGGCACGCCAGTGGCTCGACATCGTCGGGCTGGAAGACTATTGCGACCTGTTTCCGGCCCAGCTCTCCGGCGGTATGCAGCAGCGCGTAGCCATTGCCCGTGCGCTGGCCAATAAACCCCAGGTGCTGCTGATGGACGAGCCGTTCGGAGCGCTCGATGCCCAGACCCGCGCCAAGATGCAGGCCTATCTGCTGAAGATTAAGGAAAAAATTGATATCACCATCATTTTCATCACGCACGATCTCGATGAAGTCGTCTACCTTTCCGACCGCGTGCTGGTGCTGAAAGCCAATCCGGGCGAGGTGCAGGAAATCATTGAAGTGCCGGTGCCTAAACCGCGCGTTCCCGAGCAGTTTCTGACGCCGGATTTCCTGGCGACCAAGAAACACCTGGAGGAACTGATTCATCCGCCTGTCCTGGATGTGAAGGATGAATTTGATGTGATGAAGATGGTCGCAATAGCTTAGGGTTACATTCATGAAAGAATCGAAAAAATACTACAAACGTTTCAGTGTCACCATGTCGTCCGATCTATTTGAAGAGTTCGACGAACTGGTCAAGACCCGCGGGCAGGCCAACCGTTCGCTGGCGATTTCCGAGCTGGTGCAGCGCGAGGTGATCCGCTCTCGCCAGGAGGATCCGGAGTACGTAATGGCCTGCACCATTACGCTGACCTATTTTGAAAAAAACAACTCGTGTGCGAGCCGGCTGATTGACCTGCGCCGCCGGTATGCAGAGGAAACCATTTCCTGCCATCAGGTGATGCTCGAAGGCGGCAAGCTGATGGAAATCTGGCTGCTGCAGGGCGAGGTGCAGGTTCTGCACTCCATGCTGGCCCAGGCGTTGAACTGCAGCAATGAAATGACCGGCGAACTGACCTTCACCGACACGCTCATGCCGCCGGTGCGCCACAACAAATACAAGTTTTAAAGGAGAATCCAAGATGAGCAATGCATTATACGAAACCGTGGTTGAAGGCGGCTGGAACTTTTCGCGCATCGTGCGCCGCGGGCGCACCCTGCGGATTACCGACCTGGAGGGCGGCGCCAATGTCTCGGCGCTGTTCTACAATGCCGACAACTATTCCGAGCGCTACAACATGGGCGACACCATGAAGATCCAGCACATTTCGTCGCTCTTTAAACATGCCTGCATCTATTCCGATATGGGCCGCGTGCTGATGAGCATCACCGATTCAACGTCCGACTGGCACGATGTCATCTGCGGCGTGACCTATCGCGAAGACATCCTCAAGCGCTTCGGTACGAAGAGCTATCAGGAGGCGCACAACGGTTTTTACCGCAACGGATTTGATTCGCTGACCGTCGAGCTGGCGAAATACGGCATGACCAAGCGCGACTTTACCAACGTGGTGAATTTTTTCTCCAAGACCGACATCGATGCCGACGGCAGCATGACGTTCGTTGCCGATGCCTCGCCGGCCGGTTCCTATGTCGACCTGCGCGCCGAGATGGATACGCTGGTGATTCTCGATGCCGGCATGCATCCGCTGAATCCGTCGGACGAATATGTGGCGAAGCCGGTCAAAATTACGCTGTTCGAATCCGAACCCGCTGCGGCCGACGATCCCTGCCGTATGCTCTGCCCGGAAAACCAGCGCGGCTTCGAAAATTCGGAAAACTATTACCTCTAATACGTACGAAGATTTTTTACCACAGAGACCCTGAGGCTCGGAGTTTTACAGTTTTGTGTGACTCCGTGTGCTCCAGCGAAGCGGGTGGTGAAAAAAATATGGAGAACAATCATGAGTGAATTGAAAGAAAGTACTTTAGTTGAAGCCGATGCGCGGCTGAGCGAAACCGTTCCGGCCGGTGAATACTGGATGAAGGTCGTGAAGAAGGGCGAGACCCTGCGGATTACCGACCTCGAAGGCAACCAGGCGGCCGACACGCTGTTCTTCAGCGCCGCTGATTTTACCGAGCGGTACCATGCCAACAACACGCTGCGGATGCAGAACAATGTCTACATCAAGCTGGGCACCGAAATCCGTTCGAATGAAAACAACGTGATGATGAAGGTCACGGCCGACACCTGCGGGCGCCACGACACGCTCGGCAGCGCCTGCTCGTGCGAATCCAACACCTCGCGCTATGCCCATGATAAACGCTACATGCACAGCTGCCGCGATACGTTCCTGCAGGGCATCCTCGATTGGGGCCAGGGCATGGATAAGCGTGACCAGGTCTGCAACATTAACTTTTTCATGAACGTGCCGGTTGATCCGGAGGGCGGGTCCAGGTTTTCCGACGGCATTTCCGGCGCCGGCAAATATGTCGAGATGGAAGCGGTAATGGACACCATCGTCTTTGTTTCCAACTGCCCGCAGCTCAACAATCCCTGCAACGGCTACAACCCGACGCCGGTCCAGATGACCATCTGGGAAGCGTAGGGTCTACTATTAAGGGAATCAGAAGATGAAAAGTTTACAGATCAGTGCGCTGCACAAGGCGTATGCGAATGGAGAAGCGACGGTGGAATCCGTCATGGAATACTGCCTGCAGCGGGCCGGGGAGCTCGCGCCGGAGGTGTGGATTCGAAAGCTGACGGCGGAAGAAGTTGCGGTTTACGTGGACGCCCTGCAGGGCGAGTCGGTGGATACGAAGCCGCTCTACGGCATTCCGTTTGTCATTAAGGACAACATCGACCTCGCCGGTATTCCGACAACGGCCGGCTGTCCCGACTATGAATTTGTACCGGAGCAGTCGGCGCATGTGGTCGCACAGCTGATCGAAGCCGGCGCTATTCCGCTGGGCAAAACGAACCTCGACCAGTTTGCCACGGGGCTGGTCGGCACACGGTCGCCCTACGGCGCCTGCCCGAACAGTTTTGATCCGGACTATGTTTCCGGCGGATCGAGCAGCGGTTCGGCTGTGGCGGTGGCCGACGGCTGTGCTTCGTTTTCGCTGGGCACCGATACGGCCGGCTCTGGGCGCGTTCCGGCGGCGTTTAATAACCTGATCGGCCTGAAGCCGTCGCGCGGTGCGCTGAGCTGCTCGGGCGTGGTACCGGCGTGCAAGAGCCTCGACTGCGTCTCCATTTTTGCGCTCGATGCCGCCGATGCGCAGGCGGTGTTTGAGGTGGCGAACCATTTTGACCCGGCGGACTGCTATGCCCGCGAGCTGGAGCAGGCGCCGGTGATTTCCAGCGGCTGGACCTTCGGCGTGCCGAAAAAGGAACAGCTGAAATTCTTCGGCAGTGCCGAATATCAAGCGGCGTTTTATGAGAGTATTGATATGCTCGAAAAAGCCGGCGGCACGCCGGTAGAGATCGATTTCCAGCCGTTCCTCGATGCCGCCAACCTGCTCTATTCCGGCGCCTGGGTCAATGAGCGCCATGCCGCTGTCGGCGCTTTCATCGAAGCGAACCCGCAGGCCGTGCTGGAAACCACGCGCACCATTATCATGTCCGGACTTAACATTCCTGCACCGGATGTCTTTAAAGGATTCTACAAGCTGCAGGCGTTCAAACGCATTGCGGACGAGGTGATGGGATCGGTCGACCTGATCGTTACGCCGACCGCCGGCACGCCCTATAAAATTGAGGCAGTCAACGCCGACCCGATCCAGCTGAACACCAACCTGGGTTACTATACGAACTATATGAACCTGCTCGATTATTCCGCCATCGCCGTGCCGACGGTGCTGACGCCGACGGTGCCGTTCGGCGTGACGCTGGTCTCGTTTGCGGGGCACGACCTCAAGCTGCTGCAGCTGGCCGATCGCCTGCACCAGGTCTCCGGCCTGGCCGTCGGCAAAACGGATCAGCGTCCGATGCCGCTGCAGCTGCCGGCCCAAAAAAAGCGGACGATCGATGTGGCGGTCTGCGGTGCTCACTTGAACGGCTATCCGCTGCACCATCAGCTCGAAGAACTCGGCGCATCGTTTGTGGAATCAACCGAGACCGCGCCGGAATACCGCATGTATGCTTTCGAAACCGGCGGCATCGCCAAGCCCGGCCTGATCCGCGATGAGGAAAAGGGCGGGCGGATCTATGTGGAAATCTACCGGCTCACCTATACAAACTTCGGTAAATTCGTCAGCGCCATTCCCGCGCCGCTCGGCATTGGAAAAGTGAAGCTCAAGGGCGGGGCGGAGGTCTGCGGCTTTATTGCCGAACCGGTGGTTGCTGCCATGGGTACCGAAATCACCGAGCTGGGCGACTGGCGCAAGTACAATGCATAAAACGAGATGATGACAGATGCATGCAAAAAGAATTCTGGTTCTGAACATTCTGTTCGAAACGCATTTTAAGGCCAGTTTTGATAATCGAATGGCCGAGGCGCTGACCCCCCTCGGGGTTCCTTACGACACGATTTATCTGGATGAGCTCCAGGCGTTCAGCCGGTTCGACGATTACACGCATCTGCTGATCTCCGGCTCCACCGATTGTGCCGGCGAAGACAACGAGTGGACGCCGCATCTGGAGGCGATCATTCAGCAGTTTCGATCCTTGGGAAAATCCATTCTGGGCATTTGCTACGGGCATCAGTTTCTCGCCCGCGCCATTCAGGGAAAGGACGCGGTTCGAAAATCGGCCACCCCGGAAATCGGCTGGACGACGCTCACCGTGTCCGGGAATCCGATTTTTAAGAACATCGATTCCCTGAAAGCCGCCGTGTTTCATTACGATGAAGTCACGGGGCTGGATGAGCGCTTTGAAATCACGGCCAGTTCTGAACGCTGTGCCGTTCATGGCTTCCAGGTCAAAGGCGAACCCTCCTGGGGAGTGCAGTTCCATCCGGACTTCCTCTACCACGATGTGTTTGAATTTGCCGACGAAACCAAAAAGAACAACCCGCGCTTCGACGAAATACACTGCGGGGTCTCCACCACGCAGGAGGAATTCCGCGCCTGCGACCAGCTGTTCTCCAACTGGCTCGAAATCTCTTAAAGCGCTAGCATGAGCTCACGGTCAAAAATACAGGTGCACTGAAGGACAGCACTTCGGCTGCCGGAAATGCAGAGATAAGGATGAAGGATCGATGAAAAATGTACGCCGGCCTTGGTTTAAGACGGAGCGGATCCGCGATGATCTGTTCTGCATCACGGAGCCGGATTACACCTGGGAAAACCGGGCCAATCTGTGGCTGATCAAGGGGCGGGATGCGGATCTCCTGGTTGATACGGGGCTGGGGGTATCCAGCTTGAAATGTTATCTGGCGGATCTGCTGGATAAACCGCTCAAGGTGATTGCCAGTCATGTTCATTTTGACCACTCCGGCGGATGTCATGAGTTTGAAGAGGTCTATATTCACGAGAATGAGCATCACGTCCTGTGTTCCGCTAACCAGCGTCTGATGCTGAGCGCTCCGGAGATCGAATTCATTCATGAGGATGATTTCGTGTCCGTTCCTTATGAGGGGTTCAGTGTGGACGGCTATGAGGTCAAAGCATGTCCCCAGGCGCAGGTGATCCAGGACGGCGACATCATCGATCTGGGCAATAAGGCGTTTGAAGTGATGCATCTGCCGGGCCATTCGTCCGGGTCCATCGGGCTTTACGATGCAAAGCGCTGCGAGTTTTTTTCCGGCGATGTGGTTTATGACGGGGAGCTGCTGGATGAGCTTCAGGATTCCGTGGTGGAGACTTACATTGAATCGATGGAAAGTCTCCTGCGGCTGAAAACGGATGCCGTCCGGCCCGGGCATCACCATAGTTTTGACCGGCACCGGATGCGGGAACTGATCACGCAGTACATCACCGAAAAGCGGGCGCCGAAATGCCCCGGCGGGGAATGAATCCCGGCTGCGCGGAATAAACCCGGATCCGGCCGGAAAGGTGGGCAGCCTCCTCCGCATCACGCGCAACACCTAGGTCGGTTCTTTTGAACCGCGGGCAGCAGTTGCGGGTGTTTTCGGATTATACTTTCGACGGCATACGTGGGAAACTCCGCGCATGGTTCGTAAAAAGCATCTCGTTGTCCTGTTCGTATCCGCCGCCGTTCTGGTGCAGGCGGAAAACCGGCAGCGCATGATCAGTCTGGGCGGTTACCTGCGCTGTCCGCTCGAAAAAGTGCCCGAAACGTTTGATGCGGGCTATGCCATGTATTCGACGATCTGGCCGCTGGTGGAGACGCATCCCGGGAAAAGCTATCAGTCCGGCCTCGTCGGAACCTGGCTGCGGCCGCAGAACGATGACAACCCCAGGATGACCGTCGGATCCGAAAAGACGGGCGGCATCGGCTACACCACGATTGAAGGCGGATCGGGCGTCTGGCGCCATAACCATTTCCCGACGAAAACCCCGAAGTTTCAAATGGGCGGTGTGGCCTTGAGTTTCAAGGGCATTGCCAACGGTCCGGGCTTCGGAAAGGGCCGCGATTGGAATCGGGATCAGGGAAAATACGGCGTCGCCCAGCTGAGTCCGTGGATTGTTTTTCCGCTGGACGGGCTGAATTTTAAGCAGGGCGAGTGCGGCAGGGTGTTTGGCTACGGCTATCATCCGCTGCCCCTGACGCCGAAAAAAAACGTGACCGACGGTCGTGATGTTCCGACGGGAAATCACAGCTGGACCCTGTTTGTAAACACCAGAACCTTCAAAGGGCCGATTGCTTTTTTCACGCCGTATTTCTGGTCGCGCCATACGCTGGAATATCCCGCCCTGCATGGAAAATATTTCGACAGCCGGCCCTCCGGAAGCAACAGCAGTGTCAGCATTGAAACCCAGTTTATTCCGGCCGTTCAGGCCGTCGACCGAAAGGGCGGCATCTATGCGCGTCTGGCCCCGGTTACCTTCCCGCTCGATGCTGACGGGCAGTCGCACCTGATGACCTCCCGAATGAATTTCAGTAAAGCCGCGCTGTGGGACGCCGTCGAGGCCTGGTTCCAGGGCGGACCCGCCGCCTCGGGAAAGTTCAGCCCGGAAGGCGTTTATACCGCCCGGATTCAAGACCGCAATGGCTGCGGCTGGAAATTTACGGAGCGCAGGGGCGGTGAAAAAATACAATGGCCCATCGCCTGGGACGAGTTTGCGCAGCGGGCTGAAACCGGTGATGCATATACGCTCTCCTTTGAATGGAACCGTACGCTGACGCAGCAGGATAAACGCCGCGGCGTCGTGACGCTCCCGGAATATTACCAGCTGGTGATGAGCGGCGGGAATAAAGGAAAATGGCATCCGGTTGCGCCCGGCAGGGTTCCTGCAGAAACCGGACTGCGGCAGCTCAGAACCGAGGATTTTTACACGGGCAAAAATCCCGATGCTCCGTGGACGACGCCCGAAGATTCCGAGAGTGCCTGGAAAAATCCCGGCCCGGCTGCCGGGCCCTTTAAGGCCAGGCTGGGCGACGGCAGTACGCTGACCTATTACTGGTATAAATTCCGCGACCAGCCCGCCATGCATTTTGCCGATCTCTCCGATCAGGAACTCGATGACCTGCAGCTGAAAATCGAACTGATCCATCAGCATTGGAAAAAGGACGGGGAATATCTTCCGGCACCGAAACGCGGTGAACTGGTTGAGTTTGATCCGGCCCTGCTGGTGACGCCGCCCAAGGGACTCGAAATCGGCTATGTCCCGATTGCGGTTGACCAGCGTTTCGAGTAAAGGCCTCGGCACCGTGCTGCCTGTTTTCTGGATTGTCATCGTTTCCTGATTCTGGTGAGTTGTGCGGCTGAGGAATATTGACCTATGAACGAAGACGCCAACACCCGGAATGATATGAACGACGATCGGTTAAAAGAGGCGGAGGAGCTGGTGGCTTTGGACCGGGCGCATGTCTGGCATCCGTACAGTGCGGCGAACAGTGCGGCGCCGTTGTTTCCGGTGGAGCGGGCGGAAGGGTGCACCCTCTATTTGACGGACGGGCGGGAGCTGATTGACGGCATGTCGTCCTGGTGGGCGGCGGTGCACGGCTATAATCACCCGCGCCTGAACCAGGCGGTGGAAGCTCAGCTGAAGAACATGGCGCATGTGATGTTCGGCGGGCTGACGCATCGGCCGGCGGCGGAGCTGGCCGAAAAACTGGCGAAGCTGTCGCCGGCCGGGCTGGAAAAGGTTTTCTTCTGCGATTCGGGATCGGTGGCGGTTGAGGTGGCCATGAAGATGGCGCTGCAGTACTGGACGGCGCAGGAGCGCCCGGCGAAAGGGAAGTTTGCGACGATCCGGTCGGGCTATCACGGCGACACGTGGCATGCGATGTCGGTCTGCGATCCGGACACGGGGATGCATCACATTTTTAACGGCCGCCTGCCGATTCACTATTTTGCCGATCAGCCGCGCACGCGGTTCGGCGATGCGTGGGACGAATCTGACATCGATTCGATGAAGGCGATCCTGGAAGCGCATCACGGGGAGCTGGCGGCGGTGATTCTTGAGCCGGTGGTTCAGGGGGCCGGCGGGATGTGGTTCTATTCGCCGGAATATCTGAAGCGGCTGCGCGGCTTGTGCGATCAGTATGAAGTGCTGCTGATTGCCGATGAAATTGCGACCGGCTTCGGGCGGACCGGCAAACTGTTTGCGTGTGAGTATGCGGGAATTGCGCCGGACCTGATGTGTGTCGGTAAAGCGATTACGGGCGGTACGATGAGTTTTGCGGCCGCGCTGGCTTCGAAGCAGATTGCCGCGGGGATCAGCCGAGGCGAGCCCGGTGTATTTATGCACGGCCCGACGTTTATGGGTAATCCGCTCGCCTGCGCGGTGGCGAATGCCAGCATTGACCTGCTGCTGGAGAGCGGCTGGCAGGATACGGTTTTTTCGATTCAGGAGCAGCTGGAGGCGGGACTGGAACCCTGCCGGGCGCTGCCCGCAGTGAAGGATGTCCGCTGCCTGGGTGCGATCGGCGTGGTTGAGCTGAAGGCGCCGGTGGATATGAACCGCTGGCCGGAGCTGTTTGTGGAACGCGGCGTCTGGGTGCGGCCGTTCGGGCGGCTGGTCTACCTGATGCCGCCGTTTATCATTCAGCCGGAACAGCTGCAGCAGCTCTGCCGCGCGGTCTGCGGGGTTATTCAGGAGGCGGCTTCTGCCTGATCCGGGCCGCCGCCGGTCCGGGCGGTTTTACGGTTCCGGGATTTCCGGCGGTAGGTTCTCGGGTATCTTGTCGGTCGGCAGCAGGTTGCTCGAGGCTTCAAGGTGGCCGCAGCCCATGAGCTCCACAATTCGTTCGAGCGACAGCGCAATGGCGGCCTGCTCGAGTTCCGGCAGGGCCTGCAGGGCATCGGATAGTTTATCCTGCAGCAGCGCCGGTGCGCCGTTGGCCTGAACGATTCCGCTCTCTGTCAGCTCCAAAAAAACTTTGCGCCGGTCCACGGCATCCCGGTTGCGCTTGATCCAGCCCTTGATATGCAGGCGGTCAATGATGCCGTTGACGGTGCTCATCCCGAGGTCCACGTCCTGGGCCAGCTGCGACTGGGTCATCGGCCCGTTTTTCTGCAGGCTGTAGAGACAGATCATCTGCGGCGCCGTAACCTTATACTCCTGGTTCAGCTTTTTGGAATGGATGTCCACCGCGCGGATAATGCGCCGCAGTGATTTCAGCACACGAATACCGTATGTCTCAAAAAAGACTGAACGCTGTTCCTGTGCGCTGCTTTCGTGTTCCGTCATGTCCACCTCTCTATTCTAGGCCGTAATATATCTGAAGGAATGTTTCTAGCAAGAAGTAGTTGCCAGAGCACATGCTGTTCCCTACCTTCGCTCCTTTGCGGGAGAGAAACCGGGGTCAAAACCGCGGTTCTTAACAGTCTTTTCTTCGTTTTGTACAGCGGAAAAGCCGCGCGCATGAATCCGCAGAAGACCACGGTCTTTAGAGGCGGGTAAACGAAAGCCGACCCGGGCTGCCCCAGCGGGTGAATACCAGGCCGGTTTAATCCAGGGAGTTGTTTTGTATTTGATTAAGAGTGAAGCAGGCAGAAAAACTATTTTAGCCATTCTGGCGGCCGGCGTGGCCGCCGCGGCGAGCGCGGGCATTCCGGCGAATGAAGTGGTGGAGGATCTCACCGGGGCCGACATCGGCACGCTGGACATCGGCGGCTGTATCCGCGCGAACTATGTCTACGGCGAGGATTACGGCGATTCCGCCGGCCCGTCGCGCGGGGATAACGGCGGCGATTTTGAGCTCGATGTCTTCCGCATCAATGTGGACTGGCAGAAAGAGGACTGGTCCGCCAAGGCTGAATACCGCTGGTACAACGGTTATAACATGCTTCATACCGGCTGGCTGGGGTACAGCTTCGACGAAGCCGGCCAGCTGCAGGCCGGGGTCAACCGCGTTCCGTTCGGGATCGGTGACTACGGTCCGTCGCAAAGCTGGTTTTTCGATATGCACTACTATGTCGGTCTTTCCGACGATATGGACCTGGGGATTAAATACAGCCGCACCGTGGGCCGCCTGGCCTTTGACCTGGCCTACTACCTGATGCCGGAACCCAACGGCACCGGCTCCACGGATGAAAGCACCCGCTATTCGTACGACATCGTCGATGACGGTTCGGATAACGGCCGCTATGAAGAGCGCCACCAGTTCAACGGCCGCGTGGTCTATTCCGTGCTGACGAATTCCGTGCCGACCGAAATCGGCCTTTCGCTGCAGGCAGGACAGCTGGAGGCTTCCGACGATTCCGCGGCCGATGACACCTGGGGCTATGCGGCCTCGGTGCACAGCGCTTCGACCAAAGGCCCGTGGACCCTGCTGCTGCAGCTGACGCACTATGATTACGGTGCGGATTTCAACGATGCGGCGGCGTCGGACGACCTGATTACCATGGGCGCGTTCGACTATGCCGCGCCGGTGGCGACGGCCGGCACCATTCCGTCGGCTTCGCTGGGCTATACCTGGACGGTGGAGCAGTACGACTGGATCGACTCGATCACCTTCTTCGGCGAAGCCAGCGCCATCCTCAAGGACGGGAAAGCCAACGACGGGTCGGAGCTCAACAACAGCTTCATGAACACCTTCGGCGCGGCGATCGCGGCCGGCGGCTGGTACTCCTATGTGGAATACGCTTCGGCCAACGGCAACTATTTTGTCGGGCCGGGCGGTGATTTCGGCGCCAACTCGGCCGATGAGTGGCAGGGCCGTTTTAACATTAATTTCGGCTACTATTTCTAGGCCGCGGATCGGGAGGAATCGATGAATATTATCGAAGTCAGAGGCCTCTATAAGGTGTTCGGAAAGGATCCCTCCCGGGTCTTTCCGCTGCTGGAAAAGGGGCTGGGCAAAGCCGACGTACTGAAGAAGACCGGCTGTGCGGTCGGGATTAACCGTGCGTCGTTCGAAATCCGTAAAGGCGAGATCTTTGTGCTCATGGGGCTGTCCGGCAGCGGCAAGTCGACGGTGGTGCGCTGCCTCAACCGGCTGATTAACCCGACGCGCGGCGAGGTGCTGATCGACGGGCAGGACATCATGAAAATGAGCAAAGAGGAGCTGCTCGAAGTGCGGCGGTCCAAGCTCTCGATGGTGTTTCAGCATTTCGGCCTGCTGCCGCACCGCAGCGTGATCCGCAATGTGGAGTACGGGCTGGAAGTGGCCGGCAAGCCGGCGGAAGAGGCGCGTAAAAGCGCCGTCGAGGCGCTGGAGCTGGTCGGCCTGAAGGGCTATGAAGAGAGCATGCCGAGTGAGCTCAGCGGCGGTATGCAGCAGCGCGTCGGCCTGGCCCGCGCGCTGGCCAGCAGCCCGGAAGTGCTGCTGATGGATGAGGCGTTCAGCGCCCTCGACCCGCTCATCCGCACCCAGATGCAGGATGAGCTGCTCGAGCTCCAGGCCCGAATGCATAAAACGATTGTTTTCATTACGCACGATCTCGATGAAGCCCTGAAGCTGGGCGACCGCATTGCCATCATGAAAGACGGCGAGGTGGTCCAGATCGGCACGCCGGAGGAAATCCTTACGGACCCGGCGGACGACTATGTGGAGCGGTTTGTTAAAAATGTGGACAGCAGCAAAGTCATTACCGCCGGGTCGCTGATGCGCAAGGCCCGGACCGTGACGGTGCCCAAGGACGGACCGCATGTGGCGGTGCGCGCCATGGAAAAGCTGGGCCTCTCATCCATCTTCGCCGTCGATGCGGCGCGGCACCTGCAGGGGCTGCTGCGCATTGATGATGCCGTAAAGCTGGAACGGGCCAAGCAGAAGGATGTGAGCGGTGCGCTGCTGACGGATCTTTATGTCGCCAGTCCCGAGACCCTCATTGCCGACCTGCTCAACACGGCCATGACGACCCATTACCCGATTGCCATTCAGGATGACGACGGCCGGCTGCTCGGCCTGCTCGACCGGGCGACGATCCTGGCGGAAATGTTTGAAGACGATGAGGCGGAGTCGGCCGTGACCCCGCTTGACGAGGTGCTCGCAGAAGCCGAAGAAGAAAAGGGCGGTGACGCATGAATATTCCCAGAATTCCCGTCGGCGATACCTTTGAATCGCTGATCAACTGGCTGACGGATAACCTCGGGCTGGTCTTTGACGGCATCGGCAATACCGTGACCGCGATCCTGGCCGGGTTGAAGTTTCTGCTGCTGCTGCCGCATCCGCTGCTGATGATTGCGCTGCTCACGGCGCTGGCCTGGAGGACCGCCAAACGCGGGGTTGCTGTCTTCACAGCGCTCGGCATGCTGCTGATCTATAACATGGGCTACTGGACGGCGACGATGGAGACGCTGGGCCTGGTGCTGGCCTCGGTGCTGATTGCGCTGGTCATCGGGGTGCCGCTCGGCATCTGGTCGGCCAAAAAGGAGCTGGTGGAGCGCATAGTGCGCCCGATTCTCGACTTTATGCAGACGCTCCCCGCGTTTGTATACCTGATCCCGGCCGTGCTGTTTTTCAAGCTGGGGGAGGTGCCCGGCGTGATTGCCACGCTGATCTTTTCGCTGCCGCCTGCCGTACGCCTGACCAGCCTGGGGATTCGCCAGGTGCCGCCGGAAATCCGCGAGGCCGCCGTTTCGTTCGGCTCCAGCCCGCGCCAGCTGCTGTTTAAGGCGGAACTGCCCGTGGCGCTGCCGACCATCATGGCCGGGGTCAACCAGACCATTATGCTGGCGCTCTCGATGGTGGTGATTTCCGGCATGATCGGGGCCGGCGGCCTCGGCAACGAGGTGCTCAAAGGCATTACACAGCTTAAAATCGACGTCGGCTTTGAAGCCGGCATTTCGATCGTCATCCTGGCGATCTTCCTGGACCGCGTGACACAGAGCCTGAGCGGCCGGGCGGACGGATAATTCAAAAACACCCTCTGAACACTGAAGGAGAAAACACGATGAAAACAACACGGATTACAAGCGCAGCGCTCGGCCTGGCGGCCCTGCTGCTCGCCGGCTGCGCCCCGCAGGGCGATTCCAGCAAAACCGCAAAACTCGTCTACCCGAACTGGGCGGAAAGCGTGGCTTACACGCACCTGGCCGAGGTGATCCTGGAAGAAAAAATGGGCTTCCAGGTCGAAATAACGGCGGCCGATGTGGCCCCGGGATACACGGCCGTTGCGCAGGGCAGCCACGATGCCTTTATGGAATGCTGGCGCGGCCTCCATCAGGACTATCTCGACCGCTACAGCGACGACCTTGTCAGCCTGGGCAACGTTTTTGAGGGTGCGCAGGTCGGACTCGCCGTGCCGGCTTATGTCACCATCGACAAACTCGCCGAACTCGAAACGCATGCCGATAAATTCGGCGGCAAAATTACCGGAATCGACGCCGGTGCCGGCATGATGAAGAAAACCGAAGACGAGCTCATTCCGACGTACGGACTCGACAGCATCAAACTGATGGCCTCCAGCGGTCCGGCCATGACCGCCGCGCTTTCCGATGCCATCAAAAACAAAGAATGGATTGTGGTGACGGCCTGGAAGCCGCACTGGATGTTCGGCCGCTGGGACCTCAAATTCCTGGAACAGGACGAGGATAAGGTCATTTGGGAGCCGAGTGATATTGAGATTATCGGCCGTGCCGGCCTGGAAGCCGAAAAGCCGGAGCTGGCGCAGTTCCTGAAAAACATGTACCTGACCGATGCGGAGCTCGCGGACCTGATGGTCAAAGTGAACGACTCCGGTGAAGACACTTCTGTGGTGGTTAAGCAGTGGATGCTCGACAACGAGGAAGTCGTAGCCCAGTGGATCCCCGCCGCTCTGTAGCGCGGGCCGTTCAGGCCGCCTGCCGGCCGGCCTGTAAATGTGAAAGGCTTCCCGCATCGGGAAGCCTTTGTTGTTTTTACGAGGGGACTTTCAGCGAGCGGGCCAGGCTGCGGCCTGCCTGAAAGGCCTGCTCCATCACCTCTTCATCCTCTTTCACTTTTCCTTTGTCGAAAACCCGAAGGACCGACAGCTCGGCGACGATTTCATAGCCCAGGGCTTCGAGCGGTTTTTTCATGGCCTCTACCGTAAAGCCCATGTCCGCGGCGGATTCCTGTTCGCAGATTCCGGCAATCACCGCTTTGCGGCCCTGTCCGGACAGCTGGCTCGACCAGCTGCGCGGCCGGTCGTTTTCAAAGTTATAGAAGCAGTAGAGCCGGTCGATGAATGCCTTCATCCATGAGGTCACGTTATAATTGTGGCTGGGCGAAACCAGCACGATGCCCCTCGAGGCATAGATTTCGGGATACAGCAGCGACATGCCGTCCATCAGCCGGGTGCAGACTTTCGTCTTTCGGCACTGCTCGCACCCGATACAGCCTTGAAAGCTGATCTCGGACAGGTTGTGCCCGTCCGTCGGAACTGCGGCATCGCCGGCTCCGGCCAGTATCTGCTTGAGGAGGGCATCCGAGTTTCCGTTTCTGCGGGGGCTTCCGCTGAAGCCGAGAATGCGGTCTTCGGGGCGGTGCCGGGTCATATGGATGAGGGGTGACGGCATAATACGGCCTTTCGGTTTAAAGTGAGCGGCGATGCCGCGGCGGTCTGCCCGCCGCGGTCCGGACGTGATATGTGCACGCTAACCCATCATGCACCCAATGGAAATAGATCTTCCGCCTCGAACCGCCGTCCGCACGGAATTATCCGGCCTTGAAAAATACAAAAATGGAGTATGCGCGGCCCTATACATACACTTATGGATGTATGCGCAGGGCGTTTATACATACAGGCGAGAATGTATCATTACTATTGTAAATAATGTGGAGCAAGGTGATTAGGGGTTTAGAAGTATGGTGGAGCAGTTTGTAAAATGCGTGATGGCACGGGGCATGCATATAGGAAGCGCAAGGATGCACGGATAATATTTGAATGGGGCGCGGCCCCGGAACCTTAAACCCACAATGGAGATTGAAATGAACATGAAATTCGGAGCCCTCGCCCTCGGTGCCCTGGTGGCCGGTTCGGCTGCTGCCAAGGAAGAGCTGAACATCTATATCTGGTCGGAATACACCGAGCCGGA
>JBFHGU010000024.1:0-50818 GCA_041582935.1 Pontiella sp.
ACTTAAATGAAAAGGTTAATTTATTAGAAGATGAAATCAAAGAGCAAAGTATTGTCATTGAGGAATTAAGGATTGAAAACACATCTTTAAATACCGGCGTGCTGGCGCTCGCCGGCGATGAAAACAACAGGGGGCATTTTGCTCATGAGACAACTCCTTTGACGGTTTTGTATCACACCGCTGCGGCGTTGCGGAGTGTTAGTTGCAGCAATCTCCTGATTTCCGGGCCTCTGTGGTTAAGGAAACCTTCTGCAGGCTGATGGCATCCACCGGGCACGCGTCCAGGCAGGCGCCGCAGCGGATGCACTCATCCTGGTTAATCCAGACCAGGTTCATTTCACGCACATAGTCGGTCGGCTCCCACGAAACGGCGCGGCCCTCGGTGTCATGCTCGATCGATTTCAGCATCAGGATACACTCCGGCCGCGCCTTTGATTTCAGGCACCAGTCGCATTTGATGCATTTATCCTGGTCGATCTCGAATTTAAAGTGGCAGCGGTAGCAGCGGTTTGCCTCGGATACCGCATCGCGTTGTGAGTAGCCCGTTTCAACCTCGCCCTGCAGGCTGCGCGCCGCCGCCGGCAGCGTCGGCATCGGGCGGTGCGGCACCGCATTCATTTCCGCCGGCCGGCCCGTGCCGGCGGCGGCTTCCACCCGCACCGCTTTTTCCAGCCGTATTTCACCCATTAGAAACGCATCCGCTTTTTCAGCCGCCGCTTTGGCATGGCCGATGGCTTCGATGAGCGAAGAGGCGCCGGAGGCATAATCGCCGGCGGCGAAAACCTTCTGAAACGCCTCGAGCGATCCAAAGTGTTCCTCCGGACATTCCCACGAATGGTCGGGAAACTGGCCGGTGGCGAGCAGGACGGTATCCGCCGGGACATCAAACACCTGCCCGGTATCGGTTCGGCGGAAGCGCATGCCGGAAAGTTTTCCCGCGGTTTCCAGATAGGCGGCCGGGGCGGCGCGGCACTCCAGCGGAATGCCCTCGGCATCGAGCTCCTCCAGTTCGCCCGGAGTAACGCGCATGGCCTCCTTGGTCCGTCGGTAGAGCACTTTGAGATCCCATTGCGCCGTGTGGGCCCCGAGCCGCTGAGCCGTGCGCGCGCAGTCCATCGCCGTAAAGCCGCCGCCGATCACGATAACGCTGCGGCCGATGTCCGGGCGGCGGCCCCCGTTGACCGCCCGCAGGAAATCGAGGCCGTGCAGGATGTCGGGCAGTTCTGCGTTCGGCAGGTTCAGCAGGTTCGGTTTCAGGGTGCCGGCCGCCATGATGACCGCATCATTTTCTGCAATCAGATCGGTCAGTTTCAGCTCTTCGCCGATGGATACCCCGCACCGGACCTCAATGCCGAGGCCGGTAATCTGCGCGATTTCGCGGTCGATAATGGTGCGCGGCAGGCGGAATTCCGGAATGCCCTGGTTGAGCATGCCGCCGGGCTGCGCCTGTTTTTCGTAAACCACCACCTCATGCCCCAGCAGCTTCAGCTGGCGGGCTGCCGTAAGCCCGGCAACACCGGCGCCGATCACGGCGGTTTTTTTGCCGCTGGCGGGAAACCACGGTTCCAGCAGGACGGGTTCTGCCGTGCGGAAATCATCGGACGAGCGCTTGGAAAAACAGATCGCCACGGGCTCGCCGAGGCCTTCATAGCCGTGGCGGCAGGCGCTTTCGCACGGCCGCGCGCAGACCCGGCCGAGTACGGCGGGAAATACGTTGTCGACCAGGTTGAGGCGGTAGGCCTTCTCAAAATCACCGTCGGCAATGGCGGTGAGATAGCCGGGAATATCGGTGCCGGCCGGGCAGGCGGCCTGGCAGGGCACGCTGGTCTTGTGCCAGCTGAAATCTTTCGCTGCGCAGCCTTTGCCGGTTTTTACGGAGAGTTCGGCCGTGGGCGAATGGGGGCGCTCCTTCGGCCGGAACAGCCTGCTGATCTGGTTGGAAACATTCATGCCAGCCTATCCTATTCACCGGCCCCGCGAATGCGAGTAATTTAGACTGAATCTTAACAGAGCCCGGCCGGGCGGTCAGGCGGCGGGATTATCGTTGAGTATGTATTTGAGCGTATGAATGCCGATTTGTTACATTCCATCCTATGAATACGGTAGAGCTCAGCGCCAGTCTTGAAGATTATCTGGAAACGATTTTCTTTCTTTCCCGCGAGGATGGAAAGGCCCGGCCGAAGGATATTGCCGAGCGTATGAATGTCCGCGCGGCCTCGGTGACCGGCGCACTCAAGGCGCTGGCCGAAAAAGGGCTGGTGAATTATGCGCCCTATGCGTCGGCAACCCTGACCGAGAAGGGGCGCGATGTGGCCTCTAAAATTGCGGTCAAGCATGAGGCGCTGCTGCACTTTTTCACGCAGGTGCTGGGCATTGAGGCCTCTGAGGCCGAAGAGTTTGCCTGCTCCATGGAGCACAATATTCCGGACCACATCCTGGAGCGCTTTGTCCGTTTTGCCGAATACACCGAGCAGTGCGCGCGGTTCGATGCCAGCTGGCTGGAGAAGGCCGACGGCTATTTCTGTAAAGCGCACGGCCACCCGCACGGCCAGTGCAAGCAGTGCCGGCTGAAGAAAAAAGAGTCTTGAGCCGGTTCAGCCGAGGTAGCGGCGGACCATCGTGAACAGCGCCTCTTTTTTCACGGGTTTCGAAACATAGTCGTCCATGCCGGCCTGCAGGCATTTATCCCGGTCCCCCTGCATCGCATTCGCAGTCAGGGCGATAATGGGTATACGGGAGCCGGGCACTGTTTCCTCTTCGAATTTCCGGATTTCGCGGGCGGCTTCATAGCCGTCCATTTTCGGCATTTGGCAGTCCATAAAGATCAGGTCGAAGGTTTGGCCCGATTTAATTTTGCGCAGGGCCGCTTCGCCGTGCTCGGCCACATCGACATCAAAACCGCCTTTGATGAGCAGGCGTTTGGCCACCGTCTGGTTCACGAGATTATCCTCGGTCACCAGGATGCGGCGCGCACCGGCCACCGGCGTAAGGGTCGACTGCTCCACCGTCGGCTGGGCATCGGCCGTACGGGGCAGGTGCAGGCCGAGGCCGTCAATTTCATAGCCGAGTGCATCGGCCGTTTTGGTCAGCAGGTTGGCCAGCCGAATCGGTTTGACCAGGTTGCTGGCGAGCCCGGCGTGATCGAGGGTCCGGAAATCGCGGTTGCTGATGGAGCAGATAATGAACATCGTCAGGTTTTCGTATGCGGCATTTTTGAAGAACGGATTGTCGGTGTCGAACGCCAGATACTCTTCCATCATCACCATGCGGAAATCCCGGCCGTGCATCCGCTCTTCAGCTTCCCGGACCGAGCCCGCAATTTCGGGCTGCAGGCCCCAGTGGGACATCCATTCCGAAAGGGCCGCGGCCATGATTTTCTTCTCGTCAATAATCAGCACCTTTTCGCCGCGGAAGAGCGGCTTGTCGATCTCGGCGCGGCGCGAGCGCTTGGCCACCGGAAAGTTGATCCGGAACCAGAAGGAGGAGCCTTTGCCGAGTTCGCTGTCCATTCCGATTTTGCCGCCCATCAGGTGGACGAGCTGCTTGCAGATGGCCAGGCCGAGGCCGGTGCCGCCGTATTCCCGGGTGGTCGAGGAATCGCCCTGTGAAAACTTCTGGAACAGCAGCGGGGCTTCTTCGCGGGAAATGCCGATGCCGGTGTCCTTGACGGTAAAGCTGATCGAGGTTTCGCGCTCCGTTCCGGCAACGGCTTCGATGTCGATGAGCACATACCCCTCTTTGGTAAATTTGATCGCGTTGCTCACCAGGTTGGTGAGCACCTGCCGAATACGGCCGGCATCGCCGACCACGAAGGGCGGCGTGTTCGGCGCATAGCGCAGCACCAGGTCGATCCCTTTTTCCAGGGCGGTGGGAGCCAGCAGTTCGGCAATGTTCTCGCAGATTTCGCGCAGGTCGAACGGCATCGGTTCGAGATCCAGTTTGCCGGCTTCGATTTTAGACAGGTCGAGGATGTCGTTGAGCAGGGCGAGCAGGGCATCGCCGGACGTCTGGACGATCCGCAGGTATTCGCGCTGCTCAGCGGTCAGCTTGGTGTCGTTGAGCAGGCTGGCCGTTCCGATGATGCCGTTCATGGGGGTGCGGATTTCGTGGCTCATACTGGCCAGAAAGTCGGATTTGGCCCGCGTTGCCTGTTCGGCCCGTTCGCGTTCCACCAGCAGCTGCCGGTTGGCCTGTTCCAGGCTTTCGCGGGCCTCGTTGGCGTCTTCCATCATGCCCATGATGATGTGCTGGTTTTCCTCCAGTTCGCGGCTGCGTTTGTCGAGCAGCAGGTTGGCCTCTTTCATTTCCAGCTCATATTCCTTGCGGTCGGTGATATCGAGCAGGGTGCCGACCATTCGGGTGGGCTGGTTATCCGCCGAGCGTTCAATCACGCGGCCGCGGTCGAGGATCCAGATCCAGTCATCGGCGCCGCGGCGCAGCCGGTATTCGCAGGTATAGGTATCGCTCTTGCCGGCGAGGTGGCTGTGCAGTATTTCGTTGAGGTGTTCGTAGTCGTCCGGGTGCGTGTAGGCCTTGTGCCAGTCCAGTTCCGGGGGGAGGTCCGCGAGGCGCAGGCCCAGGATGACGGCAAAACGGTCGTTAAAGGAATAGGTGTTGCGGGTGAGGTCCCAGTCCCAGTAGCCCAGGTCGCCGCCGTGCAGGATCAGGTCCATATTGTCGCGCGCCCGGGCGGCCTCGGCCTCGAGCCGCTTGCGTTCGACGATTTCGTGTTTGAGCTCTTCGTTATAGCGCTCGGCATCCTCCATAATACTAAGCAGCGCCTTGCGGTGCTTTTTGAGGTCGAGCTTTTCCGTTTCCAGAAATTCATTGGCCCGCTTGAGCGCCTGGACCTCCTGCTGGTCCCCGTTATCTTCGGCGCCGTGCCGGGCGGCACCGCCTTTGGGCCGCGGGCCGGTCTGCCGGCCGAGCAGGTAGCCGAGCACGGCCGTGATGCCTGCGGCCGCCGGCACGAGCAGCGGCTGGGGAGCGGGCGCGAAGATTACAAGCAGGATTCCGGCGGCCAGCAGCAGAACCGTGAGCACCCTTGCCGGCGTGCGTCCGCGGCGGGTCTTGCTTCTAGGGTGATTTGAGGGGCTGCGTTCCATGGTCAGTCAATCTTGTCGATGTTATAGCGTTTGGCGCGGTTGAGTTCTTCTAGCAGGGTGTTCACTTCCGATTTAAGTTCGATGATGCGCAGTTCCCGGCCGGTGGTGACCGCGCTGAAGCGCTCGAGTTCGCCGATGGCTTCCTTGAGTTCTTTTTCGCGGGTTTTCTGTTCGGCGTTATCGCGCTGCAGCTGTTCGTTGGCGTACGACAGGCTGCGCGACATATCCTTCTGGGCGCGGCTGTAAAGGAGGATCAGCGGAATGGCCAGCACCAGTACGGTCAGCCCCACGGCCGCAAAGCGGAGCATCTGGTTGGTCAGCTCTTTCTGGATGATGCTGCTGTGCAGTACGGCCACATAGGCCGAGCCCTCGCCGGGTTGTTCGGTGTCGATGATCGCGCCGACGCGGATGTAGCCGGAGGTCCGGCTCTTGAGGGTGAAAATCAGTGCGTCGTCATCGCCTTCATACGAGCGGTCCAGCAGGGCCTGTTTGAGGCGGTTCTGCAGATCCGGCTGCGCCAGGTCCAGTTCGGCCGGCTGCTGCAGGGGCCGGGCGAGAACCAGGTCGGTATGGCCGTCGTGAATGAGCGCGGCGCCGATGCCCGAAAACCGCCCGTGCCGGGCCAGGCGCTGCAGGCTTTTCTCCAGTTTCGGTTCGCAGTTTTGCTCCTCGCCGTTGTGGGTTTTCATGCACTCAAGTACAGTCTGCCGGTTGACCTCGCGGTTTGAAAAGGCGGCGTTAAGCAGGCTTTGATCAACAGAACTCAGCAGTTCGCTGCGGTGCGATGCATAGGACCAGATGGAAACCAGCAGCACGCCGGCAACATACACCCCCGCCGCAAAGGCAAAGGTTCCGTACTGGAATTTAATTCTTTTCTCCATCAGATCTCGTCCATTGTTGTCCGGTATTTTTTCGGCTTGCCGAGTTGTTTGAGCAGGGCGTTGATTTCTGATTTCAGCTCCAGCGTGCGGCGCTCGCGGCCGCGCATCAGCTGGTTAAAGCGTTCCATATCTTCAAGCGTGCGTTTGAGCCGCTCCTCGGCACGGTTCTGCTCGGTGATGTCGCGCCAGACCCCGAGCACGCCGACCGCGCGGCCCTCTTCGTCGCGCAGCGGAATTTTGCTGCTCTCGCGCCAGCCGACCGTGCCGTCGGGCCGGGTTACTGCATGGGTAAAGTGGAAGCGCGGGTAGTTGTTGCGGATAACACCCTGGTCGCGCTCCAGTACGGCCGAGGCCTGCTCCACCGGGAAAAGATCGAACGGATTATTGCCGACGACGTCTTCGACGGATTCGAAGCCGCAGTCGCGGATAAAGGTTTTGTTGCAGCCGAGATAGATCGAATCCTTATCCTTCCAGAAAACCGCCATGGGAATCGTATCCATGATCAGCTGGAGCATCTGCTGCGATTTGCGCAGTGCCTCTTCGGCCTGCCGCCGGCCGGCCACATCGCGGGCGACCGCAAATACGGCGCGGTCATTTCTCCACGTGCCCTGGAAGGTATTGAGTTCCACCGGAATGGAGCTGCCGTTCCGGGACTGCATCGACATGCCGGCGCCCGCCGAGGGCTGTGTCTGCACGGCGGTCATGACTTGGTGGATATCGTCTTTCGACCCTTCCGCGAAGAGTTCAAAAATGCTCATGGTTTTCAGGGCTTCCTCGCTGTAGCCCAGGCGCTGGACGACGGCCGGGTTGGTGTGGAGCAGGCGGCCGTCCGAATCGCACACGATCAGCAGATCGTCGATGGTCCTGAAGAGGTTCTGGAAATTCCGGTTTTCTTCGACCAGCACATCTTCCGCCAGCTTCCTGCCGGAAATATCCTGGATGAAGCCGTCCCAGACCACGGTCTCATCAGTCCGGTGCGGCACGGTGCTCACACTCTGCCATTTCAGGCGGCCCTGGCGGTCGAGAACCCGCAGCTCCATTTTGCCGGGGGCCAGGTCGGCGGTGGACTGCCGGAAGGTTTCGCGCAGGGCCGGAATATCCTCTTCATAAATATGGTCGTAGACGAGCTGTGCATTCGAGAGGATTGAATCGCGTTCAATTCCGAGCAGCTTTTCGCAGCCTTTGCTGAGATAGGTGAAGCGGAAGCCTTCTTTCTCGGAGTGCGTCAGCTGGAAAATCGTGGCGCTCGGCAGATTGTCGCTCATCAGGCGGATATGCTGTTCGCTTTTTTCAAGGCTGGCCGATTTCCGCTCCAGCTGGATCCGCAGCTGGCGCAGCCGAATCAGCACCCCGAAGAGCAGCAGCACCATGGATGAGAGCAGCAGAATGATGACTTCATCCGTCTCCAGGTAGCTCAGGTCGCCGGCTGTGCCCGGCAAAAAAAGTGCATCGCGCGCTCCGGCGGCCGCCGGAATGCTCAGCATCAGGGTGATCAGGCTATCGTTTTTCAGGTTAAATTTCATTCTAAAGCGTGCTGCGGCGGGTTGTCCGTATTAAGAGATAAGCTGGAAGCGTGCCGAAATCAGAAGGAAAGCAGGCTTTCGTGCACTTCGCTCAGCGGCAGTCCCACCACATTGGTGTAAGAGCCGCGGATTTCGCGCACCATATGGGCGGCGCCGCCTTGAATGGCATAGGCGCCGGCCTTGTCCATTGGGCAGCCGGAGGCGATGTATCGAAGGATTTCGGTTTCGGTCAGGCGGCGGAACAGCACCTGCGTCGAAACGGAGAAGGCCCGCTGTGCTTCGCCGCGTTTCAGGCATACACCGGTGATGACTTCGTGCGCCTGCCCCGAGAGGGCCGTGAGCATTTCAAGGGCTTCGCCTTCGTCGGCCGGCTTGCCGAGGATCCGGCGTCCCAGCACCACAATCGTGTCTGCAGCGAGCACCACGGTCTGCGGATCCGCGGGAACTGCCGCGGCTTTTTCGGCGGCCAGCCGTTCGGCAAAAACTTTCGGCAGCTCCTCGGGCCGGGGGGTTTCATCAATATCCGGTGCTGCGGTTTCAAAGACCAGGCCGAGCGATGCCAGCAGTTCGCGGCGCCGGGGGGACGCGCTGGCGAGCAGGAGTTTTTCAATGTTGGGATAATTCTGCATGTCGGGAACAATATGTGGCAGCGCGGGCTTTTAAAAGCCCCATCTGCATGGCACAAGGAACTCATGAAAACGGTCAAGGTGCTGCTCGGGGGTGTTCCATTCGGGCGGAATAATGTGGGGGATGAAGCCATTCTTGAGTGTGTTGTGGGCATATTGCGCCGCATTGCACCCGCGTGCCGTATCACAGTGAGCACCGACAGCCGGCAGGAAACGGAGGCGGCGCTGGGCGTGCGGACGGTGCCGCTGTTCGGTTTTGAGCCGCCCTACAGCCCGTTGGAGATGGAAGATGAAATCGCGCGGGCCGATGTGTTTATCTGGGCCGGCGCAACCGGCCTTTCCGACTATCCGGAAATCCCGCTGGCCATGCTGGAGACCGCCCACCGCCGAAAAACTAAAACGGTCGTATGGGGCGTCGGCATGAACGATGAATTCAACCCGTTCCTCTATAAAATCCTGCCGGGTAAAAAACGGATGCTGCTCCGGCTGCTGGCCATGCTGACCCTGAACCGGGTGGACTATGTCCGCCGGCTGGAGCTGGCGCGCGAAACGCGCGTCCGGAATAAAATCGCGGCGGAGCTGAACCGCTGCAGCCTCGTGGTGCTGCGCGATCCCGAAACCCTGGCGGCCGTGCACCACTGCGGCGAGGTGCCCAATGCGCTTGTAGGGGCCGATTCCGCGGAACGGCTCGAGCCGGCCGACTGGGGCAGCATTGCCCTGACGGATGCCGCAAGGGAGCTGCTCGAATCGCCGTTCCGGAAAATCGGCCTGTGTATTTCCGCCCAGCGCCAGCTGGTGCACGAAACCGAGCTGATCGAATTTCTCGACCGGCTGGCGGAGCAGGACCACCGCATCGTCTTCCTGCCCATGAACCATGCCACCGATGCGCCGCTGATGAACCGCCTGCGCGATCGAATGGACAATAAGGGGCACTCCGTGGTGATCGAAGGAAAGCGGCGGCCGCGCGAGATTCTGGCAATTGCCGGAAAGCTGGATCTCGTCATCAGCAGCCGGCTCCATCTGCTCATCCTGGCCTCCGTCCTGCACGTGCCGATCATCGGCATCAGCCGCGGCAGCAAGGTGGATAACTTCCTGACGCTGTTCGATCACGTTTCGGCCGGCAGCGTGGATGCATGCGATTTTGACCATATGCAGGCCGAGCTGGACCGGCTGATTGACCGCCGGGAGGAGTTCCGCGAGGTCAGCGCCGCGGTGCACGATATGCTGCTGCAGCGCCTCGCGGCGGCTGAAGCGCGCCTGGCGGACCTGCTACAGGGCTGAAAGATAGTCCGCAATGCCGCCGGCCGTTGTGTCCAGCGTCAGGAAATCTTTCATATCGAGACCCGCCTGAACCGCTTTGCGCACCGTTTTGAGCAGTTTCAGTTTTCCGATCAGCAGGCAGCCGACCAGCCGGCCGTCGCGGAACATAAACATGCGGTAGCCGCCGTCGGCATAATCTTCCACGGCCCGGAAGCTGCCGTCGGCCGGTTTCACGGTGCCGATGCTGAACATCGGTTTTCCGAGCACTTTGAGCGTATGCGACCGCGGAATGCCGCCGAATTCGGTTGGAACGCCGGCGGCATTCATTCCGGCGATTTTACCCATATACATGGCCGGCGCCCACGCGCCGTAGCGGACGCCGTCGTGCTCGGCCGTATCGCCGGCCGCATAAATATCCGGATGGGTTGTGCGGAGGAAATTATCAACGAGCACGCCCTTTTTTACCGTCAGCCCGGCGGTTTCCAGCAGGCCGCTGTTTGCCCGGTCGCCGGCGGTGATGACCACGGCCGCCGCCTCAACCAGCCGGCCGCGCTTCAGGTGTATGCCGGACACCGCGCCGTCGCCGATGATGCAGTCGGCAACCGCCTGGGTAATGACATCGATGCGGAGCGTTTTCAGGTGGTCCTGCAGTACGCGGCTGGCCGCTTCGTTCAGCTGCGTCGGCATGAGATAGTCAAACGCTTCAAGGACCGTCACATCAGCCCCTTGTTTCGCCAGTGCCCCGGCGGTTTCGAGGCCGAGAATACCGCCGCCGATGCAGGCGACCCGGGTGCCTTCTTTGACGGTATCCAGAATCCGCCGGACGTCGTTGACTGTGCGGACGGTGAAGACCCCGTTGAGATCCGTCCCCGGCACCGGCGGTACCCAGGGGTGCGATCCCGTCGCCGCAATCAGTTTGTCAAAGTGCAGGGCCTCGCCGTTTTCAAGAATGACCGATTTGTCGGTGAGGTTGATGCTCTCCGCCGCGGTGCCCAGCCGAAGGTCGATGCGGTTCTGCGTATACCACTCCGCGGTATGCAGGGGCAGGTTCTTTTCCGGAAACTCGCCGGCCAGCAGGCGGGTCAGATTGAGCCGCAGGTAGGGGATTTCCTCCTCCGCTGAAAGAAGGGTTATTTCGGCGTCGGGCGCATGCAGCCGCAGCGCTTCCGCCGCCGAAACGCCGGCAATGCCGGCACCGATGACGACAAAATGCGCGCGGCCGGGATCGCGCCGTTCGGGTTTGGGGGCGGGGGTGATTTCCTTGAAGTCCTCGGCTGCGGCATCGCAGATCGGACATTGTTCCGGGGGGGTGTCGGCATAGTGCAGATAGCCGCAGATTGAGCAGCGCCAGGTTTTTTCAGTCATCGATTCCATCGGTTTTCCTTTCTGCGGGCTCCGCACTTCAGAAGCTACCACCTGCACCGGGGAGTGCTAAAGAGAAAAGGGCGCCGTTTCGCCGCCGGCACGGGTGATTTGCGGGCAGGGATAATTCTGCGGATCCGGGGTTGACTCAAATTCGAATATTCGCATAATGCGCCTTCCTTTCGACCCCTTGGGCAAAGGAACCTGCCGGCGTAGCTCAGTGGCAGAGCAACGGATTTGTAATCCGTTGGTCGTCAGTTCGACTCTGACCGCCGGCTCCACTTTCAGCCCGCCTCCGTTTTTTTTCGGGGGCGGGCTTTTTTTTGTGGTTGGGCGGCGGGGAAAATGAGCAGTGAACGCCTGATATGTCCATCTGTTTGCAGGGTTCCCCCATGCATTGCTTCACAGGTTTGTGTATTATGTTTCTGTTCGGCTAGTAACGCGGTACCAGGGCCGGCTGGGTTCTGCGGATCGGCTTATTCCGTGTTACCGCATCGGGCGCAGCGTGTTTTGCGGTGTGCCGGGCTGCGTTGGAGAGAGTGAAGCGAGGCTTAAGGAGAATGAGATGGGCATATTCGATCTGATTGTATTCGTCGGTTTTATTGCGGCGGTACTGTTTGTGGGGCTTTACAAGTCGAAGGGTGAGGATACGCACGGCGCGGAGGGCGCGGAGGATTATTTCCTGGCGGGGCGCGGCCTGACTTGGTGGCTGATCGGTTTTTCATTGATTGCGGCCAATATTTCGGCGGAGCAGTTTGTGGGCATGTCGGGCCAGGGAGCCGGTCTGGAAGGCCTTTCGGTTTCGAGCTGGGAGTGGATTGCGGCCATTACGCTGGTGGTGGTGGCCTTTGTGCTGCTGCCCTATTTCCTGCGCGCCGGTATTACAACCATTCCTGAATTCCTGGAGGTGCGCTACAACCACTGGGCGCGCCTGGTGATGACGCTGTCGATGACGGTTATCCTGATCGGGGTCAGCCTGATCGGGGTGATCTATGCGGGGGCGATTGCCATGACGAAACTGTTTTCTGAAATGGGGATGGAGATTTCGCTCCCGCTGGCGTGCTGGATTCTGGGCGGCCTGGCGGCGGGGTATGTTGCGGTGGGGGGGCTGAAGGCCTGTGCCTGGGCCGACCTGCTGCAGGGGTCTGCGCTGATTGTCGGTGCGGGGATCATCACCTATTTTGCGTTCAAGGCGCTGGGGATTGCGAATGTTTCGGAGCTGGTGGATGCAGCGGGCGCTGCGGCGGCGGTTGACTCCGGGGCGGGAGCGATGGCGAAATTCAAGGCGCTCAATGAGCCGGCGATGCATATGGACACGCCGGCGATGCCTTGGCCGGTGCTGATTGTCGGCATCTGGATTCCGAACTTTTATTACTGGGGACTCAACCAGTACATCACCCAGCGCATTCTGGGATCCGCTTCGCTGGCAGAAGGCCAGAAGGGGCTGGTCCTGGCGGGATTCCTCAAGCTGCTGGTTCCTTTCGTTATTGTGATTCCCGGCATTATTGCTTTCAACCTGTTTTCGGACGAGATGGCGGCCGGTGCCAATAAGGATGCGGGTGGAAATGTATTCGCCATGTATGAGGAAGCGCAGGCGGTTCCGGACAATACGATGGTTTTTGACCTGGATGTGAAATATGCCGCGGCCCACCCGCAAAGGGCGGCGGAAATTGCGGCGTTCAACGAATCGGTCATTGCCCGGGTCGGCGCGGACGGCATCGAGCGGAAGGCTATCAATGCGTACAAATATGATGACGCGATGGGCCTGCTGATTTCGAAACTGATTCCGAAAAACAAGGGGATTATGGGCTTTGTGTTTGCGGCGTTGCTGGGGGCGATTATCTCTTCGCTGGCGGCGGTGCTTAATGCGGCCTCAACCCTGTTCACCATGGATGTTTACCAGCGCTACCTGCGGCCCAATGCAAAGCAGTTTGAGTTTGTGACGGTCGGCCGCATCTGCATCGGGGTGTTTGTGGTGATCGGCTGCCTGGTGGCGCCGAAGCTCGTTGAATTCAAGAGTATTTTCGCGTTCATCCAGTCGATCCAGGGGTATGTCTCGACCGGCATCCTGGCGGTATTCATCTACGGCCTGCTCAACCGGACGTCGGGCAAGTGGGCTGGTGTGATTGGTATTGTGGCCAATGCGTTTATCTATCACTACATGCTCAAGCAGCATTCGGATATGCACTTCCTCTACAGTATGTCGGTTTGTCTGGGCGTTGTGCTGGCTGTCCTGTTTGTCTACGGCCTGATTTTCCGCTCCAAGGAGAAGGTGGTGTTTGCCTCCAACACCTCGATGGACCTGACGCCGTCGAAAGGCGCGCTTTATGCGGGTCTCGGGGTTTGTGTGCTGACGGTTGCGCTCTATGTAATCTTCTGGTAAGCCGCGGCTTGCCGATCATTTGAAAGGCGCCCTGCGGGGCGCCTTTTTTGCTGTGCGGCCGCGGCGGGCGGTGCGCGGTGCCCGAATTGGAGGAATGCTGACCCGATTACGGGGATTTAGGTGAGCCTAAAATAGTGCTGATTAGGGTTGACCAAAACAAGATACCGTCTAAATTAGCCGGAATTTTTAAGCGGGACTAACAAAATGGCGGATTGCCACGAACAGGTGAAAAAGCGGATAGAAGCGCTGTACAACATGCTGGTTGAGCATGATGGTTACGGTGAGATGTCGATTGACTTCAGGATCCTGAAGCGGGGTCAGAAGGAAGTGATTATCCGCTGCGGAAAGCAGTACCGGTATGTGGTGGATTCGTCAAAGGACTGTTTGAGGCGCTAATGTCGCCGGGGTGTGCCCGGGACTGTGATGAAAAAAGACTAGAGAGCGGATGTGTTTCAGTGGGTGGAAAACGCTTTTTAAAGGCTATAAATATGAAAACAGTCAAAGGGTTGTTCATTGCCGCGGCTGCGGCGGCGTTTGTTGGAAATGGTTTTGCCCAGCGTGAAGAGGCGGCTGAAGAACTCAGTGCCATGGCGCAGCGGGGCATTGAAACGTTTGAATGGGGCGTGCTGCTTGAGGCGGAGGGCTTCTACGCGAATGCCGGCGGTGAATCTGAAAGCGACCTGGTGCTGGCTACGGTTGAGTTTACAGCCGATGCGGCTGTTGCTGAATGGCTGAGCGGGCACGTCGGCTTGCTGTGGGAAGAGGACGCTACGGATCCGATGGCGCTGGACGAGGGATTCATTACCCTCGGCACCGGCTTTTATGCCCAGGCGGGTAAATTCTACCTGCCGTTCGGCAATTTTGAATCGGTTTTTATTTCGGATCCGCTGACGCTGGAGCTGGCGGAGATCAACAAGAGTTCGGTGCTCGTCGGCTATGGTGCCGAGCTGTTTGATCTGAGTGCCGGTGTTTTCAGGGGCGACGATGAAGATGTCATCCGCAATTTTTACGCCGCGGCCAATGTGAAAATCGGCGAGACGGCGGCGGTCGGCGCCTATTTTCTTTCGGACCTTCTGGAAACGGACGGCGCGGCCGACCTGAATGCGCTGGCGGGCATTGAAAAGCAGGCGGGCGCCGGAGCATATGCGAACATATTTGTCGGGCCGGCCATGGTTAACTGCGAGTTTGTATCGGCGCTTTCTGAGTTTACCTTTTTCGGGCGGGATTATCTCCCGATGGCCTACAGCGTTGAGGCCTCGGTTAATTTTGCTGATAAATGGGCGGCGGGCCTTAAGTTTGAGGGCTCTGACGACTTTTGGGGAGGCGTGGATGATACGGAGAATCCAACGGCGCTCGACGGGCTCTTTCACGAAACCGGGTTTGGCGCAGTTATTTCTTACAGCTTTCACGATAACGCGGTTATCGGTGCGGAATATATGCGGCTGCTGAATAAAGGCGCGGACGATACGGATGCCATTTCGGTGCAGCTCGCATTTGAAATTTAGGAACAGGCAAGGAAAAGAAAATGAAGTTGAAGCAGTTTAAGAAGGGCGAAAAAGGCGTAGTTACCAAGTTTGATACCGATGACCAGGCCTACCGCCAGAAGCTCTTCCGCATGGGTCTCACCAACAAGGCTGAATTCGAAGTTGTGCGGAAAGCGCCGTTCGGCGGGCCGATCGAACTCGAGGTGAAAGGATCCCGTGTTGTACTGCGCAGCGACGAAGCCAACGTTTTAGAGGTTGAGAAAAAATGAGTAATCTGAAGATCGCAATTGCGGGCAACCCCAACTGCGGAAAGACCACCGTATTCAATGCCCTGACCGGGGCGAAGCAGCAGGTAGGCAATTGGCCGGGCGTGACGGTTGAGCGCGTTATGGGGCAGTATACCCATTGCGAGGCGACCATCGATGTAACCGACCTGCCCGGCATTTATTCTTTCTCCGCCCTCTCGCCCGACGAAGAGGTGGCGCGGAAGCATATTCTGTTCGATACGCCCGACGTGGTGGTGAATGTGCTTGATGCTTCAAACCTGGAGCGCAACCTATACCTGACCACGCAGCTCCTGGAAATGGATGTGCCGGTGGTGGTGGCGCTCAATATGATGGATATTGCCAAGCAGCGCGGTATCCGGGTTGAGATTAAACATCTGGAAAAGCATCTCGGCTGTCCGGTGATTCCCATCGTGGCTTCGAAAAAGCAGGGGATCAATGAACTGCAGCAGATGATCTGTGAAATCAGCCAGACACAGCACAAGCCCGGCGTACGCGTGGCTTATGAAAAGGATATTGAAAAAGTCCTGCGCTCGCTTGAGGTCAGCCTGGGCGATGTGGCGCTGACGAAAAAAGTATCGCCCCGCTGGCTGGCGATCAAGCTGCTCGAAAAGGATGAACTCGCTTGGGAAATCCTCGGGTCCGATAAAGCGCTGCTGCCGGACATTGAGCACGAATTGAAGAAGGTCGAAAAGCTCGTCGGCGAAGATACCGACATGATCATCGCCGACGGCCGCTACGGCTTCATCCACGGGCTGGCGCGCGATGTGACCCGGGGCAGCGAAAAGGTGCGCAAAACCTTCTCGGACCGTGTGGATAAAATTGCGCTCAACCGGGTGCTTGGTTTCCCCGTCTTCTTCGGTGTCATGTACCTCGTCTTTGCCATCACCATGAATTTCGGGGCGCCGTTTATTGATTTCTTTGACGGTTTCTGCGGAACCATCTTTGTGGACGGATTCGGGCATCTGCTCAGCAAGGTCGGTTCGCCCGAGTGGCTGACGGCGATTCTTGCGGAAGGCCTCGGCGGCGGTATCCAGACGGTTTCAACCTTCATTCCGCCGATCTTCTTCATCTTCCTCTGCCTCTCTTTTCTGGAGGACTCGGGCTACATGTCCCGCGCGGCGTTTGTGATGGACCACTTCCTGCGGAAAATCGGGCTGCCGGGCAAAGCGTTTATTCCGATGCTCGTCGGCTTCGGCTGCAACGTTCCCGGCATTATGGCCACCCGCACGCTGGAGTGCCGGCGCGACCGCATTCTTGCGATCCTGATGAATCCGTTTATGTCGTGCGGCGCGCGCCTTCCGGTTTACGCGCTCTTCGCCTCGGCGTTTTTTCCGGAAAAGGGCGGCTCCGTGATTTTCGCCATCTACATCATCGGCATTGCGCTCGCAGTCATCACCGGCCTGCTGCTCAAGAAGACGCTGCTGCAGGGGGAAGTGACCAGTTTTGTGATGGAGCTGCCTCCGTACCATATGCCGACCTTCAGCGGTGTGATGTACCACACCTGGCACCGGCTTAAATCCTTTATCATCAAAGCGGGTAAGGTGATTCTGCTGATCGTGGCCGTTCTCGGGTTCCTCAACTCCATGGGCACCGATGGCTCCTTCGGGAACAACGATTCGCAGAAATCAGTACTCAGCGCCATGAGCCGTTCGGTTACACCGGTCTTCCGGCCGATGGGCATCGAAGATGAAAACTGGCCGGCGGTGGTCGGACTCTTTACCGGAATCTTTGCCAAAGAAGCCGTGGTCGGTACCCTGGATTCCATCTATGCCCAGCTCGACGAGCCGGGCGTCGCAGCCGAAGAAGCCGAAGAGGCGTTCGATTTCTGGGGCGGCATCATTGGAGCATTCGGCGCCATTCCCTCCGGCTTCAGCCAGCTGGCTGACAGCATGAAAGATCCGCTCGGTCTTTCCGGCGCGCTGGAAGAGGTTGAGACTGCTGACAAGGCGCGCCATGCCGGCATGGTTGCTCACTTTGGCGAACATGGTAAGCAGGCGGCGTTTGCCTATCTGCTCTTCATTCTCATCTATGCGCCCTGCGTGGCTGCCCTGGCCGCCATTGCCCGCGAAATCGGAATCGGCTGGATGCTCTTTGCCGTATCTTACCTCACGATGCTGGCGTGGGTGGTCTCCACCGTCTACTACCAGCTGGCCGTCTTTTCGGTAAACCCGAATGGTTCTGCGGGATGGCTCGGTGTCTGTGCCGCAATCGTGGCGGTCAGCTTTGTGGGCCTTAAAGTGGTCGGTAACCGGGACGTGAGCAGAAAATGTTCAGCGGTATCCTAAAGCTGCTCAACGAGCGCGGCGCGCTCTCCGTTCAGGAGATCGCCCTCGCGCTTGGGATCGAATCCTCCGCCCTGCGCCCGATGCTCGAAATGCTGAAGGCCAAGGGCAAGGTGACCAAGGTCGAAATCCCCTGCGGCAAAAACTGCGCCGGAGGCTGCACCGAATCCGACAACATGACCTTTTACAAGGTGAATCCTGAGGCCTGAAGCCCGGCCGAGGCTTGAGGCGTCACTGCATGTCGCTCAGGTGGAGTTCGAGCGCGTGGACCGAAATGAGGATTTCATGGATCGAGGCGCCGAGTGAGGCAATCAGGAGCAGCAGGGCCGCACCGAAAACGAACTCGGCCGTTCCGATCCAGTCGACGTAAACCAGGAACATGCAGAGTACGCACAGCAGCAGGCTCAGGACGCCGAGCACCTGCATTTCGCGGATCAGGTAGAGCCGTTTCCGCAGGTTGGCGATCTGGTCCTTCAGGAGGTCATCCGGCTTGTTCATGTAGTTGTCGTGCAGCTGCCTCACCACATTGGCGTACGACAGAAAGCGGTTGGTGTAGGCCAGCAGAATGAGCGAAATGGCTGAAAAGAGCAGGGCGGGCGTGGTGAGGGTCAAATGGTTGAGCTGGTTCATGGACGTTCCTTTTTCTTGTTGGGCCGAGAGACTATTCTTCTGAATGCTTTGAAACAAGAGCGGTGTCCCGGCTTTGTTTCTGCTTCGGTTTCCGGGTGATTCCAATGCTTCTCTTACGCCGGCGCAGTGCGCGTTCGGCACACGGGGGATTCTGCAGGATTAAAATAGCACCAAAAAGGTCTTGGAAGAGACGGGGGTTATCGAGAAACATTGCGTCAATGACACGGGCCGTTGAAGAGGTTCGAAAACTGAAAATCGAAAGGGACGCAAGAATGAAGCTTAAAACCGTATTGATGGGCTGCGGTGCCGTGTTGGCGCTGCAGGCCTATGCAGGATATGAATGGACGCTCTACGATGATTTCAGCAGCGGCGCGCTGGACAGTGCAAAGTGGTCGCTGGAGGTGGAAAACAGTTCCGCCGATCCGGTCGTTCAGGGCGGGCTGGTTTACCTGGATGCGGCGGTGAATGACGGCAGCAGCAAGATCGGTGTAAAGGCGGGTGAGATTGCGGGAGTGAAAGCCGATCTCTCGCTGGGTTATGCGGACAGCGGATCCGGTAATGAAATTGAGATCGGCCTGTCGGACGGGGTAGAGCTCTGGCTCGACATCGGCATGTACGGAACCATTCATTATATCAGTGCCGCCGCGGAGGATGCCGCCGGCGAAGAGATTATGAGCTCCCACGTCACCAATGCCGTGTACGATCAGGTCTATGAGCTGGCGGTCGTCGTCACAAACGGAGCCGTCAGGTGCTACGTCGATGATGTGCTGCTCGGCGAATATGCCGGTGATGAAGCGCTGAGCATCTCCTACTGCTTCATCGGCGCCTGGAGTGATACCGATGCCGATGTGGAGGGCACCATCGACAACGTCTATCTACTGCGCGAGCCTTGGGACATCAGCGGGCAGATCGCAGCGGTGGAAATTAATGCGGGTTACGAACTGCTCACCTCGGAATACAGCGTGGAGTTTGATCTGGAGCTGATGGAGGCGCTGCAGGATGCGGTCGCCGCCGTGACCGTGACGGCCCCGTTCGGCACGTTTGCGTGTGTCGGGGATTATGGCGAATGGGAATTTGATGCTTCCTATTCGACCAATGCAGTTCCTGAGGTGGACGGCGAGTGGACCATCACGCTGACCCATACGAATGGTTTGGAGGCTTCAACCGTCGTTGCTTTTGCGCAGGCTGACGGATCGCCTATTCCGGATGTCACCACCTGTCCGATGCTGACGACGCCGGATCTTTCGGGCGGCGGGCCCGTTTTTGAAATGGCTGACCTGACGTGGGAGTGGGATTCCGCATTCGATACCAATGCCAACCTGGCGGCTATGGGCGGCTGGAATGCGCTGACCGATGAAGATGTTGAACTGCTGTTTGAGCCGACGCCTTCCATGCGGTCGAACGGACCGCTTTCGCTTGAGGCCGGAACCGTCGAAGCCTGGTTCGCCAACGGTTTTTTGACGGCAGTCACCAATGCGGATCAGGTGCCCTGCGTATTGGTCAAATTTGCGTCATACGATTTTGAGCCGACCGTGGTGGACGGCGAGTGGGATGCCGATCAGGACCATATCTCCAATGCGTGGGAATATGAATATTTCGGCAGCCTCACCAACTGCAGTGCGGCCGGCGATGCCGACGGCGACGGCGTGAGTAATTACGATGAATACCAGGCCGGCACCGATCCGACCAATGCGGCCTCCCTGCTGACGGCGGCCGGCGCCGCGTCCGCGGGCGGGTTTGAAGTGAGCTGGGCTCCGGTGAGCGGACACGAATACCGCATCCTTTGGACGGACAGCCTGACCAACGAATTCACTGCGCTGACGAACGGACTGACGGCCCCGCAGGGCAGCTATACCGACAGCGAGCACTCCGATGAGCCGACCGGCTTTTATCAGATCGGTGCCGCGCGGGTCAGCACCAACCGCGCGGTCGTCCGCAGTGCGGAAATTGCCGTTGACGGCGATGGTGCCGACTGGGGCAGCATAGAGCCGCAGTTTACGGATCCGGCCGGCGACAGCAGTATCTACAGCGGGCTGGATGTCACCGGCATCACGCTGGCCCGCGGCACATCAAACCTCTTCGTCCGGATCGACCGCGCCGGCACGGACATGCCCGTCAGCGGCGGTGCTTCCATCTGGATCGAAATCCGTTCCGAAGTCGACGGCGTGGAAGAGTACGGCATCAATTATTATTACGATGAGGCCGGCGGCTACACGGAAGTGTCGCTCCACGAAATCAGCGATGAGTGGATCTGGCTCACCAGCAGCTGGGCTGGAGCCGTCGCCTTTGATGATTCATCGGCCGGCATCGAAATTTCCGTTCCGCTGAAAGAGCTGCAGCTCGTCGATCACTACGCGCTTTCCTGCTATACCCACCATGAAGAGGACGGGGCGTGGTCGGATAACGGTGAAAACTGGGACAACAACACCGTCGCCGTGATCATTCTCCCCTAGGGCGGCGGTTCGGCCTTACAATGCCCGGCGGTAGTTGCCGTCATAGCTGCCGCGGATCGGGCGGCCGGCCCGTGCGCTGCGGATCATTTCCGCAGCGCATCCGGGGTCCTGCACGCCGTAGGTGAGGTCGATCCGGAAACAGCGCGCCCCGGCGGCGCGCAGTTCGTCGAGGTGTTCGATCAGCGAAAACGGCTCCTCGAAAATCAGTACATACTGATCGCCGCTGCGCTCAATTTTCATCGGCCGTTTATTGCGGTCCGACAAGTGCGCCTCCGCTTCCGGCCGCGTGGCGGAAATCATCAGCGGCGTATGCTGATACACCGGCACGATCGCCCGCCCGCCCAAAACGCCCAGCAGCGCCTTCAGGTTATCGCCCGTATCTTCGGGCGACAGCACCGTCTGAGAAACGCCCAGTTCCTTCCACTGCTCGGCGGCTTCGGAATTCATGGTGTACAGCGGCCAGTCGGCGGTGAGGTCGGCGCAGTTTTTAAACGCGTGAAGTGCGCCGACATTGGCGGCTTCGATGGCGCGGGCGTGATCCGTGATCCGTGCATCGTGATTTCGCTGAATGACCGGAATGGCAATGCGGGTATTATCGGCGAAGCTGGAGGCTTCGTCTGTATTTTCCAGCACCACTTCAAGCTGATTCAGTTCCTGTTCAGTGAGGCCCTCTAGTAATGCAAGGTTCCGCACCTTCACCGACCACCGTTCCTCATCTTCCGGAGCTGCCGGCGGGCGAACCAATTCTTCCAGCCGTTGGGATTGTTCGGCCTGTTTTTGCTGCTTCCAATGATCGCTCAGCTGATCCAGCAGCTGCCGGCGCCCTTCATTCAGAACGGAAGCCGGAATAAAGAGGCCGTTGTCTGCAGCGGTCAATGAGCGCAGGGACCACGCTGTATCGCCGGTTTTTTCAAAACTCCGGCGAATACCCGCTTCGGTCTTTTCGGGCTGCCGTGCTTCGCTCAGCGGTTCGGCCAGCATCAGTTCGGCCGCGGTATTTTCAGCTTCAGCCGAAAGCTTCAGTCCGGCGGCGGTCAGCTCGACCTGCGCATCAAAGGGCTTGCGCTGGCGGTAGGTGCCGGGGCGCGGGGCTTCGAAGCCGTAGCGCTGCCGCACCGCCTGCGAGGCCGAGCAGTAGAGGGTCAGGCCGGCGTCTACGAACGGATGGTCCGGCGGCAGCTGAACCTCAATTTCCGCATTTGCCGGAACCTCGAACATCAGGTGCTTTTTCCGGTTGTCGGAGAGCCGCATTTCGCGCGCAAAAAAGTTAAAGGGTTCCCGGCCGCCGCCTGGTTCGATCTTCAGGCCGTCGTGTTTCATCAGCGCGCGGTTGGTTTTAAAGCGGATCCACTGCTGTCCGCGGTCTTTGAATACCGAGCCGATTGTGCCGATCTCCGCCCCGCGGTGTCCGTTGGTGGTGGGGTCGATCGGGTTGGTGTCGGCATTTTTCAGATAGAGATCGGTGGCGGGCCGTCCGAAAATGGTCTGGATATCAGAGAGGAGCTGCTGCTGTTCGGACTCGCTTAAACCCTGGGCCATCCGTTTGCGGTAAAAATCGGTGACGGCGCCGACATAGTTTGCGCCCTTCATACGGCCCTCGATTTTAAGGGATGAAACGCCGGTTTTCAGCAGGGCGTCAAAATGTTCGCCGACCGCAAAGTCCTTCATCGAGAAGGGGAGCTTCTGACCGTCGGCCGTGTCAAACTTCATGCGGCAGCAGTAGGCGCATTTGCCGCGGTTGCCGCTGCGGCCGTTGAGGTGCGAGGAGAAGAGGCAGAGCCCGCTGTAGGAATAGCACAGCGCGCCGTGGATAAAGACCTCGGTTTCGAGGCCGCAGTTTTGCGTAATGTTTCCGATTTCGGCCAGGCTCAGTTCGCGCGCCAGCACGACACGCGAAAAGCCGATCTGTTTCAGCAGCTGTGCGCCGGCCAGGTTGTGCACCGCCAGCTGCGTGCTGGCATGGAGTTCGATCGACGGGAAAAAACGCCGCGCCATGCGGGCGGCGCCCATATCCTGCACAATCACGCCGTCGGCATTCAGGTCGCGGATCAGCGCCAGCGATTCCAGCGCATCCGGCAGTTCGTGCTGCTGTACGAGGGTGTTGAAGGTGATGTAGACTTTCCGGCCGTGCGCGTGGGCATAGCCGATTACTTCGTCGAGCTCTTCGGCGGTCAGGTTAACCGCTTCCGCCCGGGCGGAAAAGCGGGGCAGGCCGGCAAAGACGGCATCGGCCCCGTAGTGCAGCGCCGCCCACGCCGCATCGGCGCTGCCCGCCGGCGCTAATAACTCTGTTTTAGAATGGATACTCATGAATCCTTTTTACCACCCGCTCCGTCGGAGAGCACGGAGACTCGGGGTTTTAATTTCCCGGAGCCGCAGTGTTCTCCGCGGTGAATAAGCCGCCGGTCAGGCTTTTGCGTAGCGGGTGGGTTCGCGGTAGGCGGCGTCCCAGTTTTTAAAGACGGGTTCGAGGCCTTTTGCGCGGAGCATATCGCAGAATTCGGGAATATTGCGTTCGTCGGAGATTTCGAACTGCTCGGTCGATTCCTCGGAGTCCTCGCTGTAGCCGCCGACGGTGGTTTTGCTGGCGATGCTCATTTTGGAGATGCCGAGGCCGGCCATGCCGTCGCGGACGCGCTGGGGCTCGCGAGTGGAGAGTACGAGCGGGGTTTCCGGCAGGCAGATGCGCATGGCGAATATGTATTGGGCCAGCATTCTTTCATCGACCGGAAAATCGGGCTCGAAACCGCCGAGCTGCGGGCGGATGCGCGGGAACGAAATGGAGACGCCGGCCTGCCAGTAGTTTTTCAGCAGGTGTTTGGCGTGGCGGTAGACGCAGAGCATGTCGAAGCGCGGGTCGGCGAGGCCGAGCAGGGCGCCGATGCCGATGGTCCGCATGCCGCCGCGCAGTGCGCGGTCGGGCGCGTCAATGCGGGCCGAAAAATCGCGCTTATCGCCCCAGCGGTGCATTTTTTCGTAGACGACCGGATCGTAGGTTTCCTGATAGAGTGTCACGCCGGTGCATCCGGCATTCGCCAGCCGGCGGTATTCGGCTTCGGCCATCGGGAAGACCTCCACAACGAGCTGGTGGATGTATTCGGCGGCAATCGAGATGCACTCCTCCAGATAGGGCACGTCGGCTTCCGGCATGCGTTCGCCGGTGAGCAGTACCAGTTCTTCCAGGTGCAGGGCCTTGATGGCTTCCATTTCGTGGCGCAGGTGGATCGGGTCGAGCACCGCGCGCTTGGCGCGCCGGTCGGCCGCGAGGCCGCAGTAGAGGCAACCGCCGTTGCAGAAATTGGAGAGGTAAAGCGGGGTGTAGAGCGAGATGGTCCGGCCGAAATGGCGGCGGGTGATCGCCTGCGCCCGCTGGGCCATCGGCTCCAGATAGTCGGCCGCCTGTGGCGACAGCAGCGCCGCCAGCGTTTTTTCGTTCGGGGACGTTGCGCCGATTGCGCGTTCGATGTCTGAGCGGCTGAACTCAAGGTTCAGCCACGGTTCGGGGTTCAGCCAGGATGGTAAAGATTCAGGATTCATGATGTTTCACCACGAAATACACTCAATACACGAAGGTTGGCAGGTTTGATTTTTCGTGTGTTTTGCGTATTTCGCGGTTCCTAATTAGTCATTGGTAGAAAGGAAGCTGGTTAGCGGCGAGCTGGCAAGTGCGACTTCGGAGGTCGGCATTAAGCCGGCGGTGTAAGCCATACGTCCGGCTTCGACCCCGGTTTTAAAGGCGGCGCCCATGGCGGCCGGATTTTCGGCGGCCGCAATGGCGGAGTTGACGAGTACGGCGTCGCAGCCCATTTCCAGCGCGCAGGCGGCTTCGGACGGGGAGCGCAGGCCGGCATCGACGACGACCGGTACGGCGGCATCGCGGATGATGATTTTGATCATTTCGGCGGTGGAGAGGCCTTTGCCGGTTCCGATGGCGGCGCCGAGGGGCATCACGGCGGCGCAGCCGACGTCTTCGAGGCGCTTGGCCAGGACCGGGTCTGCCGGAATATAGGGCAGCACGATGAAATCCTGTTTCACCAGTTCAATGGCGGCCTCGTAGGTTTCGATCGGATCGGGCAGCAGGTGGTGCGGATTGGGGTGGATTTCGAGTTTGACGAACGGGCTTTTGCTGAGTTCGCGGCCGAGCAGGGCGGCGCGGATGGCCTCTTTGGCATTCATGGCGCCGGAGGTGTTGGGCATGAGGCGCACGTTTTTGAGTTCGGAGAGCGGTCCATAGAGGTCGTCCTCGGCCTGGTCGCGGTTGAAGCGCCGCAGCGCCACGGTAACGAGTTCGGTGCCCGAAGCTTTCACGGCCTCGATCATGGTCTGTGTGCTGGAGAATTTTCCGGTGCCCAGGAAGAGGCGTGAGCCCAGCTCCTGACCGCCTACTTTAAGTATGTCTGACATGTGATGTCCTCGTTTAGTTAAAATCGTGAATTCGAATATCGGAATCCGAAATAGAAGAGCCGATGCGGCGGTCCATTAAAATACCGCGCGGTTTTTGTGTGCCGGGTTTCGGGTTTTCCGGCCGGGGTGCGGGTTATCCTCCGCCGACGAAGACGAGCATTTCGATTTCGTCGTTTGGCTGCAGTGCAGTGGAGTTCCATTCTTCGGAAGGCACTACCGCGCCGTTCAGCATTAAGGCGGTATGTTCTTTCTTGGCGCCGAGCTCTTCCAGCAGGGCGTCGATGGATCCGCCGCCTTGGTGCTCATGTTTTTCTCCGTTTACGGTAAGTCTCATATTGCTGTTCCTTTAGGATCACGGCCCGCGGGCATAAAAAAAGCGTTCCCGGGAACCCGGAAACGCTGACGCCGCAGCACGCTTCCTTTCGCCGGCATGATCCGGATCAGGTTCAACGGGTATAATCTCAGCACGATGAATGAATTGCTAAATCCGAAGCGCGAAAACCGAAATTAATTCAGACCTTGAGTCTGGAATTCCGAAATTCGTGCTTCCCGCTGACCAGCGGATCGGCACCCCGGGTGACTGGCTGAACACCCTGCCGGAGAAGGGGTTTAAAGTAAAGCGGGAAGGTCGGAAAAGGCTTTGATCAAAAAACTCCATTTTTCTTGTTGCCGGCTTCGGCGATTCTGTTACATTACGCCCTCGTTTTTACCGAAGACCCCTTCGTCTAGTGGCCTAGGACTCCAGGTTTTCATCCTGGCAACACGGGTTCGAGTCCCGTAGGGGTCGCCATTTTCGGTGAAGCGAACGTGACCCCTTCGTCTAGTGGCCTAGGACTCCAGGTTTTCATCCTGGCAACACGGGTTCGAGTCCCGTAGGGGTCGCCACCTCTTTTCTTCTCATTACTCCATGTAATGCTTTGGGCATTGCACCGAAGGCCCTGTGCTGTCCGCGCAGGGTCTTTGCTTTTTTCGGCCCGCCGCCGGTTTTTCAATTGCTTTTCCGAGGGTTGGAAATATCTTAGGTGGAGCCGATTTCTAAACCGCTTTTTTGAGGGTCATGCACACGATGGAAATATTCAATTCTATGCTGTTTTCACTGCCGATTGCCGATATCAGTTCCGCGTTCTGGGACAGTACGCTGCCGGGCAAGGCGATTGTCATCCTGCTGTTTCTCGGCTCGGCCGGAGCGTGGACGATTATGTATACCAAGGGGGTGCAGCTGCGCATGGCCAGCCGCACAACGCGGCATTTCCTCCACGCGTTCCGCGCGGTGAAAAACAGTCCGACCGCCCTGTATGCGCGGGAGGAGGAGTATCCGGCAACGCCGCTGAATGAGATTTACCAAGCCGGCTGCGAAGGGCTCGGCTATGAGCTGGCCGCCCGCGGGATTGATCCCGAGGATGCGCTGATGGATGAAACGGCATCGGAAATGCACCGCCGCCTCTCCCTGAACCAGCTCGAAACCATCCGTTCCGTCGTTGACCGCCATGTGGCGGACGAAGCGCTGAAGCTGGAAGAGCAGATGGGTATGCTCGCCACGGCCGTCAGTGCGGCGCCGTTTCTCGGGCTGCTCGGCACCGTCTGGGGCGTAATGGATGCGTTCAGCGGCATGGCGGCCTCCGGGTCGGCTGCGCTTTCGGCGGTGGCGCCGGGTATTTCCGGCGCGCTGCTCACCACGATTGTCGGCCTGATTGTGGCCCTGCCCTCGATGGTGGGCTACAATATGCTGTCGGCCCACATCCGCCGGATTTCCGTGCAGATGGATAACTTTGCGCAGGAATTCGTCTCCGAAATCCAGAACACATATGTGATTGAAGGATAGAGCGATGGCAAGACGGACGAGCCTGGTTAACCTGAATCAGATCAGCGACATCAATATGACGCCGCTGATGGACCTTACGTTTATTCTGCTGATTACGTTCATCATCACGTTTCCGCTGATTGAGCAGGGCATTGCCATCAATTTGCCGAAGGGCAAGGCGGCGGACATGATGGAATCGCAGACGCGCTCCATCAGCCTGAATCTGGACAAACAGCTTTATCTCGATGACGTGCCGGTTTCGGAAGATGAGCTTTTAATGCAGATGACTCAAATCGGAACAGATGATCCGAACACGACGATCTACGTCCGTGCCGACCGCCAGCTGCCTTACGGCGACGTGGTGGCGATCATGAAAATCCTGCACGATGCAAACATCACCAAAATGGCGCTGGTGACGGAGGCGGATCAGTAGGCGATGAACCGGTTTGAGCGAAAAGCAGCACTGGTGATCTACGGCGCACATGCACTGGTGTTTATCTGGTTTTTCGGGGTGTTGCTGTGGCTGTCCGCCCTCAAGGGCTGTTTTCAGCCGAAACCGAAGCCGGAGATTGTCACCTTTATTGAATTCGGCCAGCCCGCTCCGGCGGTTGCGGTGCAGGAGGTTGAGCAGATGCCGGAGCCGGAGCCGCCCGCGCCTGAGCCCGCGCCGGTCCCGGAGCCGGTTCAGCCTGCGCCGGTGCCCGAACCGGTGAAGAAGACGATCCCGAAGCCGGTCAAAAAAACCGAAACGCCAAAGCTTAAGCCGAAGGCGGTTGAGCCGGAGAAGCCGAAGTGGAAGCCGACCCCGGTAGACCAGATTAAGGTGGGGAAAAAGGTGGAGCCGGTGAAGCCGGCGATTGATCCGTCTGAAATTTCGCAGGCGCTGAAGAGTGTTCAATCGTCGGATGCGCTGCCGACTGCGGGGCCGGTGGGGAATCCGGATGCCGATGCCGCGTACATTGCCCAGATCGGACGCTATTTTGATACGCGCTGGAACGAGCCGCCGAATGCATCGCCGGCCTCGTCGGTGATCTATCGGATTTTTATTTCGGAGTGGGGCACCATTACGAAGCGGACCAGGATTCAGGGTTCGGGCGATCCTGCCTTTGATGCTTCGGTCTCGGAGGCGGTGAATTCGGTCAGCACGGCCCCGAAACCGCCTGCAGGCTTTCCATATGACTATGTTGAGGTAGAGTTCCGGATCAGGAATTAGTTTTCTCGGGAGATCACTTATGATTAGACGGTATTTTTTGGGTTCGGCCATGCTGACGGCGACTGCTGCATTTGCACAGCGGGCCGTAGTAGAGCGCGAAGGCAGCGGTAAAATTTCGATCAATCTTGCGGGAGTCCGTACGGGCGGGGATGCGGCGTCGTCGGGATTTCTTGCGGTGCTGCGGGCGGATTTGAACCGGTCGGGCTACTTTAATGTGACGTCGAGCGGTGCGGCGGTGAATGTTTCGGGCACTGTGCAGGCCGGCGGGCAGATGAGGGCGGAGATATTGGTTTATAAGGTGTCCACCCGCCAGCGCATGCTCGGCAAATCCTATGCCGCCGCGGCGTCAGCCTACCGCGCTTTGGCTCATAAGGCGGCCGATGAAATTCTCTATGCCGTAACCGGCAAAAAAGGCATGGCTTCAGCGAAAATTGCCATGGTCAGTACCCGCACCGGCCACAAGGAGCTCTATCTTGCCGATATCGACGGGCAGAATATTCGGCCGGTGACCAACGACCGCAGTATTGTGGTGGCGCCGCGCTGGGCGCCGGACGGCAATAAAATCACCTATACCTCCTATAAGCGCGGTTATCCGAATATCTACATTACGGGCCGCGGCAGGCCGCTTTCCAGCCATCCGGGCCTGAACGCGATGGGCTCTATTTCGCCCGACGGTAAAACGATGGCCCTGATCCTGTCGAAAGACGGTAATCCGGAGCTCTATACCAAAAGCCTGCGCACGGGCAGCACCCAGCGCCTCACGCAGAGCCGGCGCGGCAACGAGGCGAGCCCGTGCTGGTCGCCGGACGGCCGGCACATTGTATATGTGTCGGACAGTTCGGGGCGGCCGCACATCTATATGATCTCCAAAGACGGCGGTACGCCTCGGCGGCTCTCCAGCTCCGGCACAGAGAATATTTCGCCGGACTGGGGCCGGAACGGCTACATTACCTGGTGCAGCCGCATCGGCGGCAAATACCGCATTGTGGTGGCCAATCCGAGCACCCGCACGAGCCGGGTGCTGGAGACTGACTGGGCTGACTATGAAGACCCGCGCTGGGCACCCGACGGAAGGCATATCGTCTGCTCGCGGACTTCCGGTTACCGTTCCGCCATCTACCTCCTTGACACTCTGAAAGATTCTCCTGTAGCTTTGGTTTCAGGGTCCGATGACTGGTATTCGCCGGCTGTATCCCCATGAGTTGAAAGCGGAGTTGATGGATTATGATGAGTAAATTTCTGAACCTTTTTGTATTAGCAGCTGCAGCCTGTTCGCTGGCTTTTATCAGCGGCTGCCGTAATCCTAATACGGCCGATCTTTACGGCGGCGATGACCTCGTTTACGGGGATCCGCTGCTGACGGATGTGCCGCTGGGCGATATTGACGGCCTGCCGGTCAACGGCGACCGCACGGTGGTTGAAGCCGTCTATTTTGCCTACGACAGTTCGACGGTAAATTCCGAAGAATCCGATAAGGTTGAAAAGGTCGCCAGCCTGCTGAATAAGAGCAAATGGCAGGGTGTGATTGTTGAGGGCCATACCGACGAGCGCGGCAGCCGCGAATACAACCTGGCCCTGGGCGAGCGCCGCGCGCTGGCCGTTCGCGACTACCTCATCAGCCTGGGCGTGGATCCTTCGAAAATCCAGACCAAAAGCTACGGCGAAGAAATGCCCGACAGCATGGGCCACGATGAAGGCGCCTGGCGCAAAAACCGCCGCGCCGTCTTCGCAATGTATTAATCAGGTATCCGGTGCCGCGCTCTGAATCTGCGCGGCACCCTTTTTATGTCCTATGCAGTTGTTCTCCCTCACGATCGCCGCGCAGCTTGATCCTGTAGCCAGCATACTGGGGGTTGCGGCCGCCATGGCGGTCTCCTTTGTGGTCATTACGCTGGTTTCCAGCTATTACCGCTTTCAGAAAATTGTGGAGCAGGCCGAGGAGGCGGATCCGGAGGAAATGGGCGCATCGGCCAGTGCGGTGCTGCGCGTGCAGATGGCGCGTTACCTCGCCGGCTGTGCCCGGCGCAACACCTCGTTTACACTGGCCCTGATCCGGCTGCCGAAAGCCGAAAACCCGGTCCGCATGGGCTCGCCGGAAATGGCGGCCGTCAAAGCCGCGGCGCGGCGCGGGGATGTTGCCTGTGTTTTTGATGAGCAGACCGTGGTGCTGCTGCTGGAATCCGAACCGGAAGACGGGGTGAATATCCTGACCCGCATCACGGCCGCGCTGGGTGCCGGTTTTGAGGGCGTCCGGGCCGGCCTGTCTTCGTATCCGGGGCATGGACTCAGCGGTAAGGATCTGATTGCCGCGGCCGTCGGCGCACTGGAAACGGCGACCGATGACGAGCCGATTTTCATGCCGGAAATCGAAGACGCGGACGCAGAAGACGCCGATGAAGCAGACGGCGATGCCGAAGCGCAGGACGAAACGGCCGACGTTGAAACGGCAGATCCTGACGAGCAGGACGATCATGCGCCTGCCTCCCGCGGCTGGCGGGACCGCCGGGCAAATGCCATGCTCGATGAACTTACGGGTGTACTGAAACCGTCTGCCATTTCCACCTATATGCAGCGGGTGATGAGCGAGCTGCGCCGCCAGAAAAAAGAGGCCGCGCTCTTCTGCATCGGCCTGAACAATATGAATCATATCGAACGCTTTCACGGCGTGGATGCCGCGGGAGATGTGATGGCAGGGGTCAGTAAGCTGCTGCAAAGCTGCCTGCGTGCGGAGGACCTGATCGGCCGGCATGAAAAGTATGCCTATCTGGTGCTGGCGCAATGCTCGCCCGAAGAGGCCGAAATTATCGGGCGCCGCATCACAACAAGGGTGCAGCAGGCGCAGTTCCAGGCGGGGAACAAGAAGCTGAAAACAACGGTCACGCTGGGTGTTGCATCCTTCCCGCAGCACGGCCGAAACCTGCATCATCTTTATCTGGCCGGCCAGAGAGTGCTGGACCACAGCCGGGCCAACGATATCCGCGCTTATGCGGTTTACGACCCGGAGATACATGATAAGGTCGATACCAAGCCCATGAAGAGCATCAAGTCGATGCAGGCTTAGGGTGTCCGCCCGCCAGCGGCTGGAAGTCCCGGCCTGTGGAACAGGCACTCGGCCGACAGACCTTTGGCCAATCCGAGGAGAGAGATTATGAAACTAGGTGTCAATATTGACCACATTGCAACCCTTCGCCAGGCACGCGGTACGGTATATCCCGACCCGATTGATGCGGCGATCATCTGTGCACGTGCCGGAGCGCACGGCATTACTGCCCACCTGCGCGAGGACCGGCGCCATATTCAGGACGACGATATCTACCGCCTGAAAGAGCTCCAGCCGCTGCCGCTCAATCTTGAAATGGCCAATGTGGAGTCAATTGTCGAGATTGCGCTGCGGGTCAAACCGGCTGAAGTCTGCCTGGTTCCCGAAAAACGCCAGGAACTTACCACCGAAGGCGGCCTGGATGTGATCGGCCAATTTGAGCGGCTCAAGGAAACCGTTGCCTGCCTCGGCGAGGCCGGTATCGAGGTCAGCATGTTTGTCGACCCCGACATTGAAACCATGGTTGCCTGCAAAGACCTCGGAGCGCCCACCGTTGAGCTGCATACCGGCACGTACTGCGATGCCGAGCCGAACGAACGCGCGCTCCTGATTGAGCAGCTCATCAAAGCGGCGGATCATGCCCACAGCCTTGGCCTGAAGGTCAACGCCGGGCACGGCATCAATATGGAAAACCTCGGCGGCATTCTCTGCATGCCGCACCTCAACACCCTTAATATCGGGCACAGCATTGTCTGCCGCTCCGTTTTCCTGGGCCTCGAAGGGGCCGTGCAGGAAATGCTCGACGGCATTCAGGATTACGAAGGATGAAGATTGTAACCGCCGATGAAATGCGCGCCCTCGACCGCCGGACCATCGAATCCGGCATTCCCGGTGAGGAGCTGATGTTTACCGCCGGCGAAGGGCTGGCCGATGCCGTCCGCACCCTCGCGGGAAATCATCAGCTGGCCGATGCGCCGGTTCTGTTTTTGGCCGGGCCGGGCAATAACGGCGGGGATGCCTTTGTGGCTGCGCAGCTGCTGCACGAGGACGGCTGGCCGGTTGAGTGCTGGCTGGCGGTGCCGGAAAACAAAATTAAGGGCGATGCCCTCATCTGGTTCAGAAAGATGAAAAAGGCCGGTGTGCCGTACGAGGTGCTCGAAACCTCGGAGCACTGGCAGTTTGCCGCCGCGAGCGGTACCGATGCCGAAATCCTGGTCGACGGGCTGCTGGGAACCGGCGTTTCCGGCGAACTCCGCGGCGTGATGGCCGACGCCGTTGAGTTTATTGATTCACAGGCGGACCGCGCGCTGGTGGTTGCAGTTGATATGCCGTCCGCCATGGCGGTTCGTGCCGACCTGACTGTCACGATGGGCCTGCCGAAAACCGACAGCGTGGATGAGGAAAATATTGACTGCGTCGGAACTATTGAAGTGATCGATATCGGCATTCCCGCAGAATATATTGACGAGGTTACAGGGGACGAAGCGCGGGCATTCATTCATCCGTCCGACCTCGCACCGCTCTTTCCGCGCCGGCCGCGCACGGCGCATAAAGGCGACTACGGCCACCTGCTCTGCATCGGCGGCAGCCGCGGTTACAGCGGGGCGGTGACGATGGCGGCCAAAGCCGCCGCGCGCTCGGGCGCCGGACTGGTTTCGGCATTTGTTCCCGAAGCCATTCACGCATTGGTTGCGCCGGCGGTTCCGGAGGTGATGGTCCATTCCAGCATGCCGGAAGGCGGCTGGACCGCGGTTGCTGCCGGTCCGGGCATGGGGCGTGCGGCAACCACGCGCGAGCAGGTGATCCACCTGCTGGAGCATTCGAAAGTGCCGGTCATCCTGGATGCCGATGCGGTTACGGTGCTGGCGGATCATCTGGATGCAATTGAAAATGCAGCGTGCCCGGTCATTCTCACGCCGCACCCCGGCGAATTTGCTGCGCTCTTCGGGCTGAAGGTCGAGGATGTGCAGGAAGACCGGCTCGGCATGGTGCGCATGGCGGCGGATAAGCTCGGCGCGGTATTTGTTTTGAAGGGCGCGGGCACCCTGGCCGCGGCGCCGGGCCAGCCCGTTGCGGTGAATATGACTGGGAATCCCGGCATGGCCTCCGGCGGTTCCGGCGATGTGCTGGCCGGACTGATCGGCGGCCTGGCGGCCCAGGGGATTGCGCCGTACGAGGCGGCGTGTGCCGGAATCTGGCTGCATGGAAAAGCCGGCGACCTGGCCGCTGCCGAAAAATCGCAGGCGTCCATGACGGCGGTGGATATTATCGAGAAGCTGCCGGAAGCCTTCCGGGCCGTCAGCTGCCGTTAATGACCCGTGTCCAGTGAGGCGTGATCCATTTCACGCCTCCATGCCTTAATTCACCATATTGGCGGGCTGGTGGGTGGACTGAATCACCGTCTGCCAGAACCAGCCCTTCGGATCGATCAGCTTGCGGTCGCCGATCATGGAGATGGGCAGGTGCACCAGGCGGTCGTGATGCAGGCCGACGATCATGTTGGTGCATCCGGCCATGGCGGCGTGCACCGCATTGTTGGCCAGCTGAAGGCAGTACATCGAGTCGTTGGCATTGGCGCGGCGGCTGCGGATGTTATAACTCGGGTCGAAATACTTCACATTCACTTCCTCGCCTTTGCCCTGGAAGTGCTGGTTGATCTCGGCTTTCAGCAGCAGGCCGATGTCCTGCAAACGTTTGTTGCCCGATTTATCGGTACCGCCGTTCTGGGCGGCAAAGAGGTTTTGGCCGGCGCCTTCGGCGACCACCACCACGGCATGCTCTTTGCGCTTCAGCCGTTTTTCGAGTGCGGCAAGAAATCCGTTCGGACCGTGCAGATCAAACGGCACCTCGGGAACCAGGCAGAAATTGACGGCGCTGTTGGCCAGCGTGGCCGAGGCGGCAATCCAGCCGGATTCGCGGCCCATCAGGTTCACAAGGCCGACGCCGTTGCGGTAGGCCCTTGCTTCGTTGTGGGCGTTGGTAATGATGTCCCAGGTGGCTTCCACGGCGGTTTCAAATCCGAAGGAGCGCTGGATCAGGCTGATGTCGTTATCGATCGTTTTCGGAATGCCGACGACGGAGATTGGAAGGTTGCGCTCCTTGAGGGAGGCGACGATGTCGCGCGAACCGCGCTGCGTGCCGTCGCCGCCGATGGTGAAGAGGATATCCACGCCGTAGTGCACCAGCGTGTTGATCACTTCGTCGTTCTCCTGCCGCCCGCGGGAGGATTTCAGGATGGTGCCGCCCTTTTCGTGGATCTCGTCGGTATTGTCGGTCGTGAGCTCAATGGGGTAGTGGTAGTACTTCGCCACCAGGCCCTCATAGCCGTATTTGAAGCCGAGCACGCGTTTCACGCCGTAGCCTTCGATACAGCAGAAGGTCAGTGCGCGGATCACATCGTTAAGGCCCGGGCAGAGCCCGCCGCAGGTGACGATGCCGACCGTGACGTCCTTGGGATTGAAAAAGAGCTTTTCGCGCGGGCCCGCCAGCTCGAAATATTCGATGTCCGAAAGGTTTTCGAGCCGGCTAAGTTCCTTGGTGCGGTCATCGCACGCAATGGCCTCGCCGTTGTAAAAGCGGGTGATCTTCTCTTTCAGCGGGGAATCGAATACGGCTTCGCCGAGGGTGTCTGCTTTATGAATCTTCAGGTCGGCCATATTTGATTTTCCTTAGAACTGCGAAAGGAAGCGCATGTCGTTTTCGTAGAGGTTCCGAATGTCGTGGATACCGTAGAGAATCATGGTGATGCGCTCAATACCCATGCCGAACGCAAATCCGGACAGGCGGGACGCATCGTACCCCACGTTCTGGAAGACGTTGGGGTCCACCATGCCGGCGCCGAGGATTTCGATCCAGCCGCTGTTTTTACAGACGCGGCAGCCCTTGCCGCCGCAGACGTGGCAGGTGAAGTCCACTTCCACACTCGGCTCCGTGAACGGGAAAAAGTGCGGACGGAAACGAACCTTCACCTTCGGGCCCATCAGCTCCCGTGCAAAATAGGAGAGCGTGCCCTTCAGGTCGGCCAGCGAAACCTTTTCATCCACATAGAGCCCTTCCACCTGGTGGAAGTTTGCTGAGTGGGTGGCATCCGGCGTATCGCGGCGGTAGCAGCGGCCCGGGGAAATAATGCGGATCGGCGGCTGATGCTCCTGCATATAGCGCACCTGCACCGGCGAGGTGTGGCAGCGCATCAGGTCGCCGTTATTCAGGTAAAACGTATCCTGCTCGTCGCGCGAGGAATGGTCCGCCGGCGTGTTGAGCGCATCAAAGTTGTTGAACACCGTTTCAATATCCGGTCCGTCCGCTACCGTGAAGCCCAGCGTTTGGAAAATCTGGGTGATGCGGTCCGTAATCTGCGTGATCGGGTGCCGCGTGCCGAGGCCCTGCCATTGGCCCGGCTGGGTCAGGTCGAACCCGGTGCCTGCGGCACCGCCTGCGGCAAATGCAGCCTGTTTGGATTTAATCAGCTCCGTCAGTTCGTTCTTGAGTTCGTTGACGGTTTTGCCGAACAGCGGCTTCTCTTCCGGCGGTACGCTTTTCAGCTCCTGCATCACTTTCGGAAGCAGGCCTTTGCGGGCTAGATATTCAATACGCACCGCTTCGAGCGCATCGGCATCCGCGGCGGCCTGCGCTGCTTCGAGCGCCTTGGCTTTAATGTCGTTCAGTTCCTGTAAATTCATAGTATTTCCCCGATTTTCCAAGCTCTGGAAAACAGCGGTCTATCATCCGTGTTCCGCCGGAATTCGCAATGGCTTTTTTGCGGTTTCTTTTGGTCCGTATGCCGGAATCGAACCGTGAATCCGCGTTTATGAACATGAATTATGAGCTGATGGGAAACCCTGATCTTCGCTGGGAGCGGGCGGGCTCCTGTTTCGCCGGCGCGCTCACATGAAATAACACCGATTCACAGCGCATGCCCGGCGGGTCCAATGATGCCGCCAACCCGCGCCCCAAACGGGTTCATGTGCTTCGTTCAATGCCTGGGAGAGCAGCTATTCCCCTAAATAGATCAGCAGCTTGTCGTGGGCGAGGAGGACGAGGTCGCCGATGCCGTCGCCGTTGAGGTCGCCCGATTCGAGGTCGTGGGGTTCGGTGCCGCGGGAGTTCCCGACGTTTGCGAAATCGGAGGTCAGGAAGACTTCGAAGACCATCTCGTTTTTAAGTTCTCCGTCTTGCTGGGAGATAATCTCGACCGCGCGGTTGGCGGAATCAACCAGCGCAATCATGGGGCGCGGCGGCGAGGCGAGGTGGACGAGTTTGACGTAGGAGAGCAGGGGATTTTCGGAGGGCGAGACATATTCGGCCGCCGCTTCGAGATCGAGCTTGGTTCCGTTGCCCACCACCTCGTTCACGCCGGTGCGGTCGAGCATCACAATAATATCGCGGCGCGGGTTCCTGAGCTGTACGAGGTCGTAGATGGTCTGGTCGGCATCGGGTATATGGATCTTGCCCCATTCGCTGCCGTCGTCGGCAAAGCGGACGAGGTCGCCGGAGTTGCGGTCGTAGAAGAAGGTGCCGGCCGATCCGTCGTGCAGCCGGTAGGCGGCCGAGGCGATCATTTCGCCGCGCGGATTTTCCGGGTTAAACTGCCGGGTGACCTCGTAGCGGTCGTTCTGCCACTCGAACCGGCGGGAGATCGCGCCCTGCGAAACGGTCAGAACTGATCCGTCGCCGGGGGGTTCCATGCGGATGTTGGAAAGGGTGAGGCGCTGGGTGAGGGCGCGGAACGATTCGCTGGTCAGCTCTTCAATGTTTTCGCCGTCAAAGAGGTACATTTTCGGCGTTTCGTAGGCCATGAAGAAGATGATGCCGGTTTTGCCGCCGGGCAGGCTGAAGGCGAGCATGTCGTTGGGGTCGTTCTTCATGTCGAGGTAGAAGACATCGCTCTGATCGCGGTCGGAGGACTGCTTGATCAGCAGGAGTTCTTTGTCCTCGTTTTTGCACGTGAACCAGGCCTCGGCACTGTTTTCGACAGTGGATGCTGTGAGCACATCGCCGGGCAGCTTCTGGATGGCGGGGAATTTTTTCAGGTCGGCGGCGCGGTGCACGGCGGCGATTTTTTCTTTTTGGCTGACCACGAGAATGTCGCCGTTGGCTGCGCGGGACATGCGGACGACTTCGGAGAGGGTGTCAATGCGCTCCGGGGTCGGGTTCAGGCCCTCTTCGGTGCCGAGGTAGAGATGCAGGCGGCTGAGCTCGGGCGCCGCCACCAGCAGGTCGTCCATGCCGTCGTGGTTGAAGTCGTCGGCGATCCAGGCCGGGTTGGCCTTTTTGCTGGTGCCTTCGAGGCCGATTCGGCCGGGCGAGACCTCCTGCGCCTCCATCAGCATCGGCTGGTCTTTCTGGATGAAGTTATAGAGGCGGAACGCAAGGCGGTTGCGCAGTACCATGCCGGCCTGCGGGTCGGTGCGGTCGGACTGGAGGATGTCCATATACTGGCGCGGGGGCAGGTTGATGGGCTGTTCGGTGCCGAAAACGCCGCCGCCTTTGCCGAAGCGGACTTTGAACGGGTTGAGCGAGGTGCTGAAGTGGAAGGCCAGGTCGGGAATGCCGTCTTTGTTTACATCGGCAATATCGCCGTAAAAGCTTTTATCCGCCGCGAAGGTGAGCGTCGCCTTGTCCATGAAGGGTTTGGTTTGCGCGTTCCAGAGCAGTTCGGCTTCGTCGCGGTGGCAGACCAGGATATCGGCCAGGCCGTCGCCGTTGAGGTCGCCGAGCTGGATAGTGGTGACGGTGGAGGGCTCTTTAATGAAAATGTGCCGGGGCGTTTCAAAGGAGCCGTCGCTGTTCTGGTAGCGGACCTGGACGCCGAGCGTGGTGCCGAACGTCACGATGTCCGGCAGGCTGTCGCCGTTGAGGTCGGCCGCGCGTACGGCTTTGATGCCCTGGTCGACGATCATGCCGCGGTCTTCGAAACGGTCTTCGAGTTCGGGCAGGTCGGCGAGCTGTTCGCCGCCGGGCTTGCGGATGAGCACTTCCAGGCGCGAGACATGGTTGTTGGCAAACAGGATGTCGTCGAGACCGTCGGCATTGATGTCGGTGACCGTCAGCCGGGAGGTGCCCATTTTAAACTTATAGATTTCGAGCGGCTGGAAGCCGAAATCGCGAACCGGTGCTGGTCCTTCTTCGGCAAACGATGCGGCCGCAACGGCGGCGGCGAGAATTAACGCAGACTTCGACATTCGATGTTCCTTGTTCGGGATTCGCTCTTCACTAGTACTTCAGAATGATCTTCTGGTGGAGCCCGTTATCGTCGGCTTCGACATACTGATAGGAGGTGTTGAAAAACTGGGCAATGTGGTCGGCGGCCGGCAGTTTGCTGAAATCCGGCGGCGGCAGCGGCGAGTCGGATTCTGCCCATTTATGGGTGATCATCCGTACGTATTCCGGCTTGGCCAGCTCGGCCAGGATGGCATTCATATTCTTTTTCCAGTCGACGGCGCCGAATCCGAAGGCCCGCGGCGAGACGATGCGGCGGAGCCCCTGCACGAGTTCGGTCTGTTCAAAGGCGGTGTTGGCGGCGCCGGAGCTGGCGATGCCGCGGATGGTCTGGCGCAGCCCTTCCAGGTCGCCGTAGAGCAGGTAGTCGTCCGTAACAGCCACCCCGGCGGTCTCTTCTGCCGGAGCATTTTTCGGCGTGTAGATGGTGTAGTTCAAAAAGTCGGACTGATCGAGCATGGCCGCGGCATAGGCCTGCATGGAGGGGGCCGAGAGGGCCGACTCCAGTCCGTGCCGGAACGCCATGCCGTCTTCAAGCTCCAGGGCAATGATCGAGGTCTGCGTATCGCCGACGACCGTGGAGAACGATAGGTATTTTGTGCCGAGGTGGGCCAGCAGGTCCTGCTCCAGGTCGATGCCGGTCTGCTGCTGGATTAAGGCCATATACATGTCGAACTGCTGCTTGGAGGCCGGATCGATTTCGGACAGCATGACGGGGATTTCCTGCCAGAGGCCCTGCAGGTCGATGCGGCCGACTTCGAGCGATGAGATGTTTTCGGGAATAAATTCAACGGTCGGCAGTTCCGAGGGCTCGGTGTCGAGCATGCTGAACAGACCGCGGTCCAGGTCGTCGATCAGCAGGTTGTTGTCGATCACCATTTCGTCCTCGCGCAGTTCGATGCGGGCGGTGAAGGTATTGATGCTCAGCAGGCCCATGGCTTCGAACATGCGGCGCGCCTCCTGGTCCGAGGGGGTGTCGCTCAGCGAATCAGCAATCAGCTCCCTGATCGGCAGGTTCAGGCTGCAGACCGGAACGCCTGCCGGCTCGTCGATCGCGTTGTTTTTCAGCATGATGATGCATTTTTCGATCCATTCGCGGTCGTAGCCGAGCACGAGGGTGCGCCCGACATGCGCCTGCCAGGAGGTTACTTCCTCCGCTGTGCCCGCGCCGTCGATATGCTGGATAATTTCGACATCCTGAAAGGAGTCCTTGACGATCTCGAAGGGGCTGTCCATCACGCCGCGCAGGTTGTCGTCCAGCTCCAGGCTGCGCTCAAAATCATCCGCGCTCATGTCGGCAATGATGTAGATGTTGTCGGTCTGCATATCGACGGCGAACACCACCTCGCCGGTGAGCATTTTCATCTGCTCCGTAAATACGGCATCCTCTTCCTTGGAATCGCCGCCGAAAAAGAGGCTCTGCCAGTTTTCCAGGTCCGGGCTGCCCATGAAATCCTGGAACTGCTGGTCCATCCAGAGTTTTCCGACGGAGGATTTCTGCAGCTGCTTCCAGAAGTCGACCGTGTCGGAAATCCGGATGTAGGCTTGCCCCTCCGGCGGGAGGAGGGCTGTCCGCTGGAGTCCGAAGGAGCAGAGCGGTGCGAGAACGGCGATGGACAGCAGGGCTTTACGGAAGGGCGACATCGGTTTGATCCTTTTGGTCTGAGGTGAATTTCCCCGGGCGGCGCGGTGCATCGGGATAGACAAAGCCCGATTCGGCATTGGCGGCGTCGTAGGCGAAAGCATCGATATGATCGAGAATATATTTGGAGTGGCGCGCCGGAATGGCGAAGTTGAGCCCTTCAAACGAGGGATGTCCCATATTGATGACGCCGATCACCTGGCCGCGCGCATTAAAGAGCGGGCCGCCGGAGTTGCCGGGGTTCACCGCGGCGTCGATCTGGAGGTAGAGGATTCCGCCGAAATTCCGGTGTGTCTGGCTGAGGACGCCTTCGGTCACAGTGCGTTCGAGGCCGAGCGGGTTGCCGATGGCAAAGACGGCTTCGCCGATGGTCAGGTCTTCTTCGGGCGCAAAAATGACCGGCGTGATGTCGGTATCGAAATTATTGATTTTCAGCACGGCGAGGTCGTGGAACGGCGCGGTGGCCACAATGTCCACGTCTTTGTGCACGACCCGGCGCAGGATTTTGTTTTCCTGCAGGAACTGGGTGACCGAAATCTTCTTTTCGCCGGCGATGACGTGGAAGTTGGTGATTAAATAGCCCTCTTTATTGATGAAGAATCCGGAGCCGAGGCCGGCGGCGGTTTTTACCAGCACAACGGCCGGCGCGTAAAGTTCGGCGGCTTCGGCCGTGGTGACGCGGGCCGGCGCCTGCAGGGTGTAGAGCGCATCCGCGGCGGCGGGCACCGTTCCCTCAACCGCTTCGTCTTCATAGATGCCGAGAATCTCGCTTTTCGGGATGCGCAGGACATCGAAACCGAGGTCCACCACGGCGGCATCGTCGGCCTGCTTCAGGATCGGTGCCGTAATTTTGGCACCGCCTTTGATGACAATGTCGTCGGCATGGGCGACGGACAGGGCCGCGGTGAAAAACAGCAATAGATGTGCTCTCATTAAAAAAATCCTTGTTTCGTACTTCGTGCGGTGTCCGCGCAGGCGGTTTTTCGTTGCATTTATTCTGCAATACGGAAAGGGTTCTGCGCAACACGCATCACGCATAAAGCCGTTTGACCTCGCTGCAGATGACTTCGACCCCCTGGGCAACGATCTGTTCATCCTGCGCATAACTTACTCGAATGCATTCGTGTTTGTGGCGCCAGTCTTCATGTTCCAGCCCCGGGAAGAAATAGGAGCCGGGCACCACCAGCGTGTTCCGCGCTTTGAGGCGTTCGTAGAGTTCTGTCGACGTGCACGGCAGTCCCTCGAACCAGAGCCAGAGGAACAGTGCGCCTTCGGGTTTATGAATCCGGCCGGGCACACCGCTGAGCTGTTTATCGAACAGTTCGAGGGTCCGGAACGCCTTGCGTTTATAGAACGGCTGGATGATCTTCTTGCTGATGCGCATGATTTCGCCGCTGCGGACCATCTCCAGCGCCAGCCGGGCGCCTGCGCCGCCGGGCGCCAGGTTGAGCACGCCGTTGATATCGCCGATTGCCGAGGCGATTTCCTCGCGGGCAATCACAATGCCGGTGCGCAGGTTCGGCAGTCCGAACTTGGAGAGGCTCATGGTGAGAATGGTGTTCGGGCTCCAGAAGGGCTGGGCGTCTGTAAAAATGATGTTGGGGAAGGGCGTGCCGTAGGCCCCGTCAATAATCAGCGGAACCCCTTTGGCCGCAGCCAGCGCATCGAGGTGCACGATTTCGGCATCGGTGAGTACATTGCCGGTCGGGTTGGCAGGGCGGGAAACGCAGACGGCGCCGATGTCATCGCCGATCTCCAGCCCTTCGAAATTGACATGATATTTAAACTGCCGGCTGCCGAGCGGTTCGATGCTGGGCCGCCGCGCCGCGAAAAAGTCCTCTGTCAGCCCGGCGTCGGCATAGCCGATATATTCCGGGGTCAGCGGAAACAGGATCCGCTTTTTCGAGCCGTCCGGCATCTCTCCGGCAAAGAGGTTGAAGAGATAAAAGAGTGCGCTCTGCGCGCCGTTGGTCAGGGCAATGTTTTTTGCCGAGATATTCCACCCGAAGGTGCCGCGCAGCAGTTCGGCAAGCGCTTCGATGAAGGCCTCGCTGCCGCGGGATCCGTCATAATTGCCGATCAGGGTTTCAAAACCGTGCGGTTCGGCCAGGATGGCTTCCATCCGTTCGCGGAACCGCTGCTGTACCTCGGGAATATGCGCCGGATTTCCGCCGCCGAGCATCAGCATATCACCGGCCGCCATCGCGGCGCCTAGGTCATCCATCAACTGGGTGATGCCGGCCTTATGTGTAAACTTTTCGCCAAACTTTGAGAGATTCATAACAGCCGATTAAACCATACACATCGGCAAAGGCACGTAAAAACAGGCGGTGCCCAACTGAATTTCCATGCCGGAATGAATCCGTATTGACCGGGCTGGTTTATGCCGCCGGCGACAGGACCCGGGCGCCTGTAAAGGCCAGCTGATCCTGAATCTGGCGGGGGTCGTAGTGGTGGTTCATATTGATCAGCACGACCGGGATATCCTGCTCTTCGAGCAGCGTGCGGAGAAGCTTGATGCGTGCGGCTTTCTGCTCATGCCCTGATTTGGGATCCTGCAGCAGAATGACTGCAGCCACGGAAGAATCCTCCGGATTGTGCAGGACAAAATCAGCATACAGCTGCTGATTATTCAGCCGAGAGCTAGTTGCATTTGAATCAATAATGCGGTCCAGGCCGATGTGGAAGGTAATTAGATATTCACCAAGCACAGCATCCTGCAGTGCCTTAAGGAAACACATTTCATTCCGGGACAGCCGCAGGGAAGGATCCTCCTCGAGAACGAGCTTTTCCGTCGCGGCCGCCTTATTGGGGGACTTCATTTTTCTCATGAAGAATAAGCCGATGCCGAGTCCGCTGAGCGGAAGCAGCAGCAGAAACCATAGTGCCGCATGCGATGCTTCCTGAGGTTCGATTTCCAGCCCTGGCACCGCTTGCGGCAGATGCGCAGGCGCGGGATCGTCACCGATAATGACTGATTCGATGCACAGGTTGTTGGCATTATAAACCTCGCGGACCACAGCATCTCCGCTCTGAAAAAGATATACCGTTGTATTCTGGGTGGTCATTTTGCCCAGCGGTGCCCCGTATCTGCCGGCCGATATTTCAAAGGAGTCACCTATTGCGGCTAGGGCGCTCGATGCCGCGGCAGCCGTGATGATTGCGGCGAGAATGAATTTAGTTTTCATCGGTATGGTTTTCATCATCTTGAATCCCTTTGAACTATGCCGTTTTTTAGCATGGCACCGCCGAGCTGCGAGACCCAAGTGATGAACCGGCAGGTGTGGTTGATGAAAAACGGGTTAGCGGGGATGAACGAATGCCTTCTCCGTAGGTCCGAACTGCGCATCGCTATCGCGGGACTGCTGAACATAAAAAAAAGCCCCCGCGGAAACGCGGGGGCTTCGGCCCGGCGGATGGTGCTGTGTTTTAGATCATGAACAACCGGCGCACGGCGAGAAGACCGCCGCCGAACAGGCCGATCAGGCCGAGTGTGGCCGGTTCGGGGATCACCGTAGAGCGACCGATTTCGGTATATTCATAACCGCTCTGGGAGAATCCCCAATAAAAGATGATGTCGCCGGAAGCGGCTTCCGTATTTAATGCGTCTCCAGAGAAGTTTACGGTCACGGAAGTTCCCGAGGCCTGTGAGCTGCTCGAAAGATCGTGATCAAATGTGACCCATGTATACGGCTCCGGGGTGCCGACATCCCAGGCTCCGGTGTACCCTGAACTGGAGATGGAGACATCCTGAAAAGGTGAAGCACTCCAGGAGCTGTTCGCAACATATGAACCGGTGTCCAGTGAACAAAGATCTCCGGAATAGCCGATGGTAAGTTGATTGAGGCGGGTGGAGTCGGGTTCTGTATATCCCGACAGATCGCCTGTCATGGTAAATGTCAGCGAGTCTGCGGTATAGCTGACGTCGGAAATGATGATTTCGGCACCGGCAGTCAAGGCCGCGGTCAAAACGGCAAGGCCAATGGATATTTTTTTGAGCATAACTTAACCTTTCTTAATATTAGAGGTTTCAGTATTGGAAATACTTTCAAGCAGTGGCTGTGCCAGCCGGGGGATGGGAAGTAGGATGCCGCTGTATCTGATTCATGGATAACCTTATCCGTGATGTACGTATTTTAACCGGCCGGTCAGTGCGGACGCGGATTCGCAATGCTGAGCGGATTTCGGCGGGGCGCATTCTCAGCTGTTGGAAACGATGACGGCGCGTTTCGGGGCGGGGAGGCCTTCGACGGTTTTGGCGCGGTCGTCCGGGTCGAGATAATCGGGCAGCGATTCAAAGGTCATCCAGTCGGTGGAGCGCTGTTCGTCGAGCGAGGTGGCATTCACATCGACGGTGCGGATATTTTTGAGGCCGCAGCGTTTCAGCCAGAGTTCGAGGGTTTTGACGGACGGAATAAACCAGACGTTGCGCATTTTGGCATAGCGGCCGTGCGGGATCAGCGAATAGCCCTCCGGACCGTCCGCGACCAGCGTTTCCAGCACCAGCTCGCCGCCCGGTTTCAGAAACGACTTGAGCTGTTCAATGTGTTCAATCGGCGATTTGCGGTGATACAAAACGCCCATGGAAAAAACGGTATCGAAAACGCCGGGGGTATCCGGCACATCCTCAATGCCGAGCGGCAGCACCCAGACGCGCGGGTCGTGCAGGAAATTTTTCATGGCGAAAAACTGGCAGACGAACAGGGCGGAGGGATCCACCCCGATCACCAGTTCCGCGCCTTCGCCGGCCATGCGCCAGCAGTGATAGCCGCTGCCGCAGCCGACATCGAGAACCGTTCGGCCTGCCAGCGGCGCGATATGGGGCTTCACCCGGTTCCACTTCCAGTCGGACCGCCATTCGGTGTCGATATGAACGCCGTGAATATGGAACGGGCCTTTGCGCCAGGGATGGAAGGTGCGCAGGTTTTTTTCCAGACCGGGAAAGGTTTCGCCCTCGGCGCGGACTTCGGATTTGAGTTCGACGGCATTGTTTCCAATGACAGGAAGGTTGGCGAGCGCTTCCTCCCACTGCGGGAGCAGGCCGTGGCGTTCCGGGCGCAGACCGTGGGCAATCAGGTCGGGCAGGGCTTCGTTCCATGCTTCGAGGTCCGTACCCTGCAGCCGTTCATAAAGTTCTGAATAGTCAATTTTCATAATCGGATCCACAGATTACGCAGATTGGAGCCATTTGAAATACCTGCTTTCGGAAATCAGTGAAAACTGCGGGTGACTATTTGACGGCCAGCATGGACATAAAGTTAAAGCACTGGAACCAAACATCGACCGATGTAAAGCCGGCCGCCAGCAGGCGTCCGCGGTGCGCCGGAATCGTCTCGGGAATGAGAACATTCTCAAGCGCGGAGCGTTTCTGGCTGATTTCCAGGTCGGTGTAGCCGTGGGCCCGCTTAAAATCGTGGTGGATATCGAACAGCAGTTTATCCAGGTGGTCGTCCTCGAAGATCACCTTTTCAGAAAGAATCAGCACGCCGCCGGGCCGCATGCCGTCGGCAATCTTTTTCAGCAGTGCTGTGCGGTCCGCCGGCGGGATAAACTGCAGGGTGAAATTGAGCACAACAACGGAAGCCTCGGAAATGTCGACCGCCCGGATATCGCCTTCGATAACCTGCATACCTGCGCAGGTGTGCGCCCGGGCAACGGCCTTGCGGCAGCGTTCCACCATGGCGGCGGAGCTGTCGACGGCCGTAATGCGGCAGTTTTCGGCCGTCAGGCCGCTGGCCATGGAGAGCGTTGCGCCGCCGAGCGAGCAGCCGAGGTCGTACAGGTTTGAGCCGGGCTGGGCATAGCGCTCGGTCAGCGTTTCAATCATGGTGAGAATGGCACGGTAGCCCGGCACCGAGCGCTCGATCATGTCGGTAAACACATCCGCCACCTGGGCATCAAAACGGAAATCGGCGATATTCGCCATCGATTCAGTATAGATTTGGTCTTTGCTCATAGCCGCGGAACATAGCACACCCGCGTTTTCCGTCAAAAGCCCGGGTGTTGGAAAGAAACCTGCTAGTAAAATATGCTAATTATAAAGAAGGGTTCCACGACATGAAATTCGCAGTTTTCGGCTTAGCCGTCTTCATCCTGTTTTCAACGTTCCGGCAGGCGGCGGCGATTGCCGTGTCGGATTATTCCGTGGCGGAGACCAATCCGGCGGCCGCGGGCTATTCGCTCGATTGGGACTATGTTTATAATTATCAGTATGCGACAGCGGCGGCGGTTGATCATTACTGGCTCCTCACGGCGGCGCATGTGGCGGACGACGGCAAATCGACCACCAACCTGACGATTAACGGCGAGCTTTATACCCAGCAGGAAATCGTGTTTCACGACGAGGCCGACCTGGCGCTGATTCGGTATGACAAGCCGTTTCCCGGGTACTATCCGCTGCTCAGCGGCGAGATTTATACCGCCGCCACCAATATCCTGCCCGGTGTGCCCGGGCCGCCGCTTGAAATTACCAAAACCTACGATGAGCTGGTCATGGTCGGCTACGGCTATGCCGGGGCGGTAACCAACGATTCGTTCACGCAGTCCGGAACGCACGGCGTCAAACGCTGGGGAACCAACCGCGGCGAATGGGGTGATTATGAAGCCTCGGTGGATGTGGGCGGCACCGCCGGGGAGCGGACCACGACTTTTTTCTATCTCTCGTTCAGCCTCGAGGACACCGATTATGAAGCCGGCGGCAATATCTATGACTCCGGCGGACCCTGTTTTATCGAGCGCGACGGCGAATGGAAACTCGCGGGCATCAGTCTGCTGCGGGAGGGCGATAATCCGTATACAGGAAATTATGCCGCGCAGCTTTCCGAATACGTCGGCTGGATCACGAACACTGTTCCCGACTACGACTCCGATATGGACGGCCTGCCGGACTGGTGGGAGAGCGCAACCGGCGAAACCGAGGCGGAGGCCGATCCAGACGGCGACGGATTTACCAACTATGAGGAGTGGATCGCCGACACCGATCCCGTCGAGGAAACCTCGCAGCTGCGGCTCGGCTCCTATACCAACGCCGCCGTCCTGCAGTTCAGCAGTTCGACCAATCGTGAATACGTGATTGAATCCTGCGCCTCGCTCTTCAACCAGGAGTGGCAGACCGAAATCGACTGGTTTTCCGCCGCCCAAACGCAGACCGTCCAGGCCGTCGCGGCCGCGGCAACGAACCGTTTTTACCGGGTCCGCGTCAAACTGCCCTGATTCGGGCGCCGCAATTTTAAAACGCACATTTTAAATATTTCTTTACAATATTCTCTGTACAGTATTGGTTCTATGCCTTTGTACGGAGAGAATATGAAAAAACGATGGCTATTCACTGCCCTGCTGGCCGTATCCGGCTCGTGGGCGCAGACCAATGTTATGCTCACCTGGGAGCAGTGCCTGGAGAAAACCCGGGCGCACAATCCGGCGCTGGTTGCCTCGCGCGCGGCGATCCGCGAACTCGAATACGGCGTCACCTCGGCCAATGCCAATTTCCTGCCCTCGATCACGGCCAAAGCCAGCGGCTCCTTCGGCCAGAATGAGGATTCGGACACCTGGACCGAATCGCGCGGCTCCAGCGCTTCCCTCAGCCTCAGCCAGGATCTGTTCAGCGGCGGCGGCAATACGGCCAGGCGCAGCCAGGCGCTGGCCCAGCTCGAAATCGGGCGCGAGGAATTCCGCAAATCGCTCTCCGATGTGGAACTGCAGGTCCGGCTCGCCTACATTCAGGTGCTCTACGCCCAGGAGCTGATCGACCTCACCGAACGCATTGAAAAACGCCGCGCCGACAACGTCCGCCTGATCCAGCTGCGCTTTGACGGCGGCCGCGAAAATGCCGGCTCGCTGGCGCGCACCAAGGCACAGCTCTCCTCGGCGCGCTATGAAGCGCGCGAGGCCAAACGCTCGCTCGACTATGCGCTGCGCTACCTCTCCGCCTCCATCGGCGTCATGAGTCCGATCGGCGGGGCCGTCGGCGAGCTGGCGGCCGAACCGCCCGAGCCGCTGGACGATATGGATAGCCTGATGAAGCAGACGCCGGACTATTCGATTGCCCTCACGCAGGTCGCAGCCGCAGAGCAGGGTATGCGCATCACCCGCAGCGGCCGCTTTCCCTCGCTCACCTTTTCCGCCTCCGCCGGAGTCGGCGACGGTTCCGGCTATCATCAGTACGATGCCGACTGGCAGATCGGCCTGAGCGCCAGCGTGCCGCTCTTCACCGGCGGCCAGCTGCGTGCCGACGTCGCCGCCGCCAAGGAATCGGTGGTGCAGACCGAGATGGACCTGATCGACACCGGCAACAACCTGCAGGTTACCCTGCAGGAGCGCTGGAATGACTACGCCGATGCCGTGGAAAACGAAGCGGTCCAGAATGAACTCTATCAGGCCGAAATGCTGCGCGCCGAAATCTCCACCGCAAAGTATAAACAGGGCCTGCTCTCCTACGAGGACTGGGACACGATTGAAAGTAATGTGATTACCCAAGGGAAAACACACCTCCAGCGCCGTCTGGCGGCCGAACAGGCGCAGGCGCGCTGGAAAAATGCATTGGGTTTGAGTATTTGGCAGACGACTGAAAAGGGCGAATAAGCATGAAGAAAGCAGTGAAATGGGTCATCATCCTGGCCGTGCTCGGCGGCGGGGGATATTACGGGTTCCAGAAGTCGCGCGCCGGCGGGACAGAGGCGGCCGCGGCCGCATTTGATGCCGTACCGGTTGAAACGCGCGACATCCGCATCACGGTCGAAACCACCGGCGAGGTGCAGCCGCGCAACCGGCTCGATGTCAAATCGGCCATCGCCGGCCGGCTCGAAGAGCTGCTGGTCGATGAGGGCGATACGGTGAAAAAAGGGCAGATCCTCGGCTGGGTCAGCTCCACCGAACGCGCCACGCTGCTCGATGCCGCGCTCGCCACGAGCAAGGAGGAATACGACTACTGGTCTAAGCTCTATAAAGCCTCCCCGCTGATTTCTCCGCTGGACGGCACTATCATTGCGCGCAATTTTGAACCGGGCCAGTCGATTGCCACCAGCGATTCCGTGGTGGTGATTGCCGACGACCTGATTATTGTGGCGAACCTGGATGAAACCGATATCGGCCAGATTGAAAACGGGCAGTCGGTGGAGGTTTCGCTCGAAGCCTATCCGGACCGCGAATTCAGCTGCGTGGTGGAAAAGATTGCCTACGATGCCACCACGGTCAGCAGCGTGACGACCTATGAAGTGGATGTCCGCCCGCGGCACCTGCCGCGGTTTGCGCGCAGCGGCATGACGGCCAACCTGAACTTTGTGGTGGAGGAAAAAACGGGCGTGCTCGCCCTGCCGGCCTCCGCGGTGCAGCAGGAGTCGTCGAGCAGCGGCGCTTCCGGCAGCCGGCCCGATCTCTCCGGGATGTCCGACGCGGACCGCAAAGCCTTCATGATGGAGCGCATGCGCGAACGCGGCCTGTCCGACGCGGAAATCCAGGAGCGCCTGGCGCGCGGTCCGATGAACGGCGGGCGGAGCGGCCCGCAGGAAAACGCGCAGCCGTCCGGCGGTTCGAATCTGAAATATTTTGTGCTCGTTGCTTCGAACGACCCGGCAAAACCGGAGAGGCGCGATATCCAGGTGGGCGTCAGCGACGGTTCGTATACCGAAGTGACCACGGGGCTGGCCGCCGGGGATGAAGTGCTGGTGCAGCGGGTCAGCTTCGGCTCGAAAAAATCAAACGGCAACAGCCTGTTTACCCCGCAGATGGGCCGGGGGCCGCGCTAATGATCCGGGTTGAAAACCTGCGCAAGACCTACCAGATGGGTGAGGTCGAGGTCCGCGCGCTCGACGGTGTTTCGCTCTCGGTGGAGCAGGGCGAGTATGTGGCGATTATCGGCACGTCGGGTTCCGGCAAGTCGACGCTGATGCATATCCTGGGGCTGCTCGATGTGCCGGATTCCGGCACCTTCGAGATCGACGGCACCGATGTGACGAAGTTTTCTGAAAACGAACTGGCGGGTTTCCGCAACCGGGTCATGGGCTTTGTCTTCCAGCAGTTCAACCTGCTGAAACGAACCAGTGCACTGGAGAATGTCGGCCTGCCGCTGATCTATGCGCGGAACGGTAAAAAGACGGATATTGCGGACCGCATGCTCGATCTGGTCGGGCTGGGCAACCGCAAATTGCATCACACCAACGAGCTTTCCGGCGGCCAGCAGCAGCGCGTGGCCATCGCCCGTGCGCTGGTGAATAATCCCTCCATCATTTTTGCCGACGAACCGACCGGCAACCTCGACTCCAAAAGCGCCAAGGAAATCATGCAGGTGATGAGCGAGCTGCACGCCAGCGGCCTGACCATTATCCTGGTGACGCACGATGCCGATGTGGCCAACCACGCCCAGCGCATTATTGAAATCCGCGACGGTAAAATCCTCTCCGATGCCCCGAACCCCACCGCCCCGCCTGTGCCGCCGGCGGGCAAAAAGCCGGCGGTGGAGAGCCGTGCAAAAAGCTCCGGCCTGCAGTTTATCCGCGAAAGTATGACGCTGGTGAAACAGTCCCTGCGCTCGCTGAACGCCAATAAAGTGCGCACGGCGCTGTCGGCGCTCGGGATTATGATCGGCGTGGCGGCGGTGATTGCCACAGTGGCGGTGGGCAACGGGGCCAAGGCGGCCGTGCAGGAGCAGATGAGCTCGCTGGGCTCTAACCTGCTGATGCTGATGCCGCAGCGGCGGTCCCGCGGCGGCGTCCAGCAGGCGCAGGGCACGGTTTCGCGGCTGTCGCTCTCCGATGCCGAGGCGATTGCCCAGGAGGTGGATCACGTCGTCGGCGTCAGTTCCACCATCGACGGCACGGTGCAGCTGAAGGTCGGCAATAAAAACTGGAGCTGCCGGGTGACGGGTGTGGACCCCGACTATGAATTTATGCGTTCCTACCAGCCCCAGATCGGCCGCTTTTTCACGGAAGAAGAAGTCAGCTCCCGCGCGCGGGTCTGCCTGCTGGGCGTGACCCCGGTGAATGAGCTGTTCGACGGACAGAACCCGGTCGGCCAGAAGATTAAAATGAACCGCCAGACTTTTACGGTGATCGGGGTGCTGCCGGAAAAAGGCAGCAGCGGGCCGCGCGACTATGACGATGCCGCTTTTGTGCCGACCACCACGGCGATGCGCCGGCTGTTCGGCAGGACCTATGTGGAGCGGATTGAAATCCAGATCGACGAGGCGGACCAGATGGAGCGCGCCCAGAGCGATATCCTGGCGCTGGTC
>JBFHGU010000025.1:0-49295 GCA_041582935.1 Pontiella sp.
GATCGAGATGGCGTTGGCCAGGCCGATGATCACCAGCGCCTTGCCGAGCCCGGCGTTGCCGACCACATAGCCCAGGCGCAGGAATAGGATGATCCCGAGGATCGTCAGGACGCTGGGGGTGAACACCCCGGTGAAGGTGCCCAGTTTTCCACCTTCGTTCGAAGCGGATTCCCCATTGCCTACAGCGGGGGCGTGATTAGCATTCATGTTTTACTCCCGGATGTCAGCGGGTTCGGCATGCCCCTGCAGATCAGCATGCCGCGGCTGATCGGCCGGCGGCGGGGACGGCAGGGGCTTATCCGCGCTAGTCCTTTTTCGCTTTGTGTTTCGCCATGGGCAGCGCCAGCAGCAGGCCGGCGGCCGCGCCGACCAAAAACGTAATGGCCAGCAGGGCGGCCCGCGGCATGGTGAAGGTGATGAACAGGAACCGGGTTTCCACCGGCTGCCGATTCTGGAACACCACGATAAGAACCAGCAGGATCAGCGTCAGCGCGCCGTACAGTTTCAGTTTTGCCATAGTATGATCTCCATTTCAGCGGTTTCTTTTCCTTGGAAGCATTTCCATTCCATGTGCGGTATTATCCAAAATAGGCGCTGGAGACATACTGCATGAGCATGCGCTGCGTGTTGAAGAACGACCCGTTCAGGGCAATGGCGGAGCGCATGACGGAGATGAACTGAGCGCGGCTGCCGTAGAACAGCGGAACGATGAGCTCTTCGAGCTGGCGGTAGAGTGATTCGGCATCGGCCGGTGTGCGGTCGGCGTTTTCGGGGGAGTGCGCCCCGATGGGCCAGCCCGTGACGCCGTTGATACAGCCTTCGATCCACCAGCCGTCTAGAATGCTCAGGCTCGGGACGCCGTTCATGGCGGCCTTCATGCCGCTGGTTCCGGAGGCTTCCATAGGCGGCTGGGGTGTGTTGAGCCAGAGGTCGACACCGGCGGTCATGAGCCGGCCCAGCTCCCAGTCGTAGTTGACGAGATAGGCCATTTTTATTTCGGGCTTCAGGGCGGCCCGGGCCTGATGGATCCGCTGGACGAATTCCTTGCCGGGCCGGTCCTGCGGATGGGCCTTGCCGGCGTAGACGATCTGTATTTTGCCTTTTTCGGCGGCGATGGCCTTGAGCTTTCCGATGTCGTGCAGCAGCAGGTCCGCCCGTTTATAGGTGGCGGCGCGGCGGGCAAAACCGATCGTGAAGGTGCCGGTGTCGAAGCCGGCGTTGGTTTCGCGGTTGACGCGGTCGATCAGCCGGGCCTTGTTTTCGGCATGCGCCTTCCAGATCGCTTCGGGGTCAATGCTCAGCGCATAGCGCAGGCTGAAGTTGTCCTCCCGCCAGCCGGGAATGCAGCGGTCGAACAGCTGCTGGAAGGGGGGCGACACCCAGGTTGGGGCATGCACGCCGTTGGTGATGGCTTCGATGTGGTATTCGGCAAACATGTGGCGCGAGACTTCGGCATGCTTTTTGGCGACGCCGTTGATGTAGTGGCTCATGTTCAGCGCGAGATAGGTCATGTTCAGCATGTTTGAACAGCCGGTGCGGTCGCAGCAGGAAAGTTCATGCATCTCGCTGACGCCCTCCCGCCCGATCACCCGCAGCGCCATGTCCCACGGGAACTGGTCCTGCCCGGCGGGCACGGGCGTATGGGTGGTGAAAACGCACATTTCGCGAACCGCTTTAAGGTCGGCCTCGTTAAATTTGGTGCGCCCGGCCGCATGGGCCTGCTCGCTGAGCAGCTCCACCGAAAGCAGCGCAGCGTGTCCCTCATTCATATGGAAACGTTCGATGGCGTTGTGGCCGAGCATCCGCAGGGCCCGCACCCCGCCGATGCCGAGGATGATTTCCTGGCAGAGCCGGTAGTGCCCATCGCCGCCGTACAGGAAATGGGTCAGCGTACGATCCCACTCGCTGTTTTCCGGCAAATCGGAATCGAGCAGGTAGACCGGAACCGACTCGCCCTTTACCCCGGTGATTTTATACAGCCAAACGCGCAGCTGCACCTCGCGGCCTTCGATGGAAACCGCAATCCGGCCGGGACATTCGGTCAGGAAATCTTCGACAACCCACTCGACCGGCTCCTCGGTTTGCCATCCGCCGGAATCGAGATGCTGGTAGAAATAGCCCTTTCGGTGGATGAGCGAAACGGCCGCCAGCGACAGGCCGAGGTCGGCGGCGGAGCGCAGGGTGTCGCCCGCCAGGATTCCAAGGCCGCCGCTGTAGGTCGGAATCTCCGGATGGAGAGCGACCTCCATCGAAAAGTAGGCAATCAGCTGATTATTTTCCACGGTGCGGCCCCTTCTTTCTGTGCAGCGAATCAAAACCACTTCATACGGCGGAAACCGTAGAGCATGCCGATGGTCAGCGAGACCATGACCCCCCAGAAAACGGGATAGCTGTATTTCCAGCCCAGCTCGGGCATGTGCTCAAAGTTCATGCCGTAGATTCCCGCCACAAAGGTGAGCGGAATGAAGATGGTGGCAATGATGGTCAGCACCTGCATCACCTGGTTGGTTTTCTGGCCCATGCTCGACAGATAAAGATCCTGCACGCCGCTGAGCATGTCGCGGAAGGTTTCGACGGTATCGATCACCTGAATGGTGTGGTCGTAGAGGTCGCGCAGGTAGGCGCTGATGCCGGTGCTCAGCAGGCTGCTTTCGCCGCGCTCCAGGCCGCCGACGGCCTCGCGCAGCGGCCAGATGGCTTTACGGATATAGAGCAGCTCGCGTTTCTGCGCATAGAGTTCGTTCAGCAGCAGGCTGTTGGGATTTTCCATGAGCGCCTGTTCGATGCCCTCGATCTGCTCCCCGGTTTTTTCCAGCATCAGGAAATAGTTGTCCACAATCGCGTCCATCAGCACATAGAGCAGGTAATCGGGCCCCATTTTCCGAATGCGTCCATGGCCCTTCCGTAGCCGGTCGCGGATGGAATCGAAGACATCGCCGGCCTTTTCCTGGAATGTGATCAGGCAGTGCTTGGTCAGGATAAAACTGATCTGCTCGGAATGGAGCTCATTCGTGGCGGGTTCCATATAAAGCATGCGTACCACCAGAAAGAGGTAGTCGCCGAGATCCTCCAGTTTCGGCCGCTGCGTCGTGTGCAGGATATCCTCGAGCACCAGCGGGTGAATACTGAATTCCGAACCGATGCGGCCGATGGCCTCCGTATCATTCAGGCCGGTGACATTGATCCACGATGATGTGCCGGTATCCTTGAGCGCGACGCAGGCTTCTGTTGTGGCATCTTCGATTTCGGAAAGCGTTTCCGCATCGTAGTCCATCACGGAGATGCGCAGCGGTTCGGCTTTCTGCTGCCCGGTATAGGCCATCGTGCCGGGCGGCTGGCCCTGTTTGTCGGATACCGTGATAAACAGTCGTTTCAGCTGTCGGCCGGACGCGGTTAAAAGGTTGTTCATCTGCTGGTCGGCCGCCGTGAATAGCTTATTCATCATGATCTCCACTTTCTCCGGTTTATACGGATTGAACACCCCAGGCCTACCCGGCTGCAAGAGCCATTCAATGCTTATTATTTCTGTGCAAGGCCCGCAGCGTCAGTATGCCGAGGGTCAGCAGGGTCAGGGGAACTGCAAAATAAAGCATCGTTGCGCTGAACAGCGGCAGGGCGCTGTGATGGGCGGCCGCCAACAGCAGGTAGGCCGTGTAGGCCGCATAGTATGCCAGCAGCGCCAGCCCCTCGCCCCGGCTGATGATCCCGCCGGTGAAAAAAACCGGCAGGCAGACGACGGCCGCCGCGGCCATGATCGGCAGGTCAAACCCCAGGGCGGCCGAAGAAACCGCGATACCGTCGGGCGCCGCCAGCCCCGACAGCCCCAGTACCCCCATCAGGTTGAACAGGTTGCTGCCGATCACATTGCCCACGGCAATATCGCGCTCGCCCCGGAAACTTGCGACCACCGAAGTGACCAGTTCCGGCAGCGAAGTCCCGGCCGCCACAACCGTCAGGCCGATCGTCAGCTCGCCCACGCCCAGGCGGCGGGCCAGCACCACCGCGGCATCGACCAGCCAGCGCGATCCCAGAATCAGCAGGCCCAGCCCGGCGAGTACGAAGGCGGTGTTTTTAATCCAGCCGCCGCGCCGCGCCGCTTCCGCCGCCGGTTCCGGATCCGGCCTTGCCCGGCGGCCGTGCACCATCAGAAACCCGATGTAGGCCGCCAGCCCTGCGGTCAGCAGCAGCCCGTCGGCGCGGCCCAGGCGGCCGTCCCGCCCCAGCAGCAGCACCGCAACGGACAAAACCACCAGCAGCGGCACCTCCAGCCGAATCAGCCGCTGCGAAACCGTCAGCGGAGCAACCAGTGCCGACAGGCCGAGAATGAACAGGATATTGAAAATGTTGCTGCCGACCACATTGCCGACCGCAATGCCGGCCTGCGCGGAGACCGCGGCATGGAGCCCCACCGCCAGCTCAGGCGCACTGGTGCCGAATGCCACAATGGTCAGTCCGATGATCAGCGGCGGAATCCCCAAAGCGGCGGCGAGCCGCGAGGCGCCCCGCACCAAGGCCTCTGCTCCGAGAACCAGCAGGCCGAGACCGGCGATAAAGAAAACAACAGCCATAGCGGGATCCGGCCCGGATTCAGGCCTTGGGAGGCGGCGGGGTTTCGGGAGTGGGCACCACATGCACCGGAAACGGTTTGGTGACTTCGCCGGCATAGAGCGTCCGGTGCGGGAACGGAATTTCAATCCCCTCGGCATCAAACCGCTGCTTGATCTCGGTCATCAGCGTATTGCGCAGGTTGATGTAGTCGGTCTTCGCAAACCACGGGCCGAATAGAAACTCCAGCGCCGAATCGCCGAAACCCTTGAAGACAATCAGCGGCTCGGGTTCATCCAGGCAGTAGGGATTGGCATTGGCGATCTCTTTCAGAATCCGAATCACCCGCTCCGTGTCCTCCTTATAGGCGACACCGATCGGAATATCCATCCGCCGGATCGGAAACCGGGTCACGTTCGTGAACGACGATTTGATCAGCGTCTCATTGGGAATGCGGATCAGCTGGTTGTTGAAGGTCCGCAGCTGGACCGAGAGCAGGTCGATGGAATGCACCACGCCGTGGTCTTCGCCCACGTGCAGGACATCACCGATGGAAAAGGGCTGTTCCCAGATCAGGAAGAGGCCGCTGATGACGTTCGAAAGACTGGTCTGCGAGGCAAAACCAATCGCCACCCCGGCAATACCCGCCGCGCCCAGCAGGGTGCCCAGCTGGACGCCGGCTTTCTGGAGCACCATGATAACCAGGATCGTCGAGCCCGTATACATCACCCCTTTGCTCAGGATCATGATCAGCTGTTCGCTGACCTTTTTTTTCAGCCCCTTGCGAATCAGCATGCCCAGCAGCCGCATCACCGGCAGGCCGATGCCGAGGAGCAGCACGCAATAGAGGATGGCGGCCTGGTTCTGGCTGAACCATTGATGAACAGCATTCATGTTTACAGCTCCACTCTCTGTTTCAGGGTGTCGAATGTATTCAGCAGCGCCCCGCGTTTCATGGCTGAGCGCGCCTTTCCGACCATCTTATCGGCTCCGTCATACTCCGGCGCATTGGATGCATAGATGATGCGGCTCCACTTATCCTCGCCGCGGTAACTCACCCGCCCCTTGCTCGTCCACAGCCGGGTGTTCCCCTGGAAGATATTCAGGTACTGAGGTCGAATGCACAGCCGCTGAAACTTCAGTTTTTCCGAGGAGGCATTTTTGATTTCCAGCGGAAAAACCACCCGGTGCGCCGCCGGCCGCAGCTCCTGCGGGTGCAGTTTGGCGGTGGTTTTAAGCGCGTAGCAGAGCTCGCCCTCCGTGAAGGGTCCAAACCAGGAGTTGGAGAGGGTCATCGAGGGCACCTCCACCGCCTGCTCTTTCCGCAGCCCGAACAGCAGCGAAAGCCAGATCGGAATCCCGATAAAGAGCAGGACCGACTGGCGGGGCATCAGGCACATCGGCATTTCAGGGCGGACAATAATCGGCCGGTCCGGCAGCTGCGCCTGCATGCGGAGCTCGCCGATGCTTTCATCGAGGATCCAGCGCGTCCACTCCCGGTCGGGATTAAACACATCGTCGTGAATGCGTAGCGAAAACCGCTCATTTTCCTGGGCATCCGATTCGTAGGCCAGGTGCCAGTCGCGTTCGCTCCGGCAGACCCAGAGTTTCAGTGCGCCGAGCTCCAGCTCCAGGTTCTGCCCCTTGGCCAGGGTGTGCGGCTGCCAGAGTTTGGAATAGTCCATCACGGCAGGTTTCCTGTCAGGCACGGCTGACCGGTCGCCTCGAGCACCGTACGCCACAGGCTGCCGGCCGGGTTGATTTTCCGGCGCCCCTGGGTCACCAGTTCCAGCGGCACATGCACATAGTGCCCGCTCCAGCGGCTGACCATCATGGCCGTCCGGCCCGCCATGGCCGCATGCACCGCCGCATGCGCGAGGCGCGTGCAGTAAATCCGGTCCGTGCCGCAGGCCGGGGCCGAGCGCACCGAATAGCCCGGGTCAAAATATTTGAGTTTCACCGGTTTTCCGATGCCCTCGAAATGGGTTTTAATCCGCGCGCACAGCAGGTCGCCGATATCATTGTGCAGCTTATTACCGCTCGCATCGCGCTGTTCCTCCAAGGCCCGGAAATGTTCCTGCCCCGCGCCTTCTGCGGCAACCAGCACCACATGGTCCTTCTCGGCCAGCCGCGTTTCCAGCCACTGGAGCAGGCCGCCCGGCCCCTCGAAAACAAACGGCACCTCCGGCACCAGCACCACGTTGGCCTCCAGCGAGGCCAGCGCCGCGCACCCGGCAATAAAACCGCTGTCGCGCCCCATAACCTTCACAATCCCGACGCCGCGCTCCGTCGATTTGGCCTCCACATGGGCGTCTGCAATAATCCGGGCGGCAATATCCACCGCCGTATCAAAGCCGAACGACTGGTCGACCCACATGATATCATTATCGATCGTCTTGGGAATGCCGACCACGCTGACCGGCTCGCCGCGCCGCGCCAGCTCTTCGCTGAGCTCAAGCACGCCGCGCTGTGTGCCGTCGCCGCCGACCACAAACAGTTTGGTGATGCCCAGTTTTTTGATCTGATCCGCCATCACGCCGACCTTCTGCGCGCCGCGGCTGGTGCCGAGCATGGACCCGCCGTCGCGATGGATTTCCGCCACATTTTCCGGGGAGAGGTCGATGGGCGACAGGCCGTCGGGGGTCAGCCCGGCATAGCCGTATCGGATGCCGAGCACTTTGCCTACGCCGTAGTGGTGTTTCAGGCTCATTACCAGTCCGCGGATGACATCGTTCAGGCCGGGGCACAGCCCGCCGCAGGTCAAAACGGCGGCGGTCATTTGAGCCGGATCGCCGGTAATAAACTCGCGCGGTCCGGCGCGCTCAAACACGGTCTCGGCATCGTCCAGCTCCGGCGTAATGCAGGGAAACACCCGCACACGGTCTACAGCGGTGCGGTAGCGGATGGCGGCGGAGGGATCGCACCCGGCATATTTCAGCGGGGTCGGAAACGTGCACTCGGGCAGGTCGGTAATCAAAGCATCCAGTTTATTCATGGCAGAACACTAATCCTTTCCAAATTGAAATTCCATCAAGAGGTTCTGGAATCTGCGCCGCCCGGACTCCCCCGTCTACCTGAATGTGCCGATATCCGCATTCAGCAGTTCGCCGGCGATATCCTCGAGCGTCACGATCCCGACGCTGCGTCCCTGGCCGTCCACGACCGAATGCAGGTGCGCTTTATTGAGCAGCATGGAACGCAGGGCCGTCAGCAGCGGTTCATCCTGGCTGACCGTGTGCAGCGGTTCGGGGCTGGCCAGCAGCCCGGCCAGCTCCTCGCTTGTGGCGGGCACGGCCTGTTTAATCTGGATGAATCCATAGATATCAGCGGCTTTGCCGCTGGCGCTGACCGGATAGCGGGTATGCCCGCACTGCCGGGCCAGCGTATGTACGGTTTCGGGGGTCACGTCGGATTTCAGGAAATGCACCTCTTCCTGCGGAATCATTACGCTGCGCACCGGGGTGTGCGCCAGGCGCACTACATTGACGATGATGTTTTCCTGCTCCAGGTTGATGGCCTTGCCCGATTTGGCCAGCGACGCCAGCGTGATCAGGTCGGCCGTGGTAATCTGGTCCGATTCGCGGTCTTTGGTTAATCCCTTGAATATAAATTCACTCAGCAGGACAAACGGGCGCATCAGCAGCGTTACCGTCTCCAGCACGGGGCCGGCAAACGGCGCCAGCCGGTCGCGGAGGGTGACCCCGAGAATCTTCGGGAAGATTTCCGTGCCCAGCAGGATCACCAGCGTGAACCCGACGGAGAAAATCCAGATCCGCCCCTCGCCGAAGAGTTTCAGGAACGCACCGCCCGCCACCGTGGCCCCGCCGGTGTGCGCCACCGTGTTGAGCACGAGAATGGCGGTGATCGGATACGCTACGTTTTTCTTCAGGCGTTTCCAGGCTGCGGAAGCCCGCGGATGCGTGGATTCCAGCCGGTGCAGCGTTAGCGGATTGAGGCTCAGCAGCAGCGTCTCCGCCAGCGAACATAAAAACGAAACCACGATGGCCACGGCGGCACTGACGATCAGCAGAATCATCATGGAACACACTCCTCTTTTTCCGGCATGAGCCGGTGTCCTACTCCTCCGTCTCTTCCTCCCGCGCCTGCGACAGCGCGGATGCGAGCAGGCCGGTCGGCACCGCAATGATGCCGAGCCCGACCAAGAGAACGAAACACGTGAAGACTTTTCCGCCGGGCGTGACCGGATAGGTATCCCCGTAGCCCACCGTGGTTAAGGTGGTGACCGCCCACCACAGGCTGTGAAAGACCGACTTGAACTGCTCGGGCTGGGCGGTGTGTTCAAAATAGTAGATGCCGACCGCCGAGAGGTAGAGCATGATGGCGGCCACAAATCCGAACAGGGTCAGCTCCTCCCGCGCAAGATGCAGCGCCCGGCTGAAGCGGGCCACGGCCTGGTTGTATTTGAACAGCTTGAGAATCCGTACCAAACGCAGCAGCCGGAAAACCCGAACAGCGCGCAGGTCGATCGATGCAGCGTAGAACGGCAGGATCGCCAGCAGGTCGACCAGCCCGTAAAAACTGAAGATAAACTTCAGCTTGTTTTCCGCAACAGCCAGGCGCAGGGCGTATTCGAGCGTGAAGATGGCAACTGTCACGACTTCCAGCACCTGGAGCAGTGCGTGCGTCCGGTCCGACAGGCCCGGCAGGGTATCGAGGGAGAAGGAGACGAGCGAGATCAGAATCAGGACCTGGACCGTATAGGCAAACAGGCGGCCGGGCCGTTCATCGGTGCTGTTTACGATTTTCCTGAGGGTTTCCTTATTCATTCTGACCTGCACTCTTTTGGGCGGCGGCGGGCGGTCTCCGGTGCTTCACCCGAATGTATTTCTGGAAAAACAGCGAATTCGGCACATTGATCAGGCTGGAATCACCTTCACGGAGAACCGTATAGAAGGTGTTGATCGCGACGACCTCCCCTTGGATCTCATCGGGCATCACTTCAATTTCATCCTCAATCCGGAACGGAGAGGCAAAAAAGATGATGATCCCCGCAAGGATATTACCGATTAGGCTCCATACCGCAAAAAAGGTGATGGCAATCACCGCAACGACGCTGGACACCGCCACCCAGACATGCCGAAAGCTTAAGCCCCAGATCAGGATCAGCCCCACAACGGCCGTACCCAGGGAGATAATCCGCAGCGCTTTGCGGATCGCATAATAACGCGACAAGCGCATGCCATGCGTTTTCTGCGTCTTTTTCGCGGAACGCTTCAACAGCAGAAAGACTAAATAATTGAGAACCAGAAAGCTGGCCGAATAGATCAGCCGCTGCGTAAACATTTCATTCATCAGCATTCATCCTTTTCTGAACCCCGCGGGGGCGTATCACCGCGTACAAAATACCGCGTGGTCGGATAGGCCAGGTCAATCTGCGGCTCGTTCTGGAAAGCCTCGAGCACCTCTTCCCAGATCTTCTGCTCCGTGCCGCGGCGCTGGCGCGGGTTGACGAGATAGCGGATCGTCAGGCTGACCCCGGAGGCCTTGACATCGGTGTAGACCGTCGGCGTGAGTTTGCCGGCGACAATAAGATATTTTTCGGCAGCCCGGCGGATCTGCTGCTGTGCGCCTTTTGAGAGGAATTCAGTATTTTCGCGGCCGATCTTGAGCAGCAGCTCCTTGGCCCGCTTCCAGTCGCTTTCAAAGGTGATCAGGACGGGAACCTCATTCCAGATATACTCAAACCCGACATGGGAATTTGCCAGCGGCTTGCGCAGCACCAGGCTGTTCGGCACGTGGATAATCCGGCCGGTGCTCTGGTCGGCATCCACCCAGTTTCCCACCTCAACCAGGCTGAACTGAAACAGGCGGATATCAATGACGTCCCCCTGCGTTCCGTCAATCTCCACCCGGTCGCCCACTCGAAAGGGTTTGCGCGCCTCAATGAAGAAAAACCCTGCAATATCGGAGATCGGATCATGCAGGGCCACCGCCAGGCCGGCCGAAGCCAGCCCGAGAAACGTCCCGAGCGAGGTGATCCCGCGGAACCAGATGGAACCAATCACCACAACGAGCACCACGCCGTAGACATAGGTGATCGATTTACGGGCGTGGTAGCGCCGTTTGTCGTCCTCCACATTCCGGTTCACTATGCGGCAGGTCACCTCTTTGAGCAGGAACAGAAAGAGAAACGCCGCCAGCGAATAAACCAGGCGCTCCGCGGCCGCGGGGGAAACACTCAGCAGTTCAGCGATATACTCAATCATAAGAAGCTTTCAGCGTGGCCGGCATTATGCGCACTCCGCTCAATCCAGGCAAGCAAGGGATTGCATTAGACACACTTTTCACGCATGGTGCTCCGCTTGATTTCCAGGAACCTCGAACCATGATCGGACACCGCTTTTCAGCCGCAGCAGCAACCTACGACCGCCACGCGCGCCCCCAGCTCGCCCTGGCCGAATCCCTCGTATCCATGCTGCCCGAATCCCGGCCGGAATCCATCCTGGAGCTCGGCCCCGGCACCGGACAGCTGACCCGCCTGCTCGCCGCACGCTTTCCGGAAGTCCCGATCGATGCCGTAGACGTAGCGGAAAAAATGATCGAGCACAGCCGTGCAAAATTTTCAGCACACCCCCGGATCCGCTGGATCGTCGGCGATGCCCAGACCTATCGGGGCGGCCGGCGCTATCCGCTGATTGCCTCCAGCGCCGCCCTGCACTGGACGGCCGACCTGCGCGCCGCCTGCGCAAATATCTTCGAGTGCCTGGAACCCGGCGGCACCTTCGCGCTGGGCATGATGCTGCAGGGCACCCTCAAGGAACTGCATGCGCTGCGCCGCGAAATTGCCCCGGAAAAAACGCCCGGCCTGCTGCTGCCGACCTACCAGGAAACGCTGGAAGCGCTCGAGGCCGCCGGCTTTACCCTCGCGCGCCGAAAGCACTCCGAAGAGCAGATCATCTACGACGATGCCAAGGTATTCCTCCGCGCCATCCACGAACAGGGCGTCACCGGCGGTAAAGTCAGTGCCGGCAATGCCCCGCTGAACCGCGCCGAACTCAGCCGGCTCGCCGCCGACTATCAGGAACAGTTCGCCTCCGGCCGCGGCGTCTGCGCCACCTACGAAACCGCTGTGTTCTTGCTGAACCGGTAATTTTCGGGCAAGGTGAATCCATGATGAACGGACTCTTTGTAACCGGCACCGATACCGACGTGGGCAAAACCGCCCTGAGTGCCCTGCTGCTGGCGGAAATCCGCCGGCGCGGCATCAACGCCGCCCCCATGAAACCGGCGCAGACCGGCTGCGAAAACGGGGCCGTGCCGGACCTCGATTATTCACTCGCCATGGCCGGAATGAATGTTTCCGCCGACGACTATAAAAAGATGGCGCCCTACCGCTTTGAGCCGGCCTGCTCCCCCCACCTCGCCGCCGAACTCGCCGGAACGGAAATCGAGATCGCCGAAATGGTCATCGCCGCCCGTGAGCTTGCATCGGACTATGAATTTGTACTCGCCGAAGGCGCCGGCGGCCTGATTGTTCCGCTGAACCGCCGCGAAACCATGCTCGACCTGATGCAGGCGCTCCGCTTTCCGGTGCTGCTCGCCGCACGGCCCGGCCTCGGCACCATCAACCACACCCTGCTTTCCATCCGCGCCCTGCGCAGCGAAGGCCTCGATATTGCCGGTATTGTTTTTGTGGCCCGCACAGATGAGGAATTCACCTTCATCGAAGAGGACAACGCCGTCACCATTGAACAGTTCGGCAAGATTCCGATCCTTGGAACCATCCCCTACTGCAGCCAGCTCGCCCGGCCGAATCCAAACTACAACGATCTCCCGATCCCGGTCGCTGCTGAAGCCGAAAAGATCGTGAACCGGCTGGGGCTATGAACACCGCGGTTTCAAACCCCTGTGCCGCCGAGATGAAGGAGTGTTTCTGATGAAAATCCGCCTTATCGGTCTGACAGCGCTGATCGGGGCCTCGCCGTGTTTCGGCGGGTTTGCGGATCTGCGGCCGGCCGGGCAGCTGCTGGATGAGGATTCGGAGGTGCTGGTGAATTCGCAGGGGCTGGCGCAGCACGATCTCTCGATTCAGGGCGGCAGCTACAGCGGCTCGGGGATGAGCCTGAACGGCCTGCGGCTGAAAGTGCCCTACTCCGCTCACCTGAACAGCGAGCTGCCGGTGCTCGGGAACCTGCTGGGGAAGCCTGCGGTTGAAACCGGACTCGATAATCTTTCGGGCCACCTGACAGGAACCGCCGCGTTCAATACCCAGCCGCTGGAGGATGCCCAGCAGGCCTATGCCGGACTCGGCACGAAAGAGCACTATGCCGCCGGCGTGTACGGCTCAACGGAATTCGCCGGCGGGTTCCTCGACCTGGAAAAGGCCCGGCAAATCGACGATGGCGCCAACGGCATGGAACGGGCGGCGGGCGGCGCCTTTTTTAAGATTCCGGCCAATGACTGGACCATCGATATCATCACGGCGGGGCAGTCGAAAGAGTTCGAAGGCTTCGGATATTTCGGCTCCACAAACCTGACGGAGTATCAGGTGGATGACAGCCTGGTGTTTGCGGGGGCCACGCAGGGCGATTTGGATGACGCCTACCTCCGCGTCTCGGCACTCTACCGCGATGTCCGGTATCAGACAGAAGATTCCGACACCGGGTCTTATGCGGATATTTATTCGAAGTACTTCACGGCGGCCGTCGAGGGGCGGACGCTCGAAATCCAGCATATCGCCCTGAAGCTGCGCGCCGACCTCGAGCATGAACGGGTCAGCGGCGACCTGGATGACCACCGGACCCGCGGCACCGTGCTGCTGCAGCCGGAGGCCCGGTTTGAGCGGTTTACAGTTACGGCCGGGCTCAACGCCGTGTTCCAGACGGGGGAGAGCGCGGAATTCCTGCCGGCGGCCGGCGCGGACTGGCTTCTGACCGATAACAGCCGGATCAGCCTCTCTTATACCGAAACAGAACAGCAGCCCGACTACCAGATCCTGGAGAGCAATCCGGAGCTGCAGCAGCAGCATGCGCGGAATACGGCGCTCGCATTTAAGCAGTTCCTCTCCGAAAGCAGCGACTGGCATATCGGCGCGTTTCACCGCACCCTCGAAAACGCCAGCGACTGGATCGCCGGGTCCGCGGTCGGCCTGGGCCGGGTCGAGACGATCGGCCTGGATGCCTCAATCGGCTTTTATCCGACCGAAAACCTGATGCTGAAGGCGTTTTATCAGTGGGCCGAGAAGAACAACACCAGCACGGACGGGCTGTACGAATCGGATTATCCGGAGCACCTGCTGAAGGTGTCGGCACAGTGGCGTTTTCTCGGCCAGTTCGGCCTGCTTTATTCGCAAACCGCCCGGTTGCAGGCCGAAAACGCGCAGCGCACCAGCAAAGATTTCGGTGCTCCGGCATCACTAGGCTTGCAATACGACCCGACTTTCGCCAAAAACGTGCGTGTCTCATTCTCGGTGGACAACCTGTGGGGCTCCGACTTTCAATCCATTCCCGGACTGAAGCCGCGGCCCGCAACTCTGTTCACCAGACTGGCTGTGAGCTGGTAGATTTCCACCACAATGCTTGAACTGCAGAGGAAACTGCCGTCGAGTTCTTATTTTTGAGAATATATACTTCTCAATTTTGAAAAGAGGTTTTGAAGATGGGTTTTGAAAAAGGTACTGTGAGCTTCCGGATGTTTTTTGCATCGCGCGATCTCGGCCCCGAGGATGTTGATAAATTTGCGGCGGCCGCCCTGCCGCCGCTCAACACGCTGGTGGAGGAAGAGGTGAACGGCTGGGTGGCCGGCCGGCACCTGCTCGACCGGAATGTGACCGAAGAGAACGCGTTCCTGGGCGGCTACCTGCGCCTAACCCTCACGCAGGCGAAAAAAATGGTTCCGACTTCGCTGCTGCAGGCGGAGTGCGCGGTCGAAGAGATGGCCGTAATGGAGGCCGATGATAAAAACTACCTGAACCAGACCCAGCGCTCGGAAATCCGCAAACAGGTCAAAGAACGGCTGCTGCCGGAAATGCCGCCGCAGCTCAAGGGCATCGACTTTGTCTTTGATGAGCGCTCGCACATGATTTATGCCTCGGCCACATCGGAAAAACAGGTGGATGCTTTTGTGCTGAGCCTGATGCAGACCACCGGCTGCGGGGCGACGCCCGCCGATCCGGAAACCATTGCGGAACGGCTGAGCCAGATTAACGTCCAGCACTGGGCGCCCTCGAGCTTTTCGGATGAACTTGAAGACGGCATGGTGGACGGAACCGCCGGCCGCGAGTTCCTGATGTGGCTCTGGTTCTGCTCGGAAAAGAGACAGGGCCTGGTCCAGGTTCCGGACGTCGGCGAAATGGCGTTCATGGTTGAGGGCCCGCTGACCTTTGTGATGGAAGGCAAGGGCGCTCACGAGATTACCCTGCGCAAAGGCGAACCGATGCTTTCGGCCGAGGCGCGCACAGCCCTGCTCAGCGGCAAAAAACTGAAGAAAGCCAAGATGCAGTTTGTACGCGGCGAAGAGGTCTGGGCGTTTACATTTGATGCCGACGATTTCGTCTTCCGCAGCCTGAAGCTGCCGGAAACCGAAACCTTTGACCGCGTCGGCAAATTCCAGGAACGCATGGTCTTTCTGGAAACCTTCCGCCAGGCTTTTTTCCACCTCTACAGCTCGTTTGCCAATGAGCGCAATGACTCCAAGGTGTGGAAAGAAACCAAGGAGGAGATGCGCAAGTGGGTTGCCGCCCGGCCGACCCAGGCCTAGGAGGAGCACATGACTCAAGAGCCCGATGAATCTAAAATCAGCGCCGCACTGCTCGGCGAGCACCTGAATTCCATTCGAACCACGTTTCTTGAAATCCGGCGGTTTAAGGTGAAGAAATTCAGACCGACCCCCTTTCACCAGCTGTCGCGGCCGGTGGATATTGAAGAGGCGTGGCCCGACTGCCGCGATCAATTCTTTGAAATGTATGCCATACTCAATGAGATTGCATCGCACTTCAATACGGAGGCGGACGAAATTTCAGACAGCAGCGGCTTTGCGGAATCCCTCGACACCTTCATTGAACAGCAGGACAACATTACATTCCGCATTGCCGACGCCCTCGGCACAGGCCTCCACGAGGAGGAGGAACTGCTGCACATTGACCAGCTGATTCTCCAGATTCAGCACACCGCAAACCGCATGAGCAAATTTGTGCTCGAGAAGTTTAAATACTCCACACTTTAGCGGAACCGTGCCCGCGGCGCCGCCGCGAGCTCTTTCTTCAGCAGTCGAATCAGTTTTTCGGCGGGTTTGCGCTCGGCTCCCATCATGCAGGCCTGAATCCAGTTGCGCTCCAGCAGATAGCGGCTGCGGTAACTAACCAATATGCCGTGCTCTTTGAGTTTATCGCCAATGTGCTCCGAGGAGCGGCTTTCCGGCAGCGCAATGGTAACAACTGCCGGCATGGCGCAGGAATCGGGCGCAAGAATCGGCGCATCGATTTCGGCCAGTTTGCGGCGCATGGATTTCGACCAGCCGCGCACCGCCTCAAACCGTTTATCCCAATCGTGCGACTCCAGCGCGGCCAGCAGGGCATAGACGAGGTTGGACTGAATGGTGAACGGAATGCCCTCGTGTTCCTGGTAGCTGCCGAGATCCAGTACGCACGGCAGGTCGTCCGGCGCGGGTGCCAGCGCGTGATTGTGGAAAACCAGGGAAAGGCCGGCCAGGGAGGCCAGGCCTTTACCGCTGGTGCCGCTCGCCAGATAGACCCGTGAAAGATCAACCGGCACCGTGCCGAGTGAACTGATGCAGTCGAGACACAGCTTGGCGCCGAAGGCATCGCATACGCCCTGATACATCCCGATGTCGTTCAGGACCCCGGTGGAGGTTTCGCAGTGCGTTCCCCAGACCCATTCAACCTCGGGATGATTCTTCAGCATTTTTTCCAGGTCCTCTTTGCGGAAGGCCTGTCCCTCGGGAATTTCCAGCGTGTGGAAAAAGAGCTTGGCCCCGTTGGCATTGCGTACCAGCCGCCGCCCGAACTCGCCGCTGACCAGAATCAGCCCCGTGGAACAGAGCAGCGCAAGCTGCCCGGCAACCGCATCGTTGGCGAGCGTTCCGGAGCCCATCAGGATTTCCACCTGCTGCGCCTGGCTCAGCTCGCAGAGCTGCTGCCGGACGCGCCGGAAATCCTTCACAAACGCATCGGCGCGGTGCGAACACGGCCGCTCGCTGCAGACGGCCATCACCTGCTTTCCAAGATCCACCGGGCCGGGCAGAAAGTTGAACAGCATGGTGTCGTCATTCACCAGCTCCGGCTCATCCTGGGCAAACGAACGCGAGCGGGTCTTGAGCTCCTGATAGGCCTCGAGCGTGAGATACATCGGCTGATACTGCGCCCCCTCGGCGCCGACCAGCGGGCCGAACGGCTGGAAGCCGAGGAAGCGGTAGAGTTTAATCTGCCGGACCGTGCCGGAAATGACGGCAAGGTCGTGCCCGCAGTCCATGGCGTGCTGCACCAGCGCGGCAATCAGCCCCTGCGCGATTCGGCTGTAGCGGAACTCCTCTTCCACGGCCAGCAGGCGGATTTCGCAAAGGGAGCGCCCCGCCGGCAGATAGGCGTCGAGATCCTCCAGTTTTTTATCGAGGGAAAAGGGCCGTTTATCGCGAAAGGCAATCATGCCGGCCAGAATCCGCTGCTCAGGCTGCACACAGATGATGTAGGTATTTTCATCGTGGAACTTATCGGTCAGTTTCCGGTCGGGATTGGCCTGGTGCTGCGGAATTTCCTCCACAAAGGTTTTATAGTTCAGCGCGGCAACCGCATCGGTTTCCCATTCTTCATTTGCCGTTTTATAGATAAATCCGTCGAGTACACCCATCTATGCCTCCTTTTGGGGTAGACCGTCCGCAACGGCTTGGCGAATCCGCTCGCGGTGTGCAAAGAGAATAACGGCTGCGGTGCCGGCCAAGGCGGCGGCGGTATGCCCCGGCCAGCCCAAAACATAGGCCGCCGCCGGAAGGAGCAGGAACGCCCCGAGTCCGCTGAGGATGAACCCGCGCTGGAATACCAGCAGCATAACGGTCAGGGCGAGCAGCACCAGCGCAAGAACAGCATCATAGGCAAGCAAAGCACCGATGGCGGTTGAAATGCCCCGGCCGCCCCTGAACTGAAGAAACAGGGGCCAGATATGCCCGCAGATCACCGCAGCCAGCACGAGGGAAACCACCGAAGGGGCCAAACCGAACGCCCGGGCCAGCACAACCGCCAGCAGCCCTTTGAGCAGGTCGCCAGCCAGCGTAATCAGGAAGCCGGGGCGGCCGAGCACCCGCCCCGTATTGCGCGCACCGACCCCGCCGCTGCCGGTACTGCGGACATCGGTCTTTTTCAGCAGGCGCACCAGGTAATACCCCGTGCAGACCCCTCCCAGAAGGTAGGCGATCAGTATGCAGATGATGTCCCTGCCGCTCATGTAACACTCCCCCAGCGTTCACATTGTGTTCACACGCTAACAGGATATACATTTTTTTCAACGGGAATATCGCACGGCGGCAATTCCAGCGGCGGGAAGTCAGGCCAGATTGTATCGGCCCGGCGCAATAATGCCGTTCGGATCAAGGGCCCGCTTTAAATCGCGCACGGTTTGCCAGAACGTGTCCCCCTCATGCACCACCAGGTCCATGGAATTAATCCCGACGCGGTACGGCGGGAAGCCCTGTTCCATATAGCGGGATTCCATTTCGCGGATACACTCGAGCGCTTTAGCGCGCTGCGCTTCGTCCCGGCGGTCAAAAGAGAGGCTGACAACACCTTCCATGGCTTTTGTGTCCATGAGGTTCACGGTTATGGCCGCCTCGAATCCGTACGATGCAAAGGTCCGGCTCGTATCCTGCACGGCCTGGAGCACCGTTTGGCCGTCGGCCGGCAGAATCGGCAGGCAGAACATAATCCCGCTCTGCGAATCGTCGGGATTCGGCTCGTCCAGCCGGTCAAAATCGCCGGCGGCCCAGTAGACCGAGCAGAGCGACTGGTCTGTGGCGGCGCCGCGGGTGAAGCCGTAAACCGGCTCAACCGCGTTGAGCATCATCAGCTGGAGTTTTACCGCCGGGATAAAGGAGAGCCCGCTCAGCAGCAATTTTGCACGGGCAATCAGTCCGTCACTCAGGAACATCGGTTTGGCAAACCCGGACACCGCTTTGCGGATCTCCTTTCGGGCCAGCTTCAGCTGTGCAGGCGTTCCGAGCACGCCGATCGCGGCACTCCACGGGCCGAAACCGCCGGCCTCCAGGGTGCGCTCTGCCTTGGCGCGTGTCGCGCCGCCCGCCGGCTCGCCGTTTTCCACCAGCTGCTGATAGAGCAGCGGTGCCAGCGTGATGTAGGAGCGCTCCCGGTTGCCGATGTGCGCAATCGTGGTGTAAATATTCCGCGCCCGCAGGCCGACCAGCACATCGATCAGCTGCGGCAGGTGTTTTTCATCGGATATCTTAACAATGGCCGCCATATGGGCTTCCGGCTTCGGCATCAAATCGATGCAGGCGGACGTCACAATGCCGAAATTGCCCTGCAGGAAAAGGCCGTCGAGTTCGGGACCGATGCCGTGGGCATAGAGATTTCCGGTTTTCGCTTTTTCAAAATGACCGAAGCCCGTCTGCACAGTTGAGCCGTTTCCGAGCACAATCGTCATATTGGAAATACCGTCGGCGCGCGAATCGAAATATCCAACGCCGCGGTCGAGCGTGTTGCCGATGAGGCTGGTATCGGAGGTCGAGCCCGTTACGTTCAGCATCAGCCCGAGGCCGTGCTGCTCGATATAATCGAGCAGCTGGCGCTGGGTAACGCCGGGTTCGACGACGCAGTAATGAAACCGTTCATTCACTTCCAGAATGCGGTTCATGCCGGAAAGATCGACCACGGCCGCCCCGGCTTTGACCGGAAGTTTCGAGCCCATGCCCCACTGTTTGCCGCAGCTGATGGGATAGAGCGGCGTACGGTTTGCATTGGCAATTTCGACAATCTGTTCGACCTGTTCGCGGGTGGTCGGCTTCAGTACGGCAGTCACCGCACGCGATGACCCGCAGACGCTTTTGGTGTAGTCCGCCAGTTCACGGGCATCATCGATGACTGCCCCGTCATCCAGCACGCGCTTCCAGGCTTCGATGGCTGGTCCGTCCGTCATTCCTGCCTAGGCCTGCACCAGTGCTTCGGGACCGGAAAAATAGCCGAGCGCCGTGTGGGCCTGCGGCACGCGGACAGTGACGATGGTGCCCTCGCCGATGCGGCTCTCAAAACTCATGGCGCCGCGGTGTTCTTCGATCACCTTTTTGGTGATGAACAGGCCGAGACCTGCTCCCTTTTCGACGGTGGCGGCATTGTCGAACGGCTCGAAAATCCAGCGAAGCTCCGCCGGGTCTACGCCGCAGCCGTTATCCTGTATTTTCAGGTCGATTTCCGCGTTGCTCATGGAGAACACGACGGTGATGCTCGGCCCGGGCTCCCGGCTGACTGCCGCAACGGCATTATCAACAAGGTTCTGCAGCGCCCGTTTGATCTGCAGGCGTTCGCCGAGCATTTCATACTGCTCTTCTGACCCCTCAACCCGAACGGAAAAAGCAATGTCTGAATGTGCCGCGGCATCGCGGAAACAATCGTTGATCAGCTTAGGAAGGTGCAGCCGCTGCATCTGTGAAAAGTCAAAGCGGCCAAGGGCGCGCCACGATTCAACCAGCTCGGCGCACCGCTCCACATTCTTTTCGATCTGGTCCAGATATTCTGTCATTTCGTCCGAGGTGGATTCCTGCTTTTCCTTGAGCTCATAATTGAGCAGGTCCAGGTAACCCCGAATGATGGTGAGCGGATTGCGCAGGTCGCGGACCAGTTCGGACGATGCCGCGCCCAGGGAGGTGAGCTTATTGGTTTTGCCCACTTCGCGGCTCAGCGACTGCGTCATACGGCTGAGCTCTTCCTGTGCCTGTTTTTTACGGCTGTTGAGCTTGCTGCGGTCGACATATTTTTTGACCACAGCCTGAATTTCGTCCGTATCGAAGGGTTTCTGCAGATAATCATTTGCGCCGAACCGAATCGCCTGCTGCGCGGTTTCAAGATCCCCGTAGCCGGTGAGCATGACAATGGAAATGTTTGGATTGATTTGGCGGATTTCCTGAAGGCCTTCAATGCCGCTTTTCTCCGGCATGCGGATATCCATGATCACAAGATCGGGATCGTTTTCGCGGAGGAGCTTGATCCCGGCGTCAACGCGGTCGGCCAGAATCATATCGTAATCATATTTAAGGACCATGCGCAGGCTTTCACGCGGTCCCCGCTCGTCATCAATGACCAGCACCCGTCCCATTTTGTCTTTCGCATCTGCAATCATTTCAATTTCCCAGAATTGCGGAGTATGTCAAACCCACGAGGTTCGAATCAATATCATATAAGCCCGGACCTTCTCCGTCGGCCGGGGCGCTGCGGTCTTCATACATGCTCAGCGTGTAGGCCAGGTCCAGGCGGTGCGCGCCGAACGAATAGCCGAGGCCGAGGCTGATCGCATGACGGTCAGCATCCGGCAGCAGGTGAGTGAGGGTTTCATCGGGAACCGGCGAGGGAATAAAGGCATACCCCGCGCTGACCGCCAGCGCATCCGTTGCCTGCCAGCTGCCTCCGAGGCCGAATGTAAAAGTATCGTCCCAGTTATTCTTAACCGTCACCGGATCATACCCTTCAATGGCCAGGGTCTGCCCCTTGTTTTCCGACCAGTTCAGCCACTCGACCTGGGTCTCGATCTGCACACGCTCAGAAAGCTGCACGCCGTAGCCGAGCGTCACGATATGCGGATACTCGATCGTTGTGTCAAAATCGACTTCATCCATTTCGCCCAGTTTGTAATCACCCGAATAGTCGATTTTGAAGCCGCTCTTATAGGTTGCGGTCAGGCGGTGGCCGTCCGCCGGATCCCAGCTCAGCCCCAAATGCGCTCCGATCGCCGTGCCGAAGCCGCTCGCTTCGGAATTAAAGGCCGCCGCCGCCCCCAGGGCCGGCACATAAACCGCATTCACGGCCTCAAGCTCAAGCTGCGAGAGATAAAAATCAACCCCCGCACCCACACTCAAATTCTCGCGCAGCTGAAACGCCGCGGTCGGGCCAATATCGACCATGGAAACGCTGACTTCATACGGGATGAGGTTGGTCGGCGATGCTGCACTCGTTACGCCCAAAGCAAACTGCTCAAACTCATCCTGGTCCCAGGAAAGCCCCTGCCCGAACGGTGTCGTGATGCCCAGGCCGAAAGTGACGCCTTTTTTGCTGCCGGGCATCGAATAATAGAGGTTCGGCAGCACATTCCAGCCGCCGTCCGACTCGTAGCTGCCGCCCAGAATAAAATCATAAGTATTTTCGGTCTGCGCAAACACGGCGGAAACCACGACCGAGCCGTTGGTCTGCCCGGCCAGATTAGCCGGATTATAGGAGATTGCGGACGCATCATCCACCCAAACCGAGTTGGCGCCGGATTTCCCTATGCCTTCAGCCGTCGGCGGCGGATTGCGGTATCCGTCGGCGGATGCGGAACGGGTCCCCGCGGCCAAACCTGCCGCAACAGTCAATAAAAGCTTGTAATTCTTTCTCACATTCACCCCTTCGGCGGATTATTAAAACCCGCAAATAATAGCAGATCACATGCCATTCACCAGCAATTATCCAGCCCACAGGTTGTGTAAAAACTCTTGAAATATACTACATATTGATATTTAGTGCATAAAAATGTGGAGATATAGGCTCGCTGCGGTTTCACCTTTTACCGCCTATCCCTATCTGCACACGGGAGATACACCAAATGATCCGGGGGAAACAAGCACGTGATTAGGCCGAACAGAGTTGTGATTACCGGCGTCGGCGTGCTGGCGGCGAACGGCATCGGCAAGGACGCCTTCTGGAACTCCCTGCTGGCCGGAGAATCAGGCATTGGGCCTATTACTCATTTTGATGCCTCAGCAATCCCGTGGAAAACCGCCGGCGAAGTGAAAAACTTTGACCCCTTGGATTTTATTGACAAGAGTCATAAGCCTAGGCGGGAAAGCCGCAGCACACTGCTTTCTGTGGCCGCCGCGCAGCTCGCTTTGAGTGATGCCCAGATGAACAACGCAATACTGGAGAAAAAATCCCCAATTGCAATTATTATGGGTTCTACGCTCTCAGGCCTTGATTTAGTGGAAACCCACAACAGACGGCTTGAAGCCTCGGGCAATACCAAAGGCCTCCCCTCGGTGGCATCCTGCCTTCATATTAAAACATCAGGCATCATTGCATCAATGCTGTCCATACCCGCCTATATCAAATCGCTAGCCAACAGTTGCTCCGCCGGCATGGATGCCATCGCATCAGCCACGAAAATGATCCGGAGTGGAGAATCCGAAATTGCCATCGCAGGCGGATCCGATGCCGGCATCATACCGTCCGTTGTAACCGGGCTGGGCTATGCCGGCCTGCTCTCAGAACATAATGAAAATCCCTCAAAGGCCTCCCGGCCTTTTGACGTGTTCAGAACCGGGGGCTATCTGGCAGAAGGCGCCGGCGTTGTAATTCTCGAGCGCCTGGAAAACGCCCTTGATCGGGGAGCGGTGCCTTATGCCGAAATCATCGGGTATGATTCAGGCTGCGACTACCCGGGCATGGAATGTCACGGATACGAAATCAGCATGCGCAATGCGATTGCTAATGCCGGCCTTATGCCGAACGACATCGAAGTAATCAATGCCCACGGCTCAAGCGACATCGCCCTGGACCGCATCGAAATCGAGGCGATCAATAACATCTTTGCTAACGCTGCGCGGCAGCCCGTAGTCCATTCGATTAAAGGTTCAACGGGCAATCCGCTTGCGGGCGGTGGTGTTATGCAGCTTGTCGCATCAGTTCAATCTTTCCGGGAGCGAATCATACCGCCGACCGTAAACCTAGAAACGCTGGATCCATTGTGTGATGCGGACATTGTTTATGGTGCGTCCCGAATCAATTATGGAAAGACCGCTTTGATCAACAGCCGCGGTGTAGGCGGCGTAAACAGCACCATGATCATTAAGGCTGCCGAGTGAAATGACACTTTTAATTATATTCATTTCAGCCGCAGCGGCGACCTCTCTCACTCTTGGCGTGCTGGTTTTTTTTGCGAACCGGAAAAGAAAGGTCAATCAGGCATTTCTATTCGCATGCACCTGCCTGTTTTTATGGCTATTATCCAATCTGCTGATCATATTAGCAGACACTCCGCGCGGGGCTATGCATACGCTAACCTCTGCATACGCCATTTCCGCCTGTATACCAACTGCATTTCAACTCCTGCGCTTTGCAATTAAACATCCGAATGAAGGCTGGCCTCGTATTTTAGCAGCCGCCCGCCTGCAGATCATTGCCAACGTTCTTATCTGCGCTTCCTGTTTTTTCCCCACCTTCATCGAAGAGGTCAGCTTTCCAGTCCTTGCAGACGGTACCCTGGGACTCGCTACCCCCAGATACGGGACCCCGTATTTTCTATTTAATGTATACTATGTAATCAGCATAGTGGTCTTTGCTTTCAACCTCAACAAAGGGCGGTTCAGTTTAGTTGGAGCACAACGGGCTGAATTTGAATTCCTGGGGTTTGCTTGTTTTGCGGGTTTAGTAACCGGATTGCTCTTCGGGACGATGTCTGCGCTTGTCCTGAAAACCTCTGCGCCCGTCCCTATCGCCCATGCCGCCAGCGTGTTCGCTCTCGTCATCATCGTAGCCTACGGCATTGCCGTTCATCGCATACTTGCTGTCGCAGTGATTCTCAGAACCATAACAGCGTATGTTTTACTAATATCCTATCTGATCTGCATTTATTCCATTATCTGGTACGGACTTAACAGCATTCTGCTGCGTTTATCCCTTACCAACCCCCTTCCCGCACATATTGCGGCAACAATCGCCGTCGCTTTTTCAATGGCACCAGTGCATGGCCGTTTTCAGAAGGTCGCAGACCGCCTGGTCAATGCGCAGACTCTGGATATCCCCCTAGCCATGAGAAAAGCGGGGGAAATATTCCAATCGGTTACCACCATTGATTCACTGCTGCATCGCTATACTGAACTGCTGCTGTCAGCTCTCAGCACAACCGATGTCAGAATTCTGCTGAATAGCGGTGGTCAGTTTGTTCAGCGCTTTCCCCGTTCTCACATTCGACACTCCCCCGTACTGCCTTCGTCCAGCCTGACAAACCTCGTAACAAAAACGAAAGATCCGGTCAGTTATGACGCCCTGCTTCGCACCCGGCAAACAGAAGAGATCACGAGTGCAATTGATGAAATGTCTGCACTCGAAGCAAATGTGGTAACGGGTATATTTTCAAAGGATCAGCTGGAAGGCCTGGTTGTTTTCGGATTGCGCACGGCGGGAAAAAGCTATGACAAAGCAGAACAGGATGCCCTGCAGATCCTCTGCAACCAGTTTGCGGTGGCGCTGGAGAATGCGCGGCTATATACCGAGGTACAGGACAGTAAAATCCAGAATGAAATCATGCTCGACCGTCTCGTGAGCGGCGTGGTGGTGGCCGACCCCGACCGCAAGATCACCCTGTTCAACCACGAGGCCCAGAAGATTACCGGCATCAGCGATAAGAATGCCGTGGGTGAAAATATCGCCATTCTGCCGCGCGAAATCTACCTGGCGCTGGAGGTCACCCTGGAGAACCGAAACGGCATCCGGAACATCGATGCCAAGCTCTATCCCGAGAGCGATAGCGATGACGCGGCGAAAAACATCCGCATGGGTTCGGCATTCCTGTTCGGCCACGACGGCAAGCCGATGGGTGCCCTGCTGGTGTTTACAGACATCACGGAACTTAGAGCACTCGAGGAACAGGTCCGGCGCTCGGACCAGCTTTCCAGCGTGGGCACACTGGCCGCCGGAATGGCGCACGAAATTAAGAATCCCCTAGTCACGATCAAAACCTTTACCCAGCTGCTGCCGCAGCGCTATGACGATGACGATTTCCGCAAGGACTTCTCCTCGCTGGTTGCGCAGGAGGTTGAACGGATCAACGGCATTGTGAATGAACTGCTGAGTTTCTCCAAACCGGCCAAGCCCCACCTGGTCGAAATGGATGCGCAGGAAATGATCGATCAGACACTCAAACTGATTCAGGAACAGCTGTCGCAGAAAAACATCGCCCTGCACAATAACTGCAAAGCCCATAGCACACGAATCTTCGGCGACCGCAAACTGCTTTCCCAGGCCCTGATCAACCTCAACCTCAATGCGATTGAAGCCATTGAAGACGGCGGCACCATTACAGTGGGCACGATCAACTGCTCCTACCGCTTTGCCAACGGCGACAGTCCGGATAAAGCAACGCGGCGCAAATGCTTCCGCATACAGATCACCGACAACGGCCACGGCATCGAACGCGAGAAACTGCAGCAGATCTTCGACCCGTTCTTCACCAGCAAGAGCGAGGGCACAGGCATGGGCCTCTCCGTGGCGCACGGAATCATCAGCGAGCATCACGGCGTGATTGAAGTCGAAAGCGAACCCGGCCGCGGCACCACCTTCTACATTTACATTCCTCTCTTCGAGGAAGGAGCGCCCGCATGAAAACCCTCCCCTCCTGCCTGCTCTATTCCCGCGACGAAGCCCTGACCACGCGCCTCATCCGCATGGCCGCCTCCACGGCCGCCATCCAGCCGATCGACGAACAGGCCGACCTCGAGCAGTGGCTGCATCAGTTCGGCGATACCGTACTGCTCGCCGACCTGCGGGCCCCGAACTGCCTGGATGTCCTGCTGGACATCCACCGCGAACGGCCCGGCACCGTACTGCTCGTACTGGGCACGGACCGCTCCGACCCCATGCTCGCCGCGGAAATGCTCGAACCCTTCGCCGTCGTTTCGCTCGAACCCGACCGGCGCGACTTCCAGCCCCTGCTCAAACGCGCAATCGAATGCCAGATGCTGCGCCAGAAAACCCAGCTGCTGGAGGACGAACTGGCCAAACTCAACGCCCGCCGGGTCGAGCCGCGCCCGGAACCGCGCACCCTCTTTTCCGCACCGCTCCGCAACTTTTCCAGTGCCCAGCGCAATTTCGACAATGTCGACGCCCTCTTCGACAGCGTTGTGGAAGGCCTCGTGGCAACCGCGCGCGTTTCGCGCGCCGGCATCTTTATCCAGCCCGACCCGCATGCCGCCTATATCTACCAGGCCGGCACCCGCTGCCTCGCCTCCACTGAAAAACTCGTCATTGCGCCGGACCATCCGTTTATCCGCTGGCTGGAAATGAACACCCACCTTGTCTCGCGCAAAACGCTCGACAATGTGCCCGCCCCCGAAGAACGGGCCATGCTCAAGAAGATGCTCGATGCGCTCGGCGCGGAAATCATCATTCCCCTCTACGCCGCCGGCCGCATCAAAGGCTGGATATTTGTCGGCCAGCGCTCCACCGGCATTCCGTTCGACCTCGCCGATCTCGAAGACCTGACCGGACTCGCCGACCACATTTCAACAACCCTCGAAAAGGCCTTCCAATACGAAGAGACCGCCCTGCAGAAAGCCTTGGCCGAAACCGTACTGCACACCATTCCGTTCGGCATTGTGGCGTGCGATGAAAACGCCGTCATCCGCTGGTTCAACTCCGCCGCGCACGAAATCCTCCGGCCCCGCGAACAGCAGGTGATCGGCGGCAAAGTGGAAACCCTCGGCAGCCGAATGGCCGACCTCTTCCACCGCACCCTGCAGAACCGCATGAATGCCGACATCGAAGAGTGGACCGACCCCCGGACCAAACTCACCATTGCCGTCGAAACCCGCGCGCTCAACGACCTGAACAACTGCGTCGGCGCCATGATGATGATCCGCGATGTCACCGGAGCCAAACTGCTCCAGGAAAAAGAGGACCAGCTCGAACGCGCGGCCTTCTGGAACGAACTCGCCGCCAGCATGAGCCACGAAATCCGCAACCCGCTCGTGGCCATCAAAACCTTCTCACAGATGCTGCCGCAGCGCTATGAAGACCCCGATTTCCGCGCCGATTTCAGCAAGGAGGTCAACTATGAGGTCGACCGGCTCAACCAGATTGTCGACAAAATCAATGAGTTTGCCCATCCGCCGAAACCGGTCTTTGTACCGCTTGATATTCGCCAGCCGGTCGAGCATGCCGTCACCCGGATCCAGAAAGAGCTCGACCATGACAACCTGAAGATTCATCTGTCGGCCGACGATACCGCCCTGATGATCAGCGGCGACAGCGCCTCCCTCGAGGAGTGCGTATATCACCTGCTGAAAAACGCGACGGAAAACCTGCAGAACAAACCGGGTTCGCGCATCAGCGTCACCGCCAAAGGCCGCTCACCGAACAAGGAATCAGGCAGCCTCTACCTGGTCATCACCGATAACGGCTCCGGCATCGACGAATCGGTGCGCGACAAAGTCTTCTCGCCGTTCAGCACCGTCAAGGCGCGCGGCCTCGGCCTCGGCCTGCCGATCGCCAAACGCGTTGTGATCGACCACAGCGGGCAGATCGATATAGACACCAGCTCCGGCGGCACCACCGTAACCATCATCCTGCCCGCCCTGCACGAAGGCCTCAAAGCCGGCGGCCCGCAGAACGGGCTGCATCCGGCAAACGGGAAACGCTGAACCATGGCCGAATCCGGAAAAAATTCTCCATAGGCCTCCCCGGCGGCGACTACATCAGAACAGCTTCTTGTCCGATTCCAGACTGCGGCTCTGCGGGTCCGGGTTGAACCAATAACTAAAATACAATCGGCCATGGGATGAAATTTGAAGCTCCCCTTTAATACGTCCGTAATGCGCCGAAACAATCTTTCCATCCTCATCAACAACCGTTCGAAGATAGAGCAACACCCTTTCTGTAATTTCAGATAGGGGCATCAGTCAGCCTTCATCCTGGTTGTAGATCAGGCTGCCGTCGGGAATCATATTCTCATTCGGTGCCGAATCCCCGTATGCCTCTTTGGCGACGGCCGCATTCATGGCATAATACTGATAGACGCCCGCACCGGGGTCGCAGACGGCAGAACTCGTCACCATATTCCCAAGGCTGTGCGCCATCACCACCGGTTCATCTAAGCCGTTTAGATACGTGGCAAAAATCGGAGCGGACGCAAATGCATTCACCACAGCATTGTGATAATGCTTGTTTCCTAAACTCGCTGGCGGCGTGCCGTCCCAGAGGATGCCGTTGAAACGGGCGTTGGAACCGGCATGCCAGAGGCGTTTGGAGATGGTGTTGTTCCATTCGCGTCCGGCGGACTCATCAACGTTGTAGCCGTGGACAAAAACGAAGTCCTTTCCGTTCGTCAGATCGTCGGGCCAGTTGGGCGGTTCATTGGTATAGCTGGTTCCGCCGGCCCGCAGGTTCATGGTGCGGTACATGTTGGTGACGGAGGAGAATGAGAAGTGGTTGGTGGAGGCGGATAGCTCGATCCCGTTGGTCAGGGTGTGGACATAGAGATGCGCGTTGGCGCGGGCCTCCAGATCAGCTTCGGGGTAATCTGCATTAGCCCCTTCATCCACCCGAAAGCGGTAGGGATGGAATTCGTCGGTCCGGTATAAGTCGTTGGTGGTGATTGCACCGTCGCGGTCCATATCTGTGAGCAGGGTGGACGGTCCAATAAAATCGAGGATATCAAGGGTGGACAGGACCTGAACAAAGTCGGTAAAGACCCCGTCAAAGCACGGCGGATAGTCGATCCGTATGGCTCCGACCGCGGATTCGGAAATACGGAACTGCTGCGCGACATCAAACCAAATAAGCACATGATCCGGCATTTCATAACCTTTCGCCCCGTTAACTTCCGTCTAATGCCCGGCTATAAGCAAGAAACACACTGCTCATAAATTTTGTTTACTTATTATCTCTTAACTTCTGTAAACAAAATAACTGCAGGCCGGACAGGGTACTCAGGGCTGAACACCCCTTGCCAAAGTCCCGAAGGCCGACTAAACTGCTGTTGTTCAGCCAAGGAGGACACCATGGAAAATCTGCTGGTCGCCGTTGACTTTTCAGTCTGCACTGTTGCTGTGATCCAACAAGCGCAGGAGCTTGCCCGCAAACTCAGTGCCCGGTTGTGGATCATTCATGTCTCCACCGACGAAACCGCCTCCATCGCACTCGCCACCACCTATACCGACTATGCCCCCGAACTCACCTCCATGCCCGGCGATGTACAGCTGGCGCGCGACCTCAGCGCCGAAGAACTGCGGCGCGAGCACAACGAACTGCTCGGCCTTTCGGCCGCACTGCGCGCCAAGGGCATCGAGGCCCGCGCCCTGCTGATCCGGGGTAATCCGCCCGCCGAAATCCTGGCCAAAGCCCAGGAGATTAATGCCTCCATGATCATCCTCGGCTCCCACGGCCACGGCCTGCTGCACAAGGCCCTGCTCGGCAGTGTTTCCGAATCGGTCATCCGCCACGCCAAGGGCAATGTACTGATCGTTCCGCAGCCGGAAAAAACCGCCACACCGCCGATCCTATAAATTTGTCCAAGCGCGCGTGTTTCATACGTTTCTTTAGTGTTTGAGAGCTGCAGCGGGGCTATTATGGCCCCGTTTCTTTTTTGAAAGGCTAATCATGCATGAAGATATTCTGAAAATGAACGAGCGCTACCAGGCCGAAAGCCAAGTGCTCCAGCGCGTCCGGGAAGAAGTCGGCAAGGTCATCATCGGCCAGGAGGATTTGATCGAAGCCCTTCTGCTCGCCCTGCTCTGCAACGGCCATGTACTGATCGAAGGCATCCCCGGGCTCGCCAAAACACTCGCCGTCACCACCCTGTCGCAGACCCTCCACGCCGGCTTCAACCGCATTCAGTTCACACCCGACCTGCTGCCCGGCGACCTCATCGGCACCATGATGTATAATCCGAAGACCAACGAGTTCACGCCCCACAAGGGGCCCATCTTCGCCAACATCATCCTCGCCGACGAAATCAACCGCTCGCCGGCCAAAGTCCAGAGCGCCCTGCTTGAAGCCATGCAGGAGCATCAGGTCTCCATCGGCGACACCACCTACAAACTCGACGAGCCGTTCCTGGTGCTCGCCACCCAGAACCCCGTCGAACAGGAGGGCACCTACCACCTGCCCGAAGCTCAGGTCGACCGCTTCATGTTCAAGCTCGACGTCGTCTATCCCACCAAGGAAGAAGAACACCGCATCCTCAAACGCATGGGCAAAACCGATGTCAGAATCGAGATCTGCCCCGTCATCGAGATCGACGACATCAACCGCCTGCGCGCCATGGTCGACGCGGTCTTCATGGATGAAAAGCTCGAGCACTACATCCTCGACCTCGTCCAGGCCACGCGCGACCCCGCCGCCTTCGGCCTCGACTGCGCCGGCATGATCCGCTACGGCGCCTCCCCGCGCGCGACCATCTTCCTCTCTGTCGCCGCCCGCGGCAAAGCCATGCTCAACGGCCGAGGCTACGTCGTCCCGCAGGACATCAAAGAGGTTGCCATGGATGTGCTGCGCCACCGCGTACTGCTCACCTACGAGGCCGCCGCCGAGGAAAAAACCTCCGAGGACATCATCCGGCAGATCCTCGATACCGTCGAAGTACCTTAGAAATGAAGAATTAAGACTTCAGAATGAAGAATGAATAGTCAGCAGATTCTCTGAAATAGGGCCGGGATTCCCCGCCTGAAATTCTTCATCCTGAATTCCGCATTCTCACTTAACAGAGAAGAGATCCGATGAAAGGCGATGAGCTTAAAAAACGAACCAAACAGTTTGCATTACGCATCATGAAACTGGTCGATGCCCTGCCGAATACGGTTGCGGGAAAAGTCATTGCCAATCAGATCATGCGTTCCGGCTCCTCAGTTGGCGCCAACTACCGAGCAGCATGCCGCGCCCGATCCAATGCTGAGTTCATATCTAAACTCGGAACTGTTCTCGAAGAATCCGATGAAACTGAATTTTGGCTGGAGTTGATTATGGACGGAAACCTGTTACCGAACGAAAAGGTTGAATCGCTGAAAAAGGAAGCGGAAGAAATCACCGCCATCATGGCGGCGTCCCGCAAGACCGCCTAAAACAAAAAATAAAGGGGCGCGGGTTTCCCGCCCGCAATTCTTCATTCTGAAATCTTAATTCTTAATTTCCATGCCTCCCCCCAAAGACAAAGCTCTCCTCAAAAAGGTCCGCCAGATCGACATCAAGAGTCGAAAGGTGGTCGCCGAGCTTTTGGGCGGCGAATACAAGAGCGTCTTTAAAGGGCGCGGCATGGAATTCGACGAAGTGCGCGAATATATGCCCGGCGATGAAGTGCGCACCATCGACTGGAACGTAACGGCCCGGACCGGCAAACCGTTTGTTAAACGCTTTATCGAAGAGCGCGAGCAGTCGCTCTTCTTCCTCGTCGATATGTCAGCCTCCGGCGCATTCGGCTCAACCGCCCAGACCAAGAACGAGACGGCCGCGGAAATCTGCGGCATGCTCGCCTTCTCCGCCATCAAAAACAACGACCGCGTCGGCCTGGTCATTTTCACCGACCAGGTGGAGCTGTTCATTGCGCCCGACAAAGGCCAGCAGCACGTGCTGCGGATCATTCGCGCCATCCTCAGCTTCGAACCCGCCGGCACCGGAACCAGCATCGCCGGCGCACTGGACTATCTCGGAAAGATGGTCAAAAAACAGTGCGTCACCTTCCTGATCTCCGACTTCCAGGATGCGGACTACGACCGGCCGCTCAAACTCGCCGCCTTTCACTACGACCTCATCGCCGTAACCATCTCCGACCCGCGCGAGCTGGAACTCCCCAATGCCGGACTCGTTGAACTGCGCGATGCCGAAACCGGCGAGCAGCTCCTCGTGGATACGGCCAGCGCCGCGGCGCGCAGAAAATTCAGCACCGCGGCCAAAGCGCACCGCCTGCGGCTCAAGGACCAGTTCAGCCGCCTGGGCATCGACCAGATCGATGTACAGACCGACCGCGATCCCATACGCGGCCTCGTGCGCTTTTTCCGCACCCGCGAACAGAGGCAGACGCTATGAAGAAACTGCTGCCTGTCATGGCCCTCCTGCTATTCGGATGCTCGGAAAAGGCCGCGGAAACCGAATCCGATGCGAATCCGGCTTACTCCCGGCAGTACCGCAGCGGCGGCCTGACCGCCATTGTATCGCTGAGCGAAACCAATATTCCGAGCTCCGGAAAAATCACGGCCGCCGTCGAAATTCACACCCCCGCCGGCATCGAACCCGTTGTTCCGAATCTCAGCAGCTTCATCGACCCCTTCAGCGTGGCCGACGGCTACGGCGAGCCGGCCCAAAAGCTGCCCAACGGCCGCATACGCCGCCGCCTCGTTTGGATTTTAGTTCCCGCGCTGCCCGGCGGCACCGTCTTTCAGCCGCTCGAAATCCGGGCCGGCGGCGAACAGATTAAAACCGAGCCGATTCCGGTCCGCGTCACTTCGATCATTCCGGCCGGCCTCGATGAACCGGACTTCCGCGATATTGCCGGGCCTATGGAACTCCTGCCGGAACAGCAGCAGAAGCGCCGCGCAGCCTATACCGTCATCGGATCGGTTCTCGTCCTGTGCCTGATTCCGATCCTCCTGCTGCTCGTTCGAAAGCGGCAGCCCCCAGCCGCAGTGCTCCCCCGCGAGGACGCGCTTCGGGCCCTCGCCGCCCTTCCCGAAAACCCGGTCGAACGCATCCATGAATGCAGCCGCATTTTCCGGGTCTATTATGAAGCGCGCTTCGGCACACCCATGATGGGCAGAACCGCAGTAGAACTTGCCGCGCTCCTGGAAGACATGGAAATGATCCGCTTTCTGGAACAGTGCGATGCCGTCCGCTTTTCCAACCGGGTGCCGCCGGGCTTTGCCGCCGAGGCCGAGCAGTTTGTCCGTCAGTACATCGAAAAAACCATGGAGGTGCCGGAATGAGATTCGCCCTGCCATGGATGCTGCTCCTGCTGCTGCCCGCCGCGAAAATGATCGTCGATCATTGCCGCGGGGCACGCGGCCCAGCGCTGCCGTTCTCGACACTGGCGGCGTTCAAACAGACCGCCCCCACAGCCCGCCAGCGTATGATGCCGCTGCTCTTCTGGCTGCGGGCCGGCGCACTGATCCTTCTGATCTTCGCCGCCGCGCGGCCGCAGGTGAAGGATATGACCCAGGGTATTCCGAAAGAGGGCGTGGCGATTGAGCTCGTAGTCGATATTTCCAGTTCAATGGACATTTCCATGCCGTTCCAGGACGCCTCAATGAGCCGCATGGACGTCACCAAATCAGTTGTCGAACAATTTGCCGGCGAGCGCCCCAACGACCTGGTCGGCCTCATTACCTTCGCCCGTTACGCCGACACCGTCTGCCCGCTGACGCTGAGCCACGATTCGCTGACTTACTTTATCCGCGGCCTGGAAATTGAATCCCGCCCGAACGAGGACGGCACCGCCTTCGGCGATGCCGTCACACTGGCCGCCGCCCGGCTGCAGACCGCAGAGGAGCGCTACAGCGAAGAGGATGCGGATGCCGCCTATAAGATTAAATCGAAGGTCATTATCCTGCTGACCGACGGCAATAACAACTGCGGCCGGCACCTGCCGATGGAAGGCGCTGCGCTGGCCAAACACTGGGGTATTCGGGTCCATACGATCGCCATTACTGAACCGCCCGCAATGAAGACCATCCAGACCCCCGACGGCCCGGTGGAGATCGAGGAGGAACCGCTGGTGCAGGAGCGCATCCTGCGGAAAATGGCCGAAGAGACCGGCGGTATCTACCGCCGCGCCGACGACGAAGCATCGCTGCGCGATATCTACGATGAAATCAACGCCATGGAAAAATCGGAAATCGAGACCGAGCGCTACCTGACCTATAAAGAGATTTTCCAGCCGTTCGCCGCCCTCGGCTTTATCCTCCTGCTCGGCCACACCGTGCTGACCACCACCTGGCTCAGGAGGATTCCGTGATGCCGGTCTACTTTTACAATCCGTCGGTGCTGTTCTGGCTCTGGCTGGTGCCGGTCGTTGCCGGCCTGTTCATCTATTCGTCCGTCAAACGGCGGAAGGCCGTCGAGGCGTTCGGCATCGGCGCGCGCTTCATCAGCCGCAAACGGGAAGCCTGCTGTGCATCCGCCGCAGCGGCCCTGCTGGTCATTGCCCTCGCCCGGCCGGCGTGGAACCTGGAGGAGACCAAGCTGCAGGAGAGCGGGCGCGATGTGATTTTCCTGCTCGATGTCTCTCGCTCCATGCTCGCTGAGGATATGCATCCGAACCGGCTGGAAAATGCCAAAACCTCGATCCTCGACTGCGTCGACGGGCTTTCCGGCGACCGGGTCGGGCTGGTGCTCTTTGCCGGCGCGGCGGCCATCCGCTGCCCGCTGACGGCCGACTACGACTATTTCCGCATGGCGCTTCGGCAGGCGGCGCCGGAAAGCCTGGCCGCCGGCGGCACCATGATTGCCCATGCGCTGGAGCGGACCGTCGAAAAAATGGTGTCCGAAGAGCAGGCGGGACTGATTGACCTGATCCTGATTACCGACGGCGAAGATTTGGTCGAGGGGCCAGATGAAATCGAGGCGGTGCAGCAGCTCGATGCCGCCGGTGTGCGCTTCATCGCCATCGGACTGGGCGACCGCACACGCGGCAGCCGGATTGCGCTGGAGGACGCGGAAACCGGCGCGCGCACATTCATGAAATCGGGAAGCCGAGAGGTCTGGACCAAACTGCATTCCGAAACCCTGCGGCGGATGGCCGGCGCCGCGCAGGACGGCCTCTATTTCGATGTGGGCAGCGGCCCGTTTCACCTGGCACGGATTTATCAGCAGATCATGGAAAATGCCGAGCGCACCCTAACCGATAAAGACGTGATCGAACGCTATGAGGAACAGTTCCACCTCTTCCTCGCCGGCGCAGTGATTCTCCTGCTCGCCTCCAACCGCTGGAGGAATGCGTCGTGATGATGAAATACCTGACGATGGTCTGCTGCATTTTGGCGGCCTGTTCCGTACACGCTGTTCCGAAAGCGTTTGATGCCGCAAACGCAGCGCTGGCAGAAGGGCGGTTTGACGAGGCGGTGAACCTGTACCACGAAGCGGCGGCCGAGGCCCCGGAATCGGGCGGCGTCTATTTTAATCTCGGCAATGCGCTATACCGCACCGGCCGTTATTCGGAGGCGGCGGCGGCCTTTGAATATGCCGCATCGGCGGCCGCATCGGAATACACGCGGGGCCGCAGCTGGTATAACATCGGCAACTGCATGGTGATGAGCGGCCGTGAACTGCAGGAAACCGATCCGCAGGGCGCAGCCGAACAGTGCCGGCAGGCCGCATGGTTTTACCGCATGGCGCTGGATTATGATCCGGGGTTCGAAGACGCCGCCTATAACCTCGAACTCAGCCAGCGGATGCTGGCCCGGATTCAGGAGGAGATCAGCCGGCAGCAGGAAGAAGAAGAGCAGCAGAACGAGCTGATGGAGCAGCTCCGCGAAAAACTTAAGGAGTTTGCCGCACGGCAGGCCGCACTGCTGGAAGCCGGCGATACCGGCGATAACCAGCAGCAGCTGGAGGCGGAAACGCGCGCGCTGCAGCAGCTGATGGAGCGCTCCGGCCTGCAGGAGGATGTGCCGATGCCGGACGGCACAACCATGCCCGGCCCGCTGAAGGAGACGCTGGAACATACCGCAAATGCCGCCGAGGCCATGGCCGTACCGAACCAGCAGGCAGCACTCGAACAGCTGCAGGCGGCGCTCGATTCCATTCCGGAAGATCCAAACCAGGGCGATAGTGATTCCGGCGAGGAGTCCGACGAATTTGACGATTATGATATGGAATATGAGGAGTCCGACGAGGATGCCGCCCTGTATGATGATGCGGATCCGTTCGGCGATTTTTCGGAATATGAAGAGATTCGGGGAGTACCGCCGCCGAACCAGACGGAAATGGATATCCTGGCCGAAGAGGTGCAGAATCAGGAGCGCCGGAAACAGAAAAAGGCCGGTGAATATAAAGCGGTGGAGAAAGACTGGTAAGATGAAAATGCTGATTCCAATACTGCTGCTGACCGCCGGAACCGCCTGGGCGGATGCAGACTTTTATGCCCAGGCATCCGCATCGGACACCAATATTTTTCTCGGCGAAGTATTTAACCTCGATGTCGTCGTGAAGGCCGAATCCAAACCGGCGATGCCCCCGTTCCAGTCTGCAGACTTCAATGCCGCGGCACTGGTCGACGGGCAGCCGACCAGCGCGGCCGGCACCTGGTTTTTCCGCTATGCCCTGCGCCCGAAAACCGCAGGCGGGCTTACCATTCCTGCGCTCAACTTTAACCGCCTCTACACCCAGCCGATCCGCATTCGGGCCCATAAGCCGGAATTAACGGACCGCATGGTCCTGAAACAGACGGTATCCACGAACAGCGTCTATGTCGGCGAACCGATTGTGCTGCGGACCGTGTGGGACAGCACCTATCAGTTCGGCGCCGTTAAGGCCGTCGACTTCCATTTTCCCATCCTGAACGACAAGCGGTTTCAGGTGCTGGAAATTCACGATCCCGAAAAAGAATCGCGCACCGACGCCACCGGCCTGCCGGTACACGGCACCCGCGTACTGGCCGAACGGCACAGCTATCAGGCAGGCGATGTGCAGCACCAGACGCTGGAATTCAGCAAAATCCTGGTTCCCCGGCAGAGCGGCCGCATCACCGTTTCCCCGGCGACCCTGCTCTGCGCGGCGGATAAAGAGGCGGCCGTGAATAATAAGACGCGCCGCTCGGCATTCCAGTATCCCGCCTACTTCGACAATACCTTCTTCGACCAGAATGTGACCGGCGACCAGTGGAGCCGCATCTATACCGAGTCGGATCCGATTGAAATAGAAGTCAAACCGCTGCCGAAAGAGGGCCGCCCGGATCTGTTCAACGGCATGGTCGGCCGATTCAGTATCGAAGTGACCGCTGAACCGACGGACGTACAGGTCGGCGAACCGATCACGCTGACCATAAAAATCACAGCCGCAAACCGCGTTGAAACGATTTTTTTCGAGCCGCTGCGCTATCAGCCCAACCTGGTCAACCGCTTTGAAATTCCCTCGGACCGCGCCCTCCCGACCATCGAAGGGCAGCACAAAATCTACACGCAGACCATCCGGCCGCTTTCCACAAGCAGCACCGAAGTGCCGCCGCTGCAGCTGGCCTATTTTGACCCGTCGGCCGGCGCATATGCCGTTGCGGAATCCGAAGCTGTGGCGCTGAACGTTTCCCCGGCGGATGAAGTCGGCGTGTTCGGCAGCGCCGGCTATAAAAGCCGGCTGCAGGCAGTGAACGCGGGGATTCGGCAGAATTATGAAAACCCCGATATGCTGCGCACGCGCCGCCGGCCGCTGTTCGGCTGGGTGCATCCGGCCGCAGCGGTTCCGATCCTCCTGCTGCCCCCGGTCCTGTTTGCCGCCGCGGCGCTGGCCGCCCTGCTCGGCAGTAAAAAGCACCATATTCACCGCACGGCAAAAGCCGCCCGCGCCTTCAAGGTCTTCCGCCGGAATGCGGCGCAGCTGAAAACGCGCCGTATGAAAACGGAGATTTACCGCGGTCTCGATGAGTGCCTCCGCGCTTATCTCGGCGACCGCCTGCATCTTGTGCCCGGCGCGCTCGCGTTTCGCGATGCCGCCGCCGCACTGCAGAAAGCCGGCGCCGATTCAAAGGATATTCAAAAGCTGCAGCAGCTGTTCAGCGTTTGCGAGGCCTACCGCTTCACGAGCGGCTATGATCAGCCGGCCGATCCCCGGCCGATTATCGCCGCGGCCGTGGAAACGGTCCGGGCCCTCGAAAGGAGTCTTAAATCATGAATTTCAGGTTTCGAGTTTCGGCACTTGGGCTGCTCACGGCGGCGGTTACCGCCGTCGCAGGCGCCGCGGCGGCCGACTACCAGCAGCAGGCTTTGGAGGATGCGCATGCGGCCTTCCATGCAGCCACCAACAGCACGATGTACGCTGCGGCCGCGGCACAGTATGAATCGCTGATCCGGCAGGAGGGCATCCGCAGCGGACACTTGTTCTACACCGCCGGCAACAGCTGGTTCATGGCCGGGGATATCGGCCGCGCTATTCTGAACTACCGGCGCGCCGAGCAGTATCTGCCCGCCGATGCCGATCTGAAGCATAATCTCCAGGCGGCGCGGGAGCTGCGCAAGGATCTGATTCCCGCAAAAGAACCGCATCCGCTGGAAGCCTGGCTCCTTAAAATACCGCTGCGCCTGCGCTGGACCGTTTTTGCGGTCCTGTGGGGTGCGTTCTGGGCCGTCAGCATCTGGCGGCTCCGCAGCCGCCGCAAAGAGGCCAAAGCCGCACAAGCGGTTCTTGGCGTGCCGGCGGCGGTTCTGCTCGTTTCGCTCATTGCAGAAGGCATTATGCAGTATCGGGTGCAGCCCGGCGTGATTACAGAACTGGAAATCCTGGCGCGGAAAGGCGACGGAACCATGTATGCCCCCGCTTTCCGTGATCCGCTCCATGCCGGGACGGAGTTCCGAATGCTGGAGCAGCGCGGCAGCTGGATGCAGATTGAACTGGCGGACGGCCAATCCTGCTGGATTCCGAACAGCGCAGGCCAGATCGTCGCCCTACGCTAAGAGCTGGCGGACCATGCTGATGACCTTGTCCGGCGTGAAGGGCTTTTCGAGCAGCGGTGCATCCTCCGGAACGCCCTCTTCTTTGAGCTGCGAGCGAGCGTAGCCCGACATGAAAAGAACGCGAATATCCGGGTAGAGTTCGGCGGCCGCAACGGCAAGTTCAGCACCGCCCAGGCCCGGCATCACGACATCGGTGAAAAGCAGGTCGATTTTTCCCTTATGGTTGCGGGCAACTTTAATGCCCTCCCAGCCCTCTTCAGCCAGCAGGATGTTATAGTCCTGCGTTTCGAGCGTCTGGGCAACGAGAGTCCGGATCATCGGATCGTCTTCCACCAGCAGAATGGTCGGTGTGACCGCCGGGACAGCGCCCTCGGCCGCGGCATCCGCCGGGACGACGGACTTTTCGACCGCCGCCGGCATCAGTATGCCTTCCGCTTCCTGCGCATTTTGGAGATAGGCATCGTCGGCCAGCTCGCAGACCGGAAGGTAGATGAAGAAGGTGGTACCGCTGCCGACCTTACTCCTGACATCAATGAAGCCGTCGTTTTCCTTCATGATGCTTTTAACAATCGACAGTCCAAGGCCGGTGCCCTTTCCGGCGGCTTTGGTGGTGAAAAAGGCTTCGAAAATGCGACTGATGGTTTTTTCGTCGATCCCATGGCCGGTATCGTGCACGGAAATTTCGGCAAATTGCCCTTCGGGGAGCCGGTCGGGTTTATTGCATTCGCCGTGGTGAACTTCCCGGCTGTCGACCTTAATCGTAATCCGGCCGCCGTTCGGCATGGCATCGCGGGCGTTCACGGCCAGGTTCATCAGCACCTGCCCCATCTGCACGGGGTCGGCCGACACATAAATGGCTTCCTGGTAGGGCTTCGTGACCAGCGTGATTTTCTCGCCGATCAGGCGGGTCAGCATTTTATCGGTATCCTGCAGCGTGCTGTTGAGATCCAGCGTCACCGGCTCTGTCTTCTCTTTCTGACTAAAGCTCAGCAGTTTGCGGGTAATGAAAGAGGCTTTGCGCGCGGCCCCGATGACTTCATTGGCATTCTGGGCGGTTTCATCGGATTTCGGGTCCGCAATGATCAAGCTGGAATAGCCGTCGATAATGGTGAGCAGGTTATTGAAGTCATGCGCAATGGAACCGGCCAGCCGGCCTACGGCTTCCATCTTCTGGGAGTGATGGAGCTGTTCATTGAGCATTTCGCGTTCGTTTTCCAGCATCTCGCGCTCGGCGGCCGACATCACGACCTTTTTACTGAGCAGCATACTGAGCAGGCCCAGAATGAGCAGCGTGCTGAGCAGGCATATGGAAACAGCGGCAAGGGCCGGCAGCGGGCTTTCCGGATCGCCGATCATTCCCTGCATACGAAGAATAGACACCAGAAGGAATCCGGCGACGACAGCGGACACAACGGATGCGGCAAAAATAATTAATAGGATTTTCTTTTTCAAACGCACGAACCCTTCCAACAACACGTAAGAACATACCCATCTACCGCAAACGGGACACGTCTAAAATGACGGCAATTTACTGCCGGAACAGCATTTACTGTTTTTCGGCCCAGTTCCAATAGTTCCGAAGCATCTGCAGCCCGGCGGCCTGTGATTTTTCCGGATGGAACTGCGTGGCAAAAACGTTGTCTTTCCAGACACTCGAACAGTAATCAATGCCGTACTGCGTGCGGCCGGCCACGATCGATGGATCATCCGGACAGACATAAAACGAGTGGACGAGATAAAAGAACGATTCATCCGCGATGCCCTTAAACATCGGGCACTCGGGAATCACTTCTTTCATTCGGTTCCAGCCGATCTGGGGCACTTTCAGCTCCCGGGGCAGGTCGAATTTTTTCACGGTTCCCTGGAAAACGCCGAGGCCTTCAACCCCCGGCGATTCCTCGGAACTCTGAAAAAGCGCCTGCAGCCCGAGGCAGATGCCCATGAACGGTTTCCCGGCGTTGATCCAGGTGTGAATGGTTTCCACAAAATCGTGTTCAACAAGGTGCGCCATACAATCGCCGAATGCCCCCACACCCGGAAGCAGCAGCGCCCTGCAGCTTTCGGCTTCCTCCTTGCGGGTGACGATTTTTGCGTCGAGCTCCAAAAACCGGAACGCGTTGGTCACGCTCCCGAGATTTCCCATTCCGTAATCAATTATACCAATCATTGCCAATCCTTTAAAAGGCCGACAGTGTATCGAGACTCCGTGCGATGTGAACGCAAAAACGCGCGAAACTCGCGCTTCCGGATTTTCACAAAGAGCCCCGCCAAATAGTATTTTTTGCTAAGTTTTTTATATGGCATAGCGCTCTGTAATCCATAAGAGTGCATTTGACTTTTCAGGTGATGATTCATGAAATGCATCGTAAACAACGAGATACGACTTCAGTCCGATAAATGCCGGAACGGCTACATGTGCCAGGCGCTCGGCGGCAAACCGCACTGCCAGATCAGTGACTCGGTGAACGGATTGGTTTTTTTCCTGAATTGCAGTAAACCGCTGGACTGCCCCTATCAGCATGCCTTCGGCAGTTCCTTCATGTGTACCTGCCCGGTCCGCCAGGAAGTCTATCGGGCATACCGCATCTAAAACGACTTGAAAATCAGCGTTACCGATGTAATCAGCAGGACGGCATAGATCAGCGCAGTATAGTGCTTCTGCTCCGTTTTGTGGGTAAGCCACCAGCCGAGCGCGACCCCCAGCGGAATGACCGGCAGCAGCACCGCTCCCAGCTTCAGCCCCTCCGGCTGAATGCGACCCATCATCGCAAACGGCGGCACCTTCATCAGGTTGAGCATCCAGAAAAAAGCGCAGCCCGTGCCGGCAAACTTCTTTTTGTCGAGGTGCTGCGGCAGCAGGTACATCTGCACCACCGGTCCGGCCGCGTGGGCCAGCGTTGAGGTAACACCGGCCCCGAATCCGAACAGCGAACCTTTGCCCCAGCTCGGAGTCGAAGCATGAATATGGTTCAGGATCCATTTCTTGGCGGCAAAATAAACCACAAAGAGAATGCCCAGCAGGCCGATCAGCAGCTTCAGGGCCTTATCTGAAACCGCGATGACCGCCGTATCCGAAACAAACAGGAAACTCGCAGCCGCAACCCCCAGCAGAGCCGCCGGCAGCAGATGGACCAGACGGCCCCACAGAACATGCCGGCGGTAAAACAGCAGCGCCACCGCATCCATCAGGCACAGCATCGGCAGCATGAAACCGACTGCCGACCGGGCGGCATCCGACTGGGCGGGCCACATCAGAATCAGCAGCGGCAGGGCAATGGACCCGATGGGAAAACCGCCCTTGCTCATGCCGGTCAGAAAAAGAGAGAGCCCGATCCAGAATAAATCGGGCATGCTGTATGCGGATAGGAATTCCATGCTCTTCCGCGGGATGCTAGGCGCCGATGCGTCCCTTGCTCGAAGGCAGCAGGTCGAGGGCGCGCGGATCGGAATCGCAGGCAACGCGCAGGGCGCGGGCAACCGACTTAAAAATCGCCTCGATGCAGTGGTGCAGGTCTTCGCCGAACTTCAGCTCAATATGCAGGTTCATTTTTGCCGAGTCGCAGAACGAGCGCCAGAAGTGCTTGATGATGATCACATCAAAATCGCGGATATAGTGCTGCGGGTGATCCATCTTGTACACAAAGTACGGCCGGCCGCCGAGGTCCAGGCAGACTTCCGCCTGCGCCTGCGCCTCATCCATCGGCAGCACCCAGAAGCCGTAACGGTTAATGCCCTTGCGGTCGCCCAGCGCTTCGTTGAAAGCTTCGCCCAGCACAATCCCGACATCTTCGACCAGATGGTGGTAATCGACGTCAATATCGCCGGCGGCTTTCACCGTCAGGTCGAGCAGTGCGTGTTTGGCCAGCAGGTCGAGCATGTGGTCAAAAAAGGGAACGCCGGTGGAGATATGATAATTTGCCTTACCGTCGATATTGAGGGAAAGGTCGATCTGGGTTTCCTTCGTATTGCGCACAATGTGCGCGGTGCGTTTCTTTTCCATTTGTGATTCCTTGGTTTCAGCATTCGATGCGGGCAGAACGCGCGCCGCCAGGCCCGGAACACATCCCGCGCCCTTCCGCCCCGGGCTGATGCCCGGCACGCGGCCGGCATTTACTCCGCCGCCGGCCTGTTTGTCGGGGGTACCGCCGCCGGAGCAACGATTTCGATGGGTTGATCAATATTCACCGGGGCATTGGTGCTGCCCACCCAGCCGTCATTCTTCAGCAGCTCAATGGCCTCGGCGGCGCTGTCGAGAATCTTCTGGTAGTGCGAGATCATTACGCCTTCGTAGAGTTTATCGAATTCCATCAGGCGCTCTTTGGTTTCCGCATCGGTCTGCGTATTGAGCTTCAACGCTTCATCAAGCTCCGCCACTTTCACGGTATTGGCCGCGCTCATCACTTTGGAAGCCTCTGCGTATCCCTTGTTCACCTTGATCTGCTGATTCATCTTCACCAGTTCGGCCTGGATCGACTCCAGCAATGCCGCATGCGCCTTGGACTGCTCCAGGACAGCCATGGAGGACTGACGCAGCACATCGATCGATGAGTCGTGGGCATCCAGCCGATCGGAATAGTCCCGGCCCGAGGCATCAATCATCCCCTGCACTTTATCGGCACTCATGCAGCCGTTGAGCAAAAACACCATCCCGGCGCCGGCAAGCAGCATCACTGATTTCATGGTAAAATCTCCTGATTTCTTCTTCCGGTTTAAGCTATGGACTTTACCGGCTGCGGTCAACCCCCGAACCAACGAGCTTTCACTCCTGTTGTTGCAATTTCCAGCGGCTTCATTAGGCTGTCCCGCACTATGAAAAACGAATTCGCCGTATTGCCGAAATGGCTCATCAATCTTTTCTTATGGATTGGCCTCAGCGCCGGCATCGCCGTACGCCTGCTGATGATCCTGAACCGCTGGTATCCGCCGGCCGCGGTCTATGTCTGGCGCTTTGCCATGGCCAGCTACTGCATCTTTTTCCTCTACCGCTACTTCATCGGCCGCCGCCGCCGCGGCATTGTTGTGCGCCACCAGCTCATCGACAAAATACGCGAAGCCGACGGCCTGGACGAAACCACCCGCGAAGGCACCATCTATATCCTCCGCTCCATCGTTCGTTCCAAAGAACTCTTCAACTACATGTTTATCTGCATTCTCAGTCTCATAGCCCTCATCATCGACTTCTTTGCTGAATAAACCCGCTGTCGAAAAAAACGGGCGGGCCGAATACCGTACTGATTTTGTACTTGATTAATTCCGGGCACCTTCTACAGTTCACGCATCTCAAACGAAAAGGACAGAAAATGGCTTCAATCACATTAAAAGGAACTCCTGTAACCACCGTAGGTGAACTTCCGGCCGTCGGCAGCGACGCCCCGGCATTCTCCGCCGTAAAAACTGACCTCTCGGAATGCTCGCTGAGCGATCTGAAAGGAAAAAAAGTGGTACTCAACATTTTCCCCAGCATCGATACGGGCGTCTGCGCCATGTCGACCACCAAATTTAATGCCGAAGCCGGCAAACTCGACAACACCGTAGTGCTCTGCGTGTCTGTGGACCTGCCGTTTGCATTGGGCCGCTTCTGCGGTGCAGAAGGCCTCGAAGACGTCGTTCCTGTTTCCGTTTTCCGCAATCCGGAATTCGGCACAAACTACGGTGTCACCATCGTAGACGGCCCGCTGGCCGGCCTGCTCTCCCGCTCCGTTGTCGTTATCGACGAAGCCGGAAAAGTGGTCTACACCCAACAGGTGGCCGAAACAACCGACGAGCCCAACTATGAGGCCGCACTGGCCGCACTCTAAACTTCTTCCCCTAGAAACACCCCGCCCCACCAGAACGGGCCGCCATCTCCCCCTTGGCGGCCCGTTCGCTTTTTGCGTTTGTTTGTAATGCGTTACTGCACTTCAATCTGCCGCGGCTCCGGCTTTTTGGCTACCGGCTTTTTCGGAAGCGTCAGCTTCAGCACACCGTCTTCATAGTTCGCCTCTACGGCGCCCTGATCCACCGATTCCGGAAGCCGGAATCTGCGCTCAAACGAGCCGTACTGCCGCGAATTGTAAAGAGAGCGTTTCACTTCTTTCTGCTCTTCGGCTTTCTTTTCGCCCCTAACCGTCAACACGTTATTTTCCACCACGATCTCAACGTGATCTTTTCCAATACCCGGCAGTTCAGCAGAAACGGAAAACGAATCGGCCGTTTCAGCAATTTCAAACTGCAGTGCCAGCCTGTTTTCAGCGGCCGGCCTGCAGCGGGCAGGTTCTCCGAAAAAGGATTCAAAAATATGTGCGAAGGGATCAGCGTATACCACGCTGCTGTTTCTCGTTACTGGGTGGAACATACATACCTCCTGATGTTGTTGTTTCGTTCTTCAGTAATGCATTCGCCCTACCGCAACAGCCGTGCCGCCAGCGTAAGACCCTCATTTCCAACGGAAGAATCCCCGGCCCTTCGGCAAACTGCGCCAGCACCGCCCGCCTGCGAGGCACAGGCGGGACAAAAGGCTCACACCGCAGCGCCTCGGCTGTACGCCGTAATTATTCGGTATTTGTCCGTGTCCGCCGCGGCCGCCTCCTCTATTTTACGGATAAATAAGGAGAGGGAATGACGCGATGCAGACACTGCAAAGCCAAGGCGGAGCTGATCGATAACCGGTGCCCTTACTGCGGCATCGATAACGGCAAGCGCGCGGCGGACCTGACGAAAGGGGAACGAAAAACGCGCTTTCATGCGCATGGGATCCGCCTCACGGCACTGGCCCATATCTTCTTTGCGGCCGTCCTGCTTTTCCAGATGCCCGAATTCCCCAACCCGGCCGTGACGGCACTGCTCGTCGTAGTGAATTTTGCGCTGGCGTACGGACTGCTGCGTTTTTCACTCATCGCCTACAGGGCGGCGGTGGGCTACTACTTTATGATCGGCATGGTGAATGTTGTGTCTATCCAGCGCGGACCGGAGCACCTGGGAGGACTCCTGCTGTGCCTGCTGGCGCTCTACCTGGTCGGCTGCGGAACCTCCAGGGCCATCTTTGAACGGCAGCCGCTGGCAAAAGCTTAAAACCGTCGGCTGTCATAGGCCCAGTGGAGCAGGGCCTGGCGCTGCCGGGGCCGGCACGAAAAATCGCCGCGCGGGCAGTTTTTCACCAGCTGCCCGATGTGGCGCGTCATATTCTTCCAGCGCTTGATCTGCCGGTCGTCATCGTCATGCCGGCGCCCCATGTAATAGCGGCAGTACCATTGGAACCAGCCGCGCGGGTCGTCGGGATGAATCCAGTCCTTTTCGAGCCAGTAGCTTAACGGCTTGGAAGCATTCACGCCGAAAAAGTTGAGTTTCGGATCCCGCCGATCCGGACTCAGCTTTGCGTTTTCAAACCAGTCCGCCGGGAATTCATCCCGGCAGTCGGTCATGTATTTTCCGCCGAAAATGCCCATTTCGAGCAGCTGCTTCGGCGTCAGTTCCGGATCAAAATCCTCCCGGAAATTTTCGCCGGGGGGTTCGGTCAGCAGGTAGCGGTAATCCTGCTGCATCCTGTCGTTAACAATGACTTCCTTCGGAATCATATCGATTAACCGTACCGGCTCAAAGAGCACCCGGCATCGCAGCACATCCGCCGCCGCCCTTCGAGTCTTTCGGGAAAAAGTGCCCCATTACCTTTGTTCGACCGGAATATAGGTCTGCTGGGTTTCGCCGGTATAGATCTGGCGCGGACGGCTGATGCGCAGGCTCTGCACATGCATTTCGCGCCAATGCGAGATCCAGCCGGGCATACGCCCGATGGCAAACAGTACGGTGAACATATTCACCGGAATGCCGATCGCGCGCAGCAGGATACCGGAATAGAAGTCCACGTTCGGATAGAGGTTCCGCTCAATAAAATAGTCCTCGGAGCGGGCCATCTCTTCGAGCTCGTAGGCAATCTCAAGCAGCGGGTCGCTGATATTGAGCGCCTTCAGTACGTTATCCACCTGCCCCTTCAGGATCTTGGCGCGGGGGTCGAAGCTCTTGTACACCCGGTGCCCGAAGCCCATCAGTTTTTCGGGCGAGTTTTTATCTTTCGCCCTTTCAACAAAATCAGCCGGACTGATGCCTTCGTCGTGAATGCGGGTGAGCATCCTGATCACTTCGCAGTTGGCGCCGCCGTGGAGGGGGCCCCACAGCGCACCGACCCCCGCGGATACCGCGCTGAAGAGGCTGGCGTGCGATGATCCGACCATCCGGACGGTGGATGTGGAGCAGTTCTGCTCGTGGTCGGCGTGCAGGATCAGGAAAAGGTCCAGCGCGCGTTCCACATCCGGATGCACTTCGTACATGCTGAATGTTTCAGAGAACATCATGTGCAGGAAGTTTGCACTGTAACTCAGGTCCGGACGCGGCGGCATGAACGGCTTGCCGATAGACGTTCGGTAAGCCCAGGCCGCAATCGCACGGACTTTGGAGATGATTTTGGCAGCGGGCAGCTCAAAGGCCGGACCTTCGGTGGCTGTGGTTAACAGATCGGTGTTGTAGCAAGACAATGCATTGAGCATGGCAGACAGAACGGCCATCGGCGGTGCATTGTCCGGGAAGCCTTCAAAGTTTCCCTTCATGCCGTAGTGCAGTGATGCTTCCGAGGCAATGCCGCCTTCGAATTTCAGCAGCTCCTGTTTGTTGGGCAGGTGCCCATAGAGCACGAGATAGGCGGTTTCCATGAAGGTGGATTTTTCCGCCAGCTCTTCAATTGCAAAACCTCGGTATTTCAGGATGCCTTTCTCGCCGTTGATGAAGGTGATCTCCGATGTACACGACCCGGTGTTGCCGAAACCCGGGTCCAGCGTGATCATCCCGGTTTTCGCGCGAAGCGAGGTTATGTCGATACCGACTTCGCCTTCCGTTCCAATGATGGTATCGAGCTCAATCTTCTGGCCGCCGTACTCAAGGATCGCTTTCTTATCGCTCATCACTCTCTCCTCTGTGCGCTTTTGATTAACCGAGGGCTTCCCTCACAGTCCGCCCGATGTCTGCGGGGGATTCTACCACACGAATACCGCATGCAGCCATCAGTTTTTTCTTGGCCGAGGCCGATTCATCGGCCCCGGAAACAATGGCTCCGGCATGCCCCATGCGGCGGCCCGGAGGCGCCGTCTGGCCGGCAATGAATCCGATAATGGGTTTCGAGACGTTTTCCCGCGCATACTCGGCCGCCTCGATTTCCATGGATCCGCCGATTTCCCCGATCATGACGATCGCCTCGGTTTCCGGATCGCTCTCAAACATTTCGAGCAGCTCCTTCATGGTGGTGCCGATGATCGGGTCGCCGCCGATGCCGATGCAGGTGGACTGGCCGAGGCCTTCACTAACGAGCTGGTCCACGGCCTCATAAGTCAGCGTACCGGATTTTGAAATAACCCCGACCGAACCTTTTTTTGCAATGAAGCCGGGCATAATACCGACCTTTGCGCCCTCAGGCGTCAGGATACCCGGGCAGTTCGGCCCGACAAAACGCGAGCCGGTCTTTTCCACGAAGGCCTTCACCTCAACCATCTGCGCCACCGGAATACCCTCCGTGATGCACACAATCAGCTCAATGCCGGCCGAAGCGGCTTCCATAATCGCATCCGCGGCAAACGGCGGGGGCACGAAAATCAGCGAGACGTCTGCGCCGGTTGCCGCCCGCGCTTCCGCGCAGCTGTTGAATACCGGAACCCGGCCGTCGAGCGCCGTCTGGCCGCCCTTGCCCGGCGTGACGCCGCCGACCACGTTGCCGCCGTATTCCAGGCACTGCCCCGCGTGAAACGAACCCTCGGAACCCGTGATGCCCTGCACAATGATTTTTGAATCCTTACCTGCTAAAATCGCCATAATTCAGTCCTATTTAAAATCCAAAAACAACCCGGGATTAAAGCCCGGCGGCTTCCGCCACTTTAACGGCCGCATCTTCAAAGTTATCCGCTGAGATCAGTTTGACATCCGATGCCGCCAGCAGTTCTTTCGCTACGTCCGCATTGGTGCCGGCCAAACGAACCACCACCGGAACATTCAGGTCGAGTTCCTTAACCGCTTCGATAATGCCGTTGGCGATGCGGTCGCAGCGGACAATCCCGCCGAAGATATTGATCAGCACCGCTTTCACGTTCGGATCGGATAGAATGATGCGGATGCCGTTTTTGACGGTCTCCACATTTGCGCCGCCGCCGACATCCAGGAAGTTAGCCGGGGAACCGCCGCGCTGCTTAATGATGTCCATCGTAGCC
>JBFHGU010000026.1:0-49104 GCA_041582935.1 Pontiella sp.
AAGTTTTCCTGGTCGTTGTCGACCATCCACTTCGCCATAATCGATCCGCCGCGGCTGACGATGCCGAGCTTGCGCACCTTGGCGGCCGGAATATCCTTTTTCAGCACGCCGGCGTGGATTGTAAAGTAGTCAATCCCCTGCTCCGCCTGCTCAATGAGCGTGTCGCGGTAAAGCTCCCAGCAGAGGCCGTCGGCGTTGTCGTCGATCTTCTTGAGCGCCTGGTAAAGCGGCACAGTGCCGATCGGCGTCGGCGAATTGCGGACAATCCACTCGCGTGTGTCATGAATGTCCGTACCCGTGGAAAGGTCCATCACCGTATCGGCGCCCCAGAGCGTGGCCCAGCGCATCTTTTCAACCTCCTCTTCAATGGAGGAGCCGAGCGCGGAATTGCCGATGTTGGCGTTGATCTTGGTTTTGAATTTGCGGCCGATAATCATCGGTTCGGCTTCGGGATGGTTGATGTTCAGCGGAATAACCGCGCGGCCGGCGGCCACCTCTTCGCGAACAAATTCGGGCTCAACGCGCTCGCGGATCGCCGCAAATTCCATCTCCGGCGTAATGACGCCGTTCCGGGCATAGGTCAGCTGGGTGACCGATGCGCCGTTTTTGGCGCGCAGCGGCTGGCGTTCCAGCCCCTGAAAGGCTTTATCGGGATTGGTCAGGATTTGAACACCGGAGGTATGCGGCTCAACGTCGGCACGCTCGGCGATCCATGCGGAACGGATGGCCGGAAGGCCCTGCTTCAGGTCGGGTTCATAGGACGGGTCGGTATACGGACCGCTGACGTCGTAGACGCTCAGGTCTTCGTTGTCGCCATGCAGCTTGATTTTACGAAACGGCACCCGGATGTCCGGACGCGAACCTTCGACATATGTCTTTTCAGACCTCGGATAATATTTCCCGTAACCGCTCATATCATTCACCTATTGTTTTTGAAGGCGCGGGGCACGGAAAGGGAGGCTTCATCGCTTCCCTTCTCGGCATAACCCGCGCAGGTTCCAAGGGTCGTTTTCTCAGCTCCGGCTTGCGGAGCACCCCTAGCGAACATAAAAACGCAAGCTACTCCCTTAGGCATTCCGGTGCAACCGGAAAAGGCGTATAGATCAATGCGTATTAGGTTAGAGCGCAATACGCCTTAGCGCAAAGTGCGCTTAATCAGCGTGAAATAGCCCAGCACCCCGTTGGATATGCCGCGCGCCGTATTTTCCCGATAGCTCGATGTGCCCAGCAAGGCCTCTTCGGCCGGATTCGACAGGAAGCCGCACTCCACCAGCGCCGCCGGGCAGCGCGTGTGCTTCAGCACGGAATAACGCGCCCGACGCAGGCCGCGGTCATCGCGCTTCGACATTTTCACCACATTGCTGTGGATGGAGAATCCGAGCACGGAATTCAGCGCATCGCAGGTATTGTTTTTAAAAGCAAATGTATCGCCGCCCTGGCCGTACTGGTTGGTCGACTGGTGTCCTGCCACGGAGGTGACAAAGGTCTCCACTCCGCTGGCCGACGGGGTGCCGGCGGCGTTGGCGTGGATACTGATAAACAGGTCCGCCCCGACTTTATAGGCATAGGTGCTGCGGGCATCGAGCTGCGGATAGGTGTCGCCGGTGCGGGTCATTTTCACGCGGATGTTATTGGCTTCGAGCATTTTTTTCACCCGATAGGCAATATCGAGCACAACATCCTTTTCCTTGATGCCCTTGGGGCTGATCGTGCCGGTGTCCTTGCCGCCGTGCCCCGGGTCGAGCACCACCAGGCGCGGCATGCGGCTCGGCGCGTAGGCGTAGGTGCGGAGGATCGGATCAATGCTTTTCTTGAAGTCCGCCTCGCGGAGCGTCCATTCGCTGCCGTACTGCCGGCAGGATTCGTGCAGCCACAACATGACGCCGTTCACCCACGCGCGGCGGCTGTTGGCTTCGATCTCCAGCTTGTTGTACCGGTTCTCCAGCAGGATCTTACTGCCGGAGGTTTTGATCTTCATGGAATACAGGCGCGCAATATAGGAGAGCGAGACGGTGCCGCTCGGCGTTCTCGCCTCGACCGTGACCGCACCGAATCCACCTGCAAACAAGGCCGTGTGGCAGAGAAACAGCTTTCTGGTTGTTGAATGCATAAAACCTCAAAACCCAAGCTACTAAAACGAATTCAGGTTTGGAAAGAGCCGATTGAATTCATTTCCCGCGGTGCGGCGCGGCAAAATTCAGAAATCAAAATTCAAAAAGAGGAGTATCCTGTGCTTTAATGAGCTTATGCAGAATAAAGTCGTAAACGAACAGATCCGCGCCGGACTCCGTAAAGGCGTCATCGCCATTTTCGTGGTGCTCGTTTTCGGCATCGCCGGCTACATGCTGATTGAAGGCTGGAACCTGCTCGACGCGTTTTATATGACCGTGATTACCATTTCCACCGTCGGCATCACCGAAGTCCATCCCCTCTCCGATGCCGGCCGCATGTTTACCAGCATCCTGATTTTCGGCGGCGTGGGTGTGATGGCCTACAGCCTCGGCCGCTTTGCGGAGTTCCTGTTCCAGCGCAGCCTTACCAATGTTTTCGGGAGACGAACCATGATGAAGAAAATCGCCCAAATGAAGAACCACGTCATTATCTGCGGCTACGGCCGCACCGGCAGCCATGTGGCCGAAGAACTGCAGACTGCCAACATGCCGTTTGTGGTGATCGACGAAAACGAGGAGGAAATCCGCAGGATGGACCTGCTCGGCATACCGCATGTGGTCGGCGATGCCACCGAAGAAGAAGTCCTCGAAAGCGCCGGCATCAGCCTGGCCGACTCGCTGGTGGCCGCGCTCGACTCCGATGCCGAAAACCTTTTCCTCACCCTCACCGCCAGCGGGTTGTGCAGCGAGCTGCGGATCATCGCCCGCGTGCACGATCCCGACAACGCCCGGAAGTTCCGTAAAGCCGGGGCTTCGCGCGTGGTTTCTCCCATTTCATCCGGCGCCAACCAGATTGCCCAGCTGCTGACCCGGCCGTCGGTCGTCGATCTCGTGGAACTGGTATCGATGGACAAAAGCATTGCCCTGGAGGTCTTTGAATATGAGGTGGCGGCCGACAGCGAACTGCTGGACCAGACCCTCTCCGAAGCGCGCGTCCGCCAGGCGCTCGGCGCGCTCGTGATTGCCGTGAAACATGCCGACGGCACCAACGCCTTTGACCCCGGCCCCGCAACCCGCCTGCGGCTCGGCGATGTCCTCGTGGCCATCCGCCAGTCAGATGAAACCGAACCCGCTGTGATCGGATAAAACAATGGCCCTGCTTGAAACCCGCTTTTATGCCCGTTCAATCCAGCAGTCCATCGGCATGAACATCATCCTGCCCGAACGGTCCGAAGCGTGGAAAGAACCGCCGGCGGTGCTCTACCTGCTCCACGGCCTCTCCGGCGACCACACCTCCTGGATCCGGCGCTCCTCGATCGAGCGGTACGTGATGGACTACAATCTCGCCGTCATCATGCCCGATGCACATAAAAGCTTCTATGCCGACATGGAAAACGGCTCGGACTACTGGACCCTCTTTGCCGCCGAAATTCCCGCCCGCATACAGCAGTGGTTCCGCATCGCGGCCGACCCGGCAATGACCTTTGCCGCCGGCAGCTCGATGGGCGGCTACGGCGCCGTCCAGCTGGCACTCGGCTGCCCCGGCCGTTTTTCGCACTGCGCATCGCTCTCCGGTGCGCTCGACATCGCCTCGCACATCAACGACGACTGGGACGCAGAAAAACGCCGCACCTTCAAGGCCGCCTTTAACTCCATGGAAAATGTGCCGAACTCGCGCTTCGACCTCCTGCATAAGGTCCGCACTCTCGATGCGGTTCCCGACACCGAATTCTTCGTCTGCTGCGGCCTCGACGACTGGCTTTACCAGGACTCCGTCAACTTCTGCGAGGCCGCATCTGAAAAAGGCCTCTACCTCACCTACGAGGAATCCGCCGGCGCCCATGACTGGGCCTATTGGGATCAGGCCATTCAGAGGGTGCTCGACTGGCTGCCGATCAGCCCGCTCCCCAAAGAGGGCTGACGGAACGGCAGCCGGCTCCGCTGGAACCGGCCTATTTCTTCACAATATAGCGCGCGATGTCCTCGAGGCGGATAAAACCGACGGGATGACCGCGCGTATCGACAACCACCGCGGCGTGGCGCGGGTGTTTGCGGAGCCGGTAAAAGGCCGACTTCAGGTTGCGCTTCGCCTCGATTCTGAGCAGGTCGCCGGCATAGGGTTTGAGCGGTTCGCGGTCGCTCAGGCCGCGGCTGATGAGCGGGAACATGGAAACCATCCCAACCGCCATATGCCGGTGCATCAGCACGGCTTCGGTCGTTTCCCGCCGCGCGGCCAATGCCTTGAAATCGCCGACGCATGCGGTGTCCTGTATCGCCGGCACCTTTTTGAAGGGCGTCATCAGCATGTGCACCGGAATACGATGCATCGACGTCACATTATCCACCATGCGCCCCTGGTCGGACGAGATGACCCCCTCTTTTTCGCTCGCGGAAAAATATTCCTTCAGCGCGTCCGGCGAGAGCCGGTGGAGGTCGCGCCCGGCACTGCTGGCGCTGCCGTGCGTCAATGCGCGGAACAGCTGCTTGAGCGGCCAGGTGACCGACAGAAACACCCACATCAGCAGCTGCATGACCGGGGCAAACCGATACATCAGCACATCGGCCTTTTTACGGAACAGGTTTTTCGGCCCCACCTCGGCCAGCAGAAACAGCGGAAACATCAGCGTCAGTGTTGCAGCCGTCTCGGCATTCCAGGGGATGAACCCGAACAACCGCCCCCCGGAGCCCAGCCCCGCGTTGAGATAGAGGTCCGTCGTCGCTTTCGACACCAGGAACACCGCAATGTTGTTACCGATCAGCACCGTGTAGATAAAGAGGTACGGGTAACGCAGCACCGAATCCAGAATGATGGCCGACCGCCGCCGCTCGCGGCGCCGCTGGCGCAGGCGGATGCGGTTGAGCATGTAACTGCCGGTTTCAACACCGGAAAAGAAGGCCGAAAAAAGAAAGGCCGCCGCAATGATCAGTATAGAAGTCATCCTTCGGACTCTCCTTCGCCCGCACCCTCGGAAACCAGGTCGAGGATCACCGTATCAATCCGGTTGGAGCGGGCGGATTCAACGGTAAAGCGGAGGTTGCCCACCCGCGCCACATCGCCGGACCGCGGCATGTGTTTCAGCAGCGAAATCACGAGCCCGCCCAGGGTATCCAGGGCGAGGTCGCGCATCACTTCCCCGGGCAGAAAGCCGACAAAAAGACTGCGCCACGCCCGAATCCCCAAATCGCCGCGCAGCCGGTAGCGCGTTTCGCCGAGCTGCTCAACGGTCGGCACATCCATGATATCAAACTCGCCGATCACCTCTTCGAGCAGGTCCTCCAGGGCAATGGTGCCGGCCAGCCCGCCGAATTCGTCCACCACAAAGACCATCCGCAGGTTCTCGGCCAGGAATTCGCGCAGCATCGAATCCGCGCGCTTGGTCTCGGGCACAAACCGAACCGGGCGGGAAAAGAGGCGCAGCGGTTTATCGGGATCGTCATTCACAAACAGATCGCGGACTTCGACCACGCCGACCACATTATCCCCCTCCTCTTCATAGATCGGAATCAGTTCCAGCTCCTGCTCCGCCGCCTCGGCCAGTGCCTCGCCGGCCGGCATATCGGCGCGGCGGAACAGCTGCTTCACGCGCGGCACCATGATTTCGCGCACGCGGATTTCCGGCAGGTTCACGATATCCTCAACGATCGCCTTCTCCTGTTTTCCGAAGGTCGGGTCGTGGTGCGTGGCGTCGATCAGCATTCGAAGCTCGTTCGAATCGATCCGGTTATCGTGGTCGCCCGCGGGTTCCATGCGGCGGGTGATTTTCTCCAGCACAATACGGACCGGCCCCATCAGGTGGAACCAGTACCGCAGCAGCGGGGAATTGAGCTTCACGATCTTTTCCGGAAAGGAGATTCCGACGGCTTTAGGGAGAATTTCGCCGGTCAGGATAACCACCAGCAGCACAACCAGCCCGACCACCGCCTGCCACCACTCGCCGTACCGCCTGCCGATATCCAGCGCCAGCACGGCGCTCATACAGAAAAAGAGGATGTTCACCACCAGGTTGCCGAACAGGATGGCCACCAGCAGCCCCGAAGGATTCTCGTGCAGCAGTACCAGCAGGCGGTCCACGTGGTGTCCGTGCTCCCGCAGCGCCCTAACCTGGTCGCGGCTCAGTGAGAACAGTGCGGTTTCCGTCCCCGAAAAAAAGGCCGAAAAGAACAGCAGCAGCACCATGCCGGCCAGGGTCAGAAAATATCCTTCAATCGCTTCCAAATTATGATTCCTTTGCTAAGTGCCCAATTAAAACCGTAAGCCGGTTTCAAGAAAAGACAAGGGATCAGATATTTACACCGCCGCCCATTCCACACCCGCCGCCGCAGGCGTAAAACAGGGCGCTTTTCAGCCCGGGCGATCTTTTTCCCCGGCATGGGAACTTTCCGCTTCAAAATCCACGGCGTTAGGATATGGTTCATCGCCATGAACCAATTCACCCTCCAGACCCGATCCCGCACCGACTTCATCAAGATTGACCGGCAGGTGGCCGAATATGTGCAGGAAAAGGGCCTCTCAGAGGGTGTGGTCACGGTATTTATTCCCCATACCACCGCCGGCATCACGATCAATGAAAACGCGGATCCGGATGTGACCGCGGACATGGAACTGGTGCTCGACCGCGCGGTGCCGTGGGAAGGCGGCTATGCCCATTTCGAGGGCAATACAGCCGCTCACGTGAAGGCCGCCATGATGGGCAGCTCGGTGCAGGTGATCGTTTCAAACGGAAAACTGCAGCTGGGCACCTGGCAGAGCCTCTATTTTTGCGAATTTGACGGACCGCGCACCCGGCAGGTGTGGGTCAAAGGAATTTCTGAATCATGAAGAAAAGGAAGATTATCACCGCTTCAGCCGTTGTTATCGGCGCGCTGGTCATGTTCGCCGGATGCGGCGGAAAAACCGGTGAAAAAGAGTATAATAAAGCCGTTGATGCCTGGAAAAAGGGCGAACTGGTGCGGGCCCGTGCGCTGTTTGAGAAATCGATCCTGAAAACCTCGGGCAATGAGCAGAAATCCGACGCGCTCAACCAGCTCGGCCTCGTGCTCTGGCAGCTGGGCGAAAGCGCCGCGGCGGCCGATGCATTCAACCGGTCCGCCAACCTGACGGAGGAACTCTCCGGCGCCAGCCTGAATATGGGCATTGCCCTCTTCCACGCCGGGCGGCTGGATGAAGCCGAAGTGGCGCTCAACAATGTGCTCGGCGAAAACCCGCGGAACGAAACCGCCCGCGCCCTGCTCGGCATGATTGAACTCCAGCAGCGCAACTGGGCCGATGCCGCGGCCGAACTCGCCCGCTCCGCCGCCGTACAGCCCGAAAACCCGGCCGCCCAGAATGCGCTGGCCCTGGCCGAACTGCAGCAGACCAAAAATTCCAGCCGGGCGATTACGCGTCTTGCGCGCACCATCGAAGCCTATCCCGACTATGCGCCGGCCGCCTACAACCTCGGTGCGGTCTACGAACTCTATGTGAAAGACAGCGCCAAGGCCGTCAGCTGGTACAACCAGTACCTGGCCAAAGCCGGCCCGGGCGGCAGCCGCGCCGAGGCGGCCAATACCGCCATTGCGCGCCTCGGCGGCTCCCCGGCATCGGTTCCGGAAAACCGGAACCTGCAGCGCGCCAACCCGGCCGAAGCCTCCCGCTATATGAACGAAGGGCTTAGGCTCTATTCCGCCCAGAAATACGACGAAGCCGCCGCCTCATTCAAAAAAGCGCTGATGGCTGATCCGAAACAGAAAAACGCCTACTACAACCTCGGCCTCGCCTTCTATGCGCAGGGGAATTACAGCGATGCGGCCACCGCCTGCAATAACGCCGTGAACCTGGATCCAGCCTTTGCCGATGCCCAGTACATGCTCTCCTATGCCTACGCCAAGCAGAAGAAATGGAACGATGCCGAGCGCGTCGCCAAGGAACTGCTCAAGAACGACAAAGCCAAGGGCGAGCAGATGCTCAAATACATCAGCAGCTCGCGGAGCCGCTAGCCCTTCGGCGGAAACGCCTTCAGGATCTTCTTCACCGACTCGCGGGTTCGGGCGTCCGTCTTTTCCGGAGAGGCCGAACTCGCCGCCCGGCGGCGCCCGCGGCCCCGCCACACGATCCGTCCGGTTTCCGGATTCAGGATATCAATGGTCAGCTGCGCCTCTTCGTAGTCTGAAACCACCGCGCCGGAACTCCACCCCACCGCGCCCGTGCGCCCGGCCGATCCGCGGCCCATCCCCAGGCTCACCGTACTGCCGCTCGATTCGATCCGCTGCTGGTAATCCGCAAAATATTCCACCAGGAAATCCGCCGCACTTTGCTCGGCGGGAACAAATCCTTTCGCCTGCAGCTCGGCATCCACCGCCCGGCGGATGCGCTGGTCGTTGAGGTCGTTATCAATGCGCGCCAGCCCGGTCTTCGGCTGCACAGCGTGCTTCCAGGCATAGGTTTTCAGCGCGCCGAAACGGAACGACGGGTCATAATCGCGGTCCACCATAATCGAAGAGCAGCCGGTGAGCATGCCGGCGGCCGCCAGAGAGAGAAACGTGCTGCGGTTCATATAAAGCCTCCCGTTCTTGGAAGCCATTATAAAAACGCCGTGCAGAATGCCAAGCCTGCGGTTCAGCCGAAACGCTTCTTCACATGGCTGATCATCATGCGGTCGATGAGCGCCGCCGGCAGGAAACGCGCGGCCCAGGCGCCGGCATAGGCGGGAATCGTCACTTTATAGCGGATCTTCGGCCGCGGGGATTCCAGCGCGTGCACAATCTTCTTTGCCACAGCCTCGGGCGGCAGGCGGAACCGATCCTCGGACATCCCGCCGCTGCGGCGTTTTTCGAAATAGGTTTTATACGCCGCGCCGAATTTCGACCCGCCGGTATCAAGCTTCGCTTCGCCCTGCCCCGCGCAGTTGGTGGAAAAGCGGGTGCGGATCGGGCCGGGTTCAATCAGCGAAACCGAAATCGGATCGAGCGAAAGCTCCACGCGCTGGGCATCCGAGATCGCCTCGAGGGCAAACTTGGAGGCGGAATAGATGCCCATAAACGGCAGCGAAAGACGGCCTACCACCGAACTGATGTTTACAATCCGCCCGAAACCCTGTTTTCGGAACACGGGAATCAGCGTATTGGTCAGCTCCTGCAGGCCGAATACATTGACTTCGAACTGCTGGCGCATCGCATCGCGCGTCAGGTCCTGAATCGCGCCGGGCATGCCGTAGCCGGCATTGTTCACAACGGCTCCGAGCATGCCGTCATTTTTCACCAGCACCCGCTCCACAGCATTTTTAATCGATTCGCCGGATGTGACATCCAGTTTAACGGCCTCGAAACCGGCCAGTTTCAGCGCATCGAGATCATCGGTCTTTCGCGCAGTTGGAAAGACCCGCCAGCCATTCGCGCGCAGCATTTCCGCGGCCGCGCGGCCGATGCCCGAGGAGCATCCGGTAATCAGCACCGATCTGTTTTCAACCGCCGCACTCACAGATACAGCTCCGAGAGCTTATGGAAGGTGTAGCCCTGGTTGAGGAGCGTTTCATAGCTGTCGCGCACGGCCGATGCGCTCTCGGCGCTCCAGATGTGGCCGATCGCAATCACCGCGCCGTTTTCCCGGGCTTTGTTCACGGCACTGCCCCACATTTTGCGGATGTAATCGCGGTCCTGGTGAATATCGAGGAACACATCGCGCTGCTCCACATGCATGCCCTTTTCCGCCGCAATACGGGGCACCTGCGAATTGTAGGCCGTCTTACTGTCGAGGAAGAACATATCGTGCGCTTTGCAGAAACGGAGCACCTCGCGCATCAGTTCCGGGTTTTCAGTCACCTTGGAACCCATGTGGTTATTCATGCCCACCGCACCGCGGACCGACCGGAAATTGCGGTCCAGAATCTGCCGCACCTCGGAGGGCGGCGTGGTATTCAGGATCGCGCCCGGACCGGTTTTCTTTTGCGCATCGTAGGCCTCCATCGGCTGATGGAGGATAATTTCCTTCAGCTCATCCCGGCCGACAGCAATACAGACCTCCCGGGTCTGTTTCTGGTGCGGCAGCACCGCAATCGTCATCGGCACCGGGATATCCAGGAACCGCTGCGTCTCATGCAGCGCCAGCCCGGCATCATCGATCACCAGGAAAATCTTCTTCTGCACAGCGCGGTCCGCCAGCGCAAGCGATCCCGCCCCGGCAAGAGACGAAAGGATAAAATGTCTGCGTTTCAAGCTGCTCATTCGTCGTTTCCCTACGTTGACTGATCTTCAGCCGCCCGGACGGCCGGCTCCGGGCTGCCGCGGCCGCGCTTTTAACCGTTCAGGTTGAGGCGGTAATCCTGCCCGCCGCCGAATTCGAGAATGCGCTGCACGTGCTTGCCCAGAATATCCGCTTCGAGGTTCACTTTGGTTCCCACCTTGAATTCCGACATGTCGGTCTCCAGCAGCGTGTGCGGAATGATGTGCACAATAAAGCCGTTATCGGTCAGCTCTGCAACCGTCAGCGAAATGCCGTCGATCGCGATCGACCCTTTGTAGACCATCAGCATCAGCATGTCTTTGGAACACTCAATGGTGAACTTTTTATCGCGGCCCACTTCCTCAACCTTCGCCACCGTTCCGGTGTTGTCGACGTGTCCGGTCACGATATGGCCGCCCAGCGTATCGCCCAGCGCCAGCGCCTGTTCCAGGTTGACCACGTCGCCCGGCGTTTTTTCGCCCAGGTTGGTTTTATCAAATGTTTCGCCGAGCACATCAAACATCAGCTTGTCGCCGTCCATTTCGGCGACCGTCAGGCAGGTGCCGTTGACCGCAATACTGTCACCCAGGCCGACCGGCTTGTCGAACGGCCGGTTCGGCACCATCGTGATGCGCCCCGCCGTCCCCTCCATTTTGATATCAATGATATTTCCCAGCCGCTGAACAATTCCTGTAAACATAATCAATCCTCCGGTATAGCTTTAATCAGTATATCATTCCCCACCAGCTCAACAGACGTGAACATCAGGTTCTTCATCCCCGCCATGAGGGCGCCGGTTTTCCCGAAGTTCGGAAGTCCGTCCGAACCCAGCAGTTTCGGAGCCACAAAAAAGGCAAACTCATCCACGAGCCCCTCTTCAATCAGCCCCGCCGCCAGCCGGCCGCCGCCTTCGCAGAAGACGTGCATCACATCATAGTTTTCGGCCAGCTCTTTCAAAATGGTTTTCAGCGGCCCCTCGCGCACCAGCGTAAGCTCCGCCGCCTCATCGGTGAGGATCTTTGCGTGCGATGGAATATTGGTTCCCACCGCCACCCGAAAAGGTTTCCGCCCCTCCGCCGGCCGCGGCAGCAGCGAAGGATCATCCGCACGGACCGTGGCCGCACCGACCATCACCGCATCGCAGCGCCGGCGCATCGCCTGCACCTGCTCGCGCGCTTCCGGTCCCGTGATCCATTTCGAATCGCCCCGGCTGTCCGCAATTTTACCATCCAGCGTCGAGGCCAGCTTGAGCGTCACATACGGCATGCCGGCGGTAATAAATTTTTCGAACGGCGCAATCAGTTTCCGGCCGGCCTCTTCGCAGACGCCCGAAACCACTTCCACGCCGGCGTTTTTAAGGATTTCAAGGCCGCGGCCGGCGTGCGCCGGATTCAGGTCCACCACCGAAACAACCACGCGGCCGACCCCCTTCTGCAGGATGATATCTGTGCAGGGCGGCGTTTTGCCATGCGTTGAGCAGGGTTCCAGCGTCACATACAGCGTTGCGTTCTTCAGGTTCACCGGCATCGGCGGCAGCTTTTTCAGGCAGTCGCGTTCGGCATGGTCCCCGCCGGCCCGGCGGTGCCAGCCCTCGGCGATAATCCGGTCCTCAAGAACCAGCACCGCACCCACCGGCGGATTCGGGCGGGTCAGCCCCTCGCCCAGCTCCGCAAGCTCCACCGCCCGCATCATATATTTTTTATCTAAATCCACAGATTTCACGGAATATAGGGATTAATTTACAAAACGCTTAAATTCTAGACTCTTCGTTCCAAAGTTAATCAGCAGTGCCTTTTCAAGGTTCGATGCCTTTAAATAATTCAGCACCTGACTCTCTTCTGTTGCGCTGAATTTCGCTAATGCCTTCCATTCTACCAGCACGTTATTAAAGTAAACAACGTCTCCACGATACGTGCACCCCGGTTTCACGTCTGAATAATAAATCGGCAGCTCGACCTCTTTCTCAAACGGAACACCTTGAATCTCTAATTCAACAGCTAACGCGTATTGATTAACGTTCTCAAGAAACCCACAACCCAACTCCCGATGAACCTTCATCGCGGCTCCGATAATCTGATGGGTCTGAGGATCGTTCATTGATCATCCTTTAATCCGTGGTATCTGTGGATCCCTCATCGTCGAAGAGCGCATCCACAAAGGCCTGCGGATCGAACGGAACGAGATCGTCCTCGCCTTCGCCGAGGCCGGTGAACAGGATCGGAACATTGAGTTCGGCTTTCACCGAGAACAGGAACCCGGCTTTCGAGGAGCCGTCGAGCTTGGTGACCACGATGCCGGTGAGCGGCAGCACCTCATTAAACTGTTTGGCCTGAATCACGGCGTTCTGGCCGAGCGATGCATCGAGCACCATCCAGACATCATCCGGCGCGCCTTCGCGGCGCTTGTTCATGGCACGGCGCATTTTCGGCAGCTCGTCCATCAGCGGCGTTTTGGTGTGCATGCGGCCGGCGGTATCAACCATCACGACATCGCAGTTTTTCTCGATGGCGGCTTCGACGGCATTATAGGCGACGCCGGCGGCATCGTGCCCCATTTCCCCGCCCACAAAGTCGCACCCGACCCTTTCGCTCCAGAGCTTCAGTTGCGAAGAGCCGGCGGCGCGGAAGGTATCCGATCCGCAGAGCATCGGCTTGCGGCCTTCGGTTTTAGCCTTTTTAGCCAGCTTGGCGGCCGTGGTGGTTTTACCCGAACCGTTAATGCCGAGCAGCATCAGGACATAGGGTTTTTTATCGGCCGGCCAATGAAAGTCCGGCGTTTCGCCGAGCTCTTTGAGCAGAATATCCGTCAGCCGTTCACGCCGCGAGGCCTTGCGGGTTGGAAACTCCAGCTCATCGACAATTTCCATGGTGAGCCGCGCCGGCACATCGGAACGCAGCAGGATCTCCTCGATCTCTTCCACCTCCATCTCCTCGAGGTTTTTTCTCGAGGAGAAAACCTGACCGATAATCGAACGCGTTTTCTTCAGCGCCCTCAGCCAGCCGGCCATTATTCACCGCTCCGCGGTTTGTAGGTGGTGCGTGCCGGGCGGTCGATGTCTTTGCGGATCCGGTCGAGCACGCCGTTGACAAAGCGGCCGGACTGGAAGCTGCTGAAGTCCTTGGCAAAATGGACCGCTTCGTTGATCGATACGACCGGCGGTACATCTTCGCGGTAAAGCATCTCAAAAAGCGCCACACGCATCACGGTGCGGTCCACGGCGCCCATCCGGTCGGAGTTCCAGCGCTTTGCATACTGCGACAGCTTTTCGTCGAGCTCGGCTTTGTGCTGCACCACGCCTTTAATGATCTCCTCGGCATAGGTCTTTTCGCGTGCGACCGGGGTTTTTTCTTCCCAGAAATCCTTCAGCGCCACATCAATGGGCTCCGGATTAAAATCGAGCTGAAAGAGAAACTGCACAATCCATTCGCGGGTTTCGCGGCGTCCGTTAACTTTTTTCTTCTGCATAAAATCTATCCGAGTTTCCGCATGGCGCGTGCTGTTTCAACAGCGGCTTCGGCGGCATACCAGCCGCGCGTATTTTCGCCGCCCAGGCAGCGGGCTTCCGCCTGCGCCCAGGTGCGGACGCCGACAATTTCGTTAATAACCGGCACCTGATGGCGGCAGGAAATATCCAGCACGCTCTGACCGGTCGCATCAATAATCATTTGGGCATGCTGCGTCTCACCTTCAACCACCACCCCGAGAACAATAATCGCATCATAGCGTTTCGAGGAAGCCATCTTCTCGGCCACCACCGGAACCTCATAGGCCCCAGGAACGCGCACAAGATCAATCGTTTCGCGCTTGGCGCCGTGCTGCTCCAGGCATTGATAGGCTGAGCGAGCCAGCTCATCGGTCAGCTCATCATTGAACCGCGCCGCAACAATACCGAACCGCAGGCCCGATGCATCCAGATCGCCTACGATCTGGTTTGCTCCGATGCCGCCGATCGGCTCAATCGTTTTTGAAATACCTTTTCCCATATAAAGCTCCGCCTGACTCACCGGTCAGGTTGCATGTTTCCAGTTTAGATCAAGTGCCCCATTTTATCGCGCTTAGTGGCCAGGTAAAAATCATTGTATTTTCCCGGCTGCAGCACGAGCGGCACGCGCTCCTTGACCCGGATACCGTATTTATCGAGTCCCGTAATTTTAGCCGGGTTGTTGGTCAGCAGGTTAATCTCCTGCATATCCATATCGTTGAGGATCTGTGCGCCGATGCCGTAATCGCGCAGGTCGGCATCGAAGCCCAAATGTTCATTGGCCTCAACCGTATCCATTCCGTTTTCCTGCAGTTCATAGGCATGCAGTTTTTTAGCCAGGCCGATACCGCGGCCTTCCTGGCGCATGTAGACAATCGCGCCGTAGCCGTGCTCCTGGACAGCATGCATGGCCGCATGCAGCTGCTGGCCGCAGTCGCAGCGCATCGAGTGGAACACATCGCCCGTCAGGCATTCACTGTGCACGCGCACCAGCGGCGTTTTGCCCGAGGAGGCATCGCCGCAGACCAGCGCCAGGTGATCTTTGTTGTCGACAGACGAGCTGTACAGCTTCAGGCGGAACGGGCCGGCATCCGTCGGCATATTGATTTCCCGCTCCATGTGGACCAGCCTCTCGTTCACATAACGGTACTTTGTGATTTCGGCGACGGAAGTCATTTTCAGTCCGTGCTCATCAGCAAAAGCCCGCAGCTCCTCCAGGCGCATCATATCGCCGTCGCTGCGCAGGATTTCGCAAATCACGCCGGCGGGTTTCATTCCGGCAATGCGCGCCAGATCGACGGTGCCTTCGGTGTGGCCCGCCCGTTCGAGAACGCCGCCGGCAACCGCTTTGAGCGGGAACAGGTGCCCCGGCTTAATGAAATCCCGGGCTTCGCTGGTATCGGAAATAAGGGCCTGCGCGGTCCGCGCGCGGTCTGCGGCGCTGATGCCGGTCGTGGTGCCTTCGCGCACATCGACGGAATCCATGAAGGCCGTATGGTATTTATCGGACGAATAGGCCGGAGTCATGCGCGAAAGGCCGAGGCGGCGGAGCTGCTGTTCCTCCATCGGAACACAGACGAGGCCGCGGGCGTACGTCACCATGAAATTGATCATTTCCGGAGTCACTGTTTCCGCGGCACAGACCAGGTCGCCTTCGTTTTCGCGGTCCTCGTCGTCGGTCATCACAATGATTTCGCCATTCCTGAAGGCGCTGATCACATCCTCAATCGGATCGAATATGCTCTCACTCATAACTGCTCCTAATATCAAAAAACCCTGAAGAACGTACATCTTCAGGGGATTTTACATAGACACAGCTCTGCACGATCTTCTCTCATCCAGACTCTACTGTCGGTGGCAGAATTTCACTGCCTCCTGTTTCTCCAACCGTTGGAAAAACTCGCGGACTATAACCGCCGGTCGGGAATTTCACCCTGCCCTGAAGATCGGCGCACTATAGATGCGGGGCTGACGAATGCGCAAGCGAAAATATGCCGGGGACATGCGGAATTAACCACGCTACACAAGAAACAGCACGAGGGTGATCCCCCCGAGGCTCAGGCAGTAGATGCCGAAGCGCCAGAACCGGCCGCGCTGCAGGAGCGAAACCAGCCACTTGATCGAGAAATAACCAACCACCGCCGAAACCGCAAACCCGACCGCCAGCTCTAGGATGCTGTTGCCCGATGTATTGCCCTCTTTGCAGAGATCCGCCAGATAGAGCAGGCTCACGCCCGCCAGCAGCGGCGCCGACATCAGGAACGAATACTCCGCCGCCTGCTTCGGCTCAATACCGAGGAACTTGGACATCCCGATGGTTGAGCCCGAGCGGCTGATGCCCGGCATCATGGCAAAAGCCTGGGCAATGCCGATCACCAGGCCGGAAATCCAGCCGACCCGCTTGGTATCCGTCTTCGGGAAATGGCTCGCAATCAGGAATAGGCCGGTAACGATCAGCGCGCAGGAAACATAAACCGGGCGCGAAAACGCCTCTTCCAGCTGATCCTTCAGCGAAAAGCCGACGATGATGGCCGGAACACAGCCCAGCACGACGAGGCTGACAAACCGAAACGCCTCGGGATCCCGCTTAAGACAGCCTGTCATGACATTCGCCAGCCGCTGCCGGTAAAAAAACAGGATGGAGATCAGGGTGCCGGCATGCAGCACAATCTCCAGCGAGGCCCCGGCCGTTGCGTCTAACCCGAGAAAATGCTTCGAGAGCACCAGATGCCCCGAACTGCTGACCGGCAGAAACTCCGTAACCCCCTGAATGACCGCCAGCACAATAACTTTAAGCAGATTTTCCATATAGCTCCCGAAAAAAAAGAGCCACAAACATACGTACCCTGCCGCACGCAGGCAACCGCAAACCCGTCAGGACTGCGTTAGCACAAAAAAAAGGCCCGCTCAGCTGAGCGGGCCTTTAAGAATGGTGCACCCGAATGGAGTCGAACCATCACGCCATTGCTGGCACAAGAACCTGAATCTTGCGTGTCTACCAATTTCACCACGGGTGCGATGAAGGGCGAATTTATACGCACGGATTTGATGCGCGTCAACGCCTTAAATTAAAAAAAAACGCCGCTGAATTTCAGCGGCGTTTTCCAGCAGTCCGCCGATTGTTGATCGGGAAATCAGAACTCGCTCTCCCCCAACAACTGACGAACATTCGGCACGTTATTCCTTGTCTCCCAAGTCACAGATATTACAGGAGGAACAACTCAGGGTAGCAGGCTTATATCCTTTGCCTTCCCGCTTTGCTTTACGAATATTCAGCACATTCATGCCGGCCAGGAACATCCCGAGAATGATGAAAGCACCGGGCGGTGACGTCCACAGCATGAAATTAGTTTTCCAGCCGGGGATCAGCTTAATCTGAAAGAGCGAACCGCCGTCGAGGAATTCGCGCACGCCGCCGAGCGCCGTCAGCGCCAGCGTAAAGCCGAGGCCCATGCCGAGCGCATCCATCACCGACTTCGCAATGCCGTTTTTCGACGCAAAGGCTTCGGCCCGGCCGAGCACCACGCAGTTAACCACGATCAGCGGAATAAAGAGGCCGAGCGCATTGTAGAGATCCTGAGGCGCGTAAGCCTGCATTGCCAGGTCGATCATCGTCACAAACGTGGCGATAATGACGATATAGACCGGAATACGGATTTTCTTCGGCACAATCTTACGCACGGCCGAAACCACCGTATTACTGCCGACCAGCACGCACAGCGTTGCAACACCCATCCCCAGGCCGTTTGTTGCGCTTGAGGTAACGCCCAGCGTCGGGCACATACCGAGCAGCAGCACCAGCACCGGATTCTCCTTCCAGAGACCTTTTGTAAATTCCTTCATCATTGTTCTGCTCCTTTGGCAAGGGATTCCAGATGATCAACCGCCGTGCGGCTGACGGCATACACGGCCTCGCAGACCGCGCGGCTGGTGATGGTTGCCCCGGTTTTTCCGTTGATGCTTTCGCCGTCTTTCACGATGGCCCACACCTCATCTCCCGCGGTTTTTCCCGCATACCAGTCGAGGTAGGGGTTGGGAACCGGCCCTGCGGCCGCATCGCTCCCCCGAAACAGGTCGACAATCGTCTTCTGCAGCTTGCGCTCCGCAACCGCCGTGCCGAGGCCGGGCGTTTCGGTCTGCGCGGTCACAATGACGGCACTGTTCACTTTATCCCCGTTCACAATTTTCGCCACACTGCCGTCCGGCGCAAGCCCGACCATCAGCGAAACCGTGCCCGAAAAGCCGTCATCGGTGTTATCCACCTTGCCGGCAAAACCGACCACTTCGCCGCCTTTGCGCGCCGTATAAAACGTCACCGGCCAGCCGCGGGCTGACTGGAAGCTGTTGGTTTCCGCCGTCGGGTCGTTGTCGTACTCCGGCAGCACCTGGTTCATGGCGGCATTCACCGCCGCCTTTTTGTTGATTTCAATCTGCGGGGCCGTCATGCCCTGCACCACGGACAGCAGCCCGGCCGCCGCGGCGGCAATTACACCGAGAAATCCGCCAAGCATCGGAATATTAATTTTCTGGCTCATGATTAGGCCTCTCCTTTCGCCGGGGCCACATAGCCGAACGGCTTACGGATGGTGCCGCGGTCAATCAGCGGCGTCAGCGCGTTCATAAAGAGAATGGCAAAGCTGACCCCTTCCGGGTAGCTGCCGAACAGGCGGATCAGGCTGGTAATCAGGCCGCAGCCGCATCCGAAAATCCACGCCCCTTTATGGGTCATCGGCGAAGTCACCATATCGGTGGCCATAAAGAAGGCCCCCAGCAGGACCCCGCCGGTGAGCACATGCACGAACGGCGAATGATAAACCTCGGGATTCACCAGGTGCATAATACCCGTGAAAACAAAAACGGTACCGATGAATGCCAGCGGCACTTCCCATTTGATCAGCTTCCGCCAGATCAGGATGGCCCCGCCGATCAGCAAGGCAATCGCCGAGGTTTCGCCCAGGCAGCCGCCGACGTTGCCGATGAGCAGGTCGCGCACAAACGTTTCGCCCGGGGCCAGCCCCAGCGGGGTGGCCGCGGTGATGCCGTCGATCGCCATTACACCGAACTGCGGCTTATCCCATGTGGTCATGATGCCCGGAAAACCGATCAGCAGGCCGACTCGTGCCACCAGCACCGGATTAAACGGATTGAAGCCGAGTCCGCCGTAGAGCTGCTTGCCGAGGATCATGGCCAGGAAACCGCCGATCACACAGATCCACCACGGCGCACCGGCATTGAGGTTCATGCCCAGCAGGATGCCGGAGAGCACCGCGGAACCGTCTTTCCACGTCGACGGCCGTTTCATCAGCTTGTTCCAGCCCTCTTCCGCCAGCACACACGAAACCGTGCAGAGCACCAGCACCTTCAGGGCCGCCAGGCCGAAAAACAGTACGGCGGCAATACACGCCGGCGCCATGGCAGCCACCACGGTAAACATAATGCGGCTGATCGTCGGCTTGTCCCGCATGTGCGGCGAGTTACTGACAACCAGCTTCGCCGGATCCGGCAGCCGAATGGATGGTGTTTCTTCAGACATAAATCTATCCTTTCCTCAGTCCGGACCGGATCTCAACCTTGGCCCGTTTAAACTGTTGGTTCAGCGGCCGATGCGACGGGCAGGAATAACTGCACGAACCGCATTCAATGCAGGCCATCACATTAAGCTTTTCCGCCCAGTCGAACCGGTTATTTTCCACCGCCTGGCTGATGGTCGCCGGCAGGATCTGCATGGGGCAGCAGTCCACACAGCGCCCGCAGCGGATGCACGGCTCCGAGGTGTACTGCGAAACCTCATCCTGCGAAATCAGCAGGATGCCGGAGGTGTTTTTCATGGTGGTTACATCGAGCGAATTCTGCGCAATCCCCATCATCGGACCGCCCAGCAGCAGCTTGGCCGGCTGTTCGGAAATACCGCCCGCCAGCTCCAGCGCTTTCGAAATCGGCGTGCCGATCCGGAACTTCCAGTTGCCGGGATTGACCACCGGTTTGCCGGTAACGGTCGTGATGCGCTCAATGGACGGACGCCCCTTCACCACGGCTTCATAAACCGCAGCGGCCGACGCCACATTCTGCACCACGCAGCCGATATCCATCGGCAGCGCACCCACCGGCACTTCGCGGCCGGTGATGGCATAAATCAGCTGCTTTTCCGCGCCCTGCGGATAGTTCACCGGCAGGGCCTGTACCTCGACGTTATATTTCGGCGCGCTCTTTTTCAGCATTTCCACCGCATCGGGCTTATTGCTCTCCACGCCGATCACCGCACCGTCGAGCCCGAGGATACGCGCCAGGATCGCCGCACCGATCACCACCTCTTCGGCCTGCTCAAGCATCAGCCGGTGGTCCGCCGTCAAATACGGCTCGCACTCGGCGCCGTTGAGAATCAGCCGATCAATCTTTTTGCCTTCCGGCGGCGAGAGTTTGACGTGCGACGGAAACGCCGCACCGCCCATGCCCACCACGCCGGCATCCCAGACGCGCTGCTTCAGCACGGCCGGATCGGCGCTCTGCCAGTCAGCCATCGGCTCGAACGGGCTGCCCCATTCATCCTCGCCGTCGGCCGTAATCTCAATACACGGCACACTGATGCCGGTCGGACCGGGCACCTTATCAATCATCTTTACCGTACCGGAGGTCGGCGAGTGCAGCGGCACCGAAACAAAGCCGCCGACCTTGGCCAGCAGCGAGCCCTTTTTCACCTCATCGCCTTTTTTCACCAGCAGCTCCGGCGGTGCGCCGATGTTCTGGTGCATAATGACTTTATAGCTGTCGAGCAGCGGCGCCTCCTGAATCGGCTTCGCGGCCGAAAGCGCCTTGGAATCGTTGGGATGGACCCCGCCCTTGAATTTACGCGGTTTGTCTGTCATCAGGCTTCACCTCCATAAGCACCCTTCACGTGCTCGCTGTCCACACGCAGCGCGGTGGTCGGGCACGCCGCCGCTTCGACCAGCTCCGGCCCCGGCGGATTTTCATAGTTTGAGCGGACCAGGAAACCGTCCACCAGCATGTGATCCTCTTCGCCGGAGGCCTTCACGCACTTGCGGCAGGCAATGCAGGCCGTCTGGCAGACCTTGCGTTTGACGGCACCCTTTTCCGGCGAATTACAGTAGACGTGAACCTCGGACGCGGCCGGCACCATCACAATCAGGTTTTTCGGGCAGACCGCCACGCAGTTTTCGCAGCCGACACAGATCTCTTTGTGCACGATCGCAAGGCCGTCGCGGATTTCGATGGCGCCGAACGGGCAGGCTTCCGCGCAGGAACCGAAACCGAGGCAGCCGTAGTCGCACCCCTTCGCCCCGCCGGCAACAAGCACCGCCGAGCGGCAGTCGCGCACCCCGTTATAAAGGGAGCGCACGGTGTTGGGAATATCGCCGGAACAGCGCACCAGCGCCACCATCTTTTCCTTCTCTTCGGCGGCAATGCCGAGATAGTCGGAAATCTTTGAAACATCTTCCGGCGCACAGACCGGGCACTGCGAAGGCGGCGCCTTGCCGGCCACAACACCTTTCGCGAAATCGGCGCAGCCGGCAAAGCCGCAGCCGCCGCAGTTGGCGCCGGGCAGCATCTCCTCCACCTGTTCAATCCGCTCGTCCACTTCAACGGCAAACGCCTTGGCCACAACCCCGATAACCACACCGAGAACCGCGCCGAGAATGCCGACCGCAACTACTGCAATCAATGAATCCATAGAACCGCTTCCTTAAACCAGGCCCGAAAAGCCCATAAACGCCATGGCAAGAATGCCGGCAGTAACAAGTGAGATGGCCGTGCCCTCAAAGGCTTCCGGCACATTGGCCAGGTCCAGCTTTTCGCGCAGGCTGGAAAACAGGATCAGCGCCAGCGCAAAACCGAGCGCCGAGCAGAAGCCGTAGATTGTGGCACCGTACCAGGTGGACTGAACCGATGCCGGAGCAGCCTTCGCATTCAGCACCACGGCCCCGAGCACCGCACAGTTGGTGGTGATGAGCGGCAGGAAGATGCCGAGACTCTCATACAGTTTGACGCTGAGCTTCTGCAGCAGAATCTCCACGAGCTGCACCAGCGAGGCAATAACCACAATAAACACCAGGGTCTGGAGATACTGCAGCTGCATCGGAACCAGCAGAAACTGGTTGATTAACGAACTCACCAGCGACGCCAGCGTCATAACAAAAATCACCGCGCCGGACATTCCCAGGGCTGTATCCAGTTTTTTGGACACACCGAGAAACGGACAAATCCCGAGAAACTTCGATAACACGAAGTTATTCACCAAGATGGCTCCGATGGTGATGACTAATAATTCACTCATCATAACTTTACCTCTGACTCTTTTCTTAGAACAGGAAGCGAAGCATCATACGCCCGGCCGGATGAGGCGCAATAGCGTTCCGGCCAGCATCCCTTATTTATAACAGGTTCCAATAACAGCCGGCATCTTTTTCCTTTTAACTGATACGATATCTCACATTTCAGAATATATAATTGAAAACAATTTTTCAGTCTCATATGGTGCCCGGCTGAAAATCACACAAGGAGTACCATGGCTACGAATCCAATAGGCAAAGGAACAAAAACCATCGGCATCAATATGCCGAGCGAAATGGCGGAAGAACTGATCATCCGTGCAGAATCCATGCACCTGTCCGTCAGCAAATACTGCAAGATTATCCTCGAGCAGTGGATCCGGTCCGGCAATAAGCTGAACCTGACGGAGCGCTGATTCTTCCGCACCGCCGGCCCAATCACAGCCGGCTTTTTTTTGCGGCCGGCGCTAGCGCTTCTTTTTCCGGTGCCTGCGGGTCATATCCTGCCCTTTAGCGGGCTTCGTATTCCAGCGGCGGTGCATCCAGATCCACTGCTCCGGCGCCTCGCGCACGGCCTCCTCGATCTTATGATTGTACGCCTGCGTGGCGGCCCGCACCGATTCCGTTTCGCGGTCCGGCGGCGGCTCCATCAGCGGATGCACCTTCAGCCGGAACGTGCCGTCGGGCTTTCGGTAAATAAAGACCGGCACCACCGGCGCCTGCGACTGCGCGGCCATATAGGCCAGCCCCGGCGAGGTACACGCCGGCCGGCCGAAAAAATCCACAAAAATGCCGGCATTGCGGGTCATGTTCTGATCGATAATCATACCCACCGCTTCATTCCGGCGCAGCGCTTTCAGGCAGTCGCGGTAAGCATGCCGCGTTGCCAAAAACGTCAGTCCCTCGTGCGAGCGCAGTTTTTCAACCACCTCATTGACCGCTTCGTTTTTGATCTTCTTCACGATGGTGCTCAGCTTATAGCCCTGCGCAGCCGTCGCCATCGGCATCAGCTCGAAACAGCCGATATGGGCCGTCAGCGCAATCAGGCCCTTTCCGCGCTGAAGCGCCTCTTCCGCATGCTCGCGCCCCTCAATTTCCACCACCTGTTTCACCCGGTCGATGCCCTTGAGCGAATACCACATGAACTCCATGAAATGAATTCCCTGCAGCAGATACATGCGGCTGACCGTCCGCTTCCGCTCCGCCGCCGACAGCTCCGGGATCGAGCGCTCCAGCGCATCCAGCGCATCGGTGCGATGGTGCCGCAGCACATTCCCGAAGATAAAACCGACAAACCGGCCCAGGCCGCGAACCATAAACAACGGCAGGATTCCCACCAGCCGCAGCAGAAAATTGAGTAGAGCTTTAACCATCGGGCTAAGGTGCAGGAATACGTATTTCGGGGCAATGATCTTTGCTTTAAAATGATCGTCTCCACCGCCCTGAAACGCTACCTTCACGCCCATGAAAATCCGATCCTTTGAAAACACCGAAGCCCTGATTTCCGAGACCCTCAGCCTGCTGCGCCGCACCCTTCCGACCGCCGGAAACCTGATGCTCAGCGGCGGGTCAACGCCCTACGTCATTTACAACCGCCTGGCCGCCGAGCCCTGCAGCGTCCACCCCGAGCGCCGCCTCTTCCTGAGCGATGAGCGCATGCAGCCGTTCGACTCCGAGCTCAACAACGCCCGCAACCTCGAACCGATGCTTGCCGCGCTGGGCTGCGCCGACCGCTTCATCCGCGTTAATACCGCCCTGCCCCGCGCCGAAGCCGCCGAACAGTTTGCTGCCGACCTCCAGCCGCTCGACAAAGTCGACCTCGGCTTCCTCGGCATGGGCGGCGACGGCCATACCGCCGGCTTCTTCACCCCCGAGCAGGCCCGCATCCAGGACCGGCTCACCCTGCACACCGACCGGCCCGACGGCCTGGAAGGCGTCAGCGTCACCCCCGCCTTTCTGCAGCGCGCGGAAAAAATCATCCTGCTCGTCACCGGCGAATCCAAGCGCAGCATCATCGGCACCCTGCTCGACAATCCCCAATCCATCGCCGCCGGCATCGCCCTCTCCAGCCACGCCGGCTGCGAACTCTGGACCGACCTCCAGCTGGACTGATTCCTCCCGTTTACATTCGCAGAAACCGGGCAAATCCGGTATGCGTTTCCAATTCAATCACGGAGCACTGCATGAACAATTTTGAGCTGATACGTACCGAAGAAGTCAAAGAGCTGAATACCCTGGCTCACATCTACCGCCACATCCCGACCGGCGCAGAAATCCTGTCGATGGAGAACGACGACGAGAACAAGTGTTTCGGCATCGCCTTCCGCACCCCGCCGTCGGATTCCACCGGCGTAGCGCACATTCTTGAACACACGGTGCTGTGCGGTTCGGAAAAATATCCGGTCAAGGATCCCTTTGTACAGCTCCTAAAAGGCTCGCTGCAGACCTTCCTGAACGCCTTTACGTATCCGGATAAAACCTGCTACCCGGTCGCCAGCCAGAACCTGAAGGATTTCCACAACCTCGTGGACGTCTATCTCGATGCCGTCTTCAACCCGCGCATCACCAAAGAGTTCTTCATGCAGGAGGGCTGGCACTACAGCCTGGAAAACGTCGAAGACGAGCTGAAGTTCAAAGGGGTGGTTTATAACGAGATGAAGGGCGTCTATTCATCGCCCGATTCCCTGTTGATGGAGGTCTCCCAGCAGTCGCTCTATCCGGACACCACCTACGGCCTCGATTCCGGCGGTAATCCCCTGCATATTCCAGACCTGACCTACGAGCAGTTCAAAGCCTTCCACGACGACTTTTACCACCCGTCCAACGCGCGCATCTTCTTCTACGGCGACGACCCGGCCGAAGAGCGCTTCAAACTGCTCGATGAATATCTTAGCAAATACTCAAAAACAAATCCCGACTCGCACGTCGACCTGCAGCCGGCGCTGACGGAACCCGTCCGCATTGAAAAACCATATGCGGTTTCCGCCGACGACGAAGAGCCCAAACCCATGTTCACCGTCAACTGGTCGCTGCCCTCCCCAACCGATGCCGAAACCGTTTTCGCATTCAACCTGCTCGACCATATCCTGCTCGGCACGCCGGCTTCGCCGCTGCGCAAGGGCCTGATTGAATCCGGCCTCGGCGAAGACCTCACCGGCGGCGGCATTGAAACCCACATGATTCAGATGATGTATTCCATCGGCCTCAAAGGCGTCGACGAAGCCGCCCTGCCCAAAGCCGAAGCGCTGGTCTTCAGCATCCTGGAAAACCTCGCTGAACAGGGCATCGACCGCGACGACATCGAAGCGGCGCTGAACACGTTTGAGTTTGAGCTGCGCGAAAACAACTCCGGCGGTTTCCCGCGCGGTCTCTCCCTCTGGCTGAAATCGCTCAACGCCTGGATCTACGATGCCGATCCGCTCGAACTGATTGCCTTTGAAAAACCGCTCCAGACCCTCAAGCAGCGCGTGCTTGAACCGGATTACTTTGAAACGATGATCCGGAAAAACTTTATCGAAAACACGCACCGCACCACCGTGGTGCTGATGCCCGACAGCGAGCTCTCCGCCCGCACCGAAGCAGAAGAAACCGCGCGGCTCGCCGCCATTAAAGCCGGTTTCTCCAAGGAGGAACTGTCGGCGATTGCGGCAAACTCCAACCGCCTGCTCGAACTCCAGGCGGCGCCGGATTCCGATGAAGCACTCGCCACCATTCCCCTGCTGCAGCGCGAAGACCTCGACACCCGGATCAAAGTGATCGAACGCGAAACGCAGGATGTCCTCGGCGCCACGCTCGTTAAACACAACCTCTTCACCAACGGAATTCTCTACCTCGACATTGGCCTGGATCTCCACGGCCTGGAACAGGCGGACATTCCCTATGCCTCGCTCCTCGGCAGCATCCTGCTCGAAATGGGCACAAAGCACGAAGACTACGTCACCCTTTCCCAGCGGATCGCCAAAGGCACCGGCGGCATTTACGGCACCCCGTTCCTCTCCGCCCAAAAAGACAACCCCACGGGCATCACCCGCTTCTTCCTGCGCGGCAAATGCATGGCCGACCAGACGAAAGAGCTGCTTGATATCATGCACGATGTCCTGCTCACCGCCGATTTCGACGACAAAGAGCGCTTTAAACAGATCGTGCTCGAACATAAATCCGAGCTCGAAACCGGCGTCGTGCCGCGCGGCCATTCGGCGGTAATGACCCGCCTCAAAGCGCACCACCACGAAGCCCACTGGGCTAACGAACTGATGGGCGGCGTGGAGGCCCTCTTCTTCATCCGCAAGCTGGCAGACGAACTGGAAAACAACTGGGATGCCATCCGCGGACGGCTCGAAGCCATTCGCCGCACCCTGGTCTGCCGTAAAAATATGGTGATCAACGTCACCGTCGATCCTGCAGCCATGGACAGCACCGTCCAGGCTTTGGAACAGTTTATTGAAAACCTGCCGGACACCGGCACCTTTACCGCCAAAACGTGGACGCCGGCGGCCTTCCCTGAATCGGAAGCACTGACCGCGCCGACGCGGGTCAACTATGTCGGCTGTGCCGCCAACCTGTATGATGCCGGCTATAAAATGCACGGCTCAGCCATGGTGATCACCCGCTATCTCCAGACCGCCTGGCTCTGGGAAAAAATCCGGGTGCAGGGCGGCGCTTACGGCGGCATGTGCGCATTCGACCACCGCTCCGGCGTCTTCACCTTTGCCTCCTACCGCGATCCGAACCTGGAAAACTCGCTCGAGATCTACAAACAGACCGGTGAATACCTGAAAAACCTGACGCTGAGCGAAGACGAGCTGACCCGGGCGCTGATCGGCGCAATCGGCACGCTGGATGCGTATCAGCTGCCGGATGCCAAAGGATATTCCAGCTGCATGCGCTATCTGCTGCACTACACCGATGCTGAGCGCCAGCAGCTGCGCGATGAGGTGCTGGCCACCACGCAGGAGCATTTCAATGCGTTCGGCGATGTGCTGATCAAAGCCTTTGAACAGTCCGCCGTCTCCGTGCTCTGCTCGCCGGAAGCCGCTGAACGCGCCGGACTCGAAACCAAAACGCGCGTCCTGTAAAGCCCCCGCCCTTGAGCATCCGGGCACAAAAAAAAGAGGCGGCCGACGGCCGCCTCTTTTCATTCAGTCTGCCGGTGTCTTACATCGACGTACTGAATGACATGTTTTTGACGTTCGCCGCAGCGCACGCATCCATCACGCGGATAATGCGGCCGTGCAGCGCCTTGTCTTCCGGCATAATGTTCACAATCAGCTCACTGCCGGATGAATCGGCCGCCTCTTTCAGGGAAAGCAGCTGGCCGATGAGGTCATCCATATTGTTCTGATCTTTGGCAAACACCATGCCGTTGATAATAATGTCGCCGAGTTCGGAAACTTCGATGAGCACTTCGATCGGAAGATCGAGCGATTCCGGCACATCCACCTTTGCTGGGAGCATGAAGGAGAGGTCTGCTTCTTTTTTCACCAAAGAAGCCGTTACCATAAAGTAGATGAGCAGCAGGAATACAACGTCAATCAGCGGGGCGATTTCCAGCTCCGCCTTTTTATTCATCATTTCTTCGATCAATTTCATCGTTATTCCTCGAACGTTGCATAGATGAGATCGGTGGCGCCGACTTCACCGCAGGCTCTCATGATATCTTTGCAGGTCTTGTATTCCACACGCCGGTCAGCGCGGATCAGGATGCGCAGTTCCGGATTGAGGTCCAGTTCCTTTTCAACTTCGGCCTGGAGCTCCTCAATCGTAACCGGCGCCGTGCCGACATATACCTGGTTATTCGCATCAACAGAAAGCATCATGCGGCCCTTGGTATCGTCGGGCACCTTGGCATGCGACGATTCAGGAATATCAATCTCCACCTTTTCGAGCTCCGTTACTACTGATGCAACCATAAAGAAGATCAGCAGCAGGAATACCAAGTCGATCATGGGTCCCATGTCGACATTGACGTCGTCTCTTGGCGGTCCTTTTAATTTCATATCACACCTCGCCGTGGAGGGTTTTAAACACAACGGCTGTTAAAGCCTGCTTACTCACCAACATTTTCAAAACCGAGCGGCAGTTCGCCGGTTTCCAGTGTATCCAGCAGGCCGCCGATGTTCCGGCCGAGCGTTGCCGTGGATTTGATGAAGCTGTTGCGGAAGTAGTAGTAGAACAGCATGGCCGGAATCGCGATGATCAGGCCGGTTGCAGTCGTGACCAGTGCCTCACCGATGTTTCCGGCAAGCGCTTCCGGTTTACCCATGCCCTGCGAACCGATGGTCTGGAAGGCTTTAATCATACCGGATACCGTACCGAGCAGCCCGAGCATCGGAGCCGTTGCACCAATGATGGAGAGGTAGTCGATCGGTTTCATGTATGAGGTAATTTCTTCGGTGGATGCTTCTTCAATCGCTTCCTTCACTTTGCCGAAATTGATTTCACGGGTGGTGGAGCAGCGCTCGAGACCCGCGGAAAATACATACGTAAAGAGGGTTTCGTTTTCTTTGCACAGGCTATGTGCTTCAAGGATCTTTTTATCTTTCATCAGCTGGATGAATTCCGGAATCAGGTCCGGACGCAGCAGCACTTTTTCGCGCAGTCCCAGGAAGTTCTGCACGATAAAATAAACCATCCCCATCGACATCAGGCCCAGCGGCCACATAGCCCAGCCGCCCTGTTTGATCATCTGCCAAAGAGTGGTCTGCTGTACATTCGCCGCAGCATCAGCGCCGGCCGCATCCTGGCCGAATGCTGCCGAGGCCACAACCAGACTCAGGCAGAAAGCCGTTTTCACAATTTTTTTATTCATTATATTACTCCTTCTCCTATCAGTTAAGCTTACTCAGACTCTTCAATCGTTTTTTGCAGTTCCAGTTCAGCACGCAGCGCTTCAATCTTTACTTTCAGCTGCTGCGCCCGCTCATCTTCATCCGTGTCTTTATACAGCAGGGAAATTTCCCGGATCACTTCCTCAGCGGAATCAAGCATCACCGGATTCTCTTTGCCGAGTTCCATATAAATTTCAGCGCACAGCAGTTCCGCCGGCTGCATCCAGTCCGGATCGTGGCTGTTGAAAGCAATCACTTTCGCCACCAGTTCCATGGCATCGGCATACTCTTTTTTCAAAGCGAGCAGCTTGGCCGCAATATACAGTTTTTCCGGTGCCGCAGCGCTGTCGAGCCCTTCATTCCAGCCGTACTCTTCCAGCAGGGCTTCAGCCCGCTCCGCATCCCCGGCATCAATCAGCGCCAGCGCACCGAAAATCCGCGCCTTGAGCTGCAGGGCCGCATCGCGGTCATCCACTGCGAGCGACGCGGCAATTTCCCGCGTTTTTTCATAATTGCCCGTTTTATAGTACAACTCCATCAGCAGGGAGTTATAGAACGAGAGATTTGACGGGATATCAGCAAATTCCTGATAGGGCTCCAGCACGCTGGTCAGCGCCGTAATCACGCGCTCATACTCGCGGTTGTTGTTCATCTCGTTAAGCTTATCCTGATCAAGCTTAATGCTGAACTGCAGTTCCTTGATCGTACTCGCGCCCAAACGGATCGGGCGCGGGGATGTTCCGGTCTGGAACTCAATCCAGTCGCCGTCGCGGCTCAGGATGGAACCTTCCCATTCTTTATCCCCCGGCATCACGAGCGTGGCAGCCAGCGAGGCCGCCTGCGCCGCGGCGCCGAGGAAGCACGCACCGGCAAGCGTTAAAGCGAAAACTGATTTATTCATTATTGACCCTCATATTTCTTAAGCTGTTCACGAACCGGTTCGGCCAGCGGGCTGGTGTTCGTGTACGGATCTTCGAGCATGGCTTTGAGCGTGTTGACAGCCTTCTCCTCTTCGCCCATGCGAACGAGCACATCGGCGGATGCCAGGTAACCCTTGGCCGCCCACTGGCCGTCGTCGTAACTCTTGAAGAGCAGGTAAACCCGCTGATAGAAGGAGTGAGCCGCTTCAAGATCGCCGGCCGCCACGCGGCAGTTGCCCATGCCGAGCATGGCTTCTGCAAACAGCGGGCCGCGCCATTCCGGTACACCCATAATGGTGTTGTACGAAGCTTCGGCCTCCTTGAGGCTGCCCATGCGATATTCGGTATCGGCCTTGATGATCTGCGCCCAGCCCATAAACGGCTCAGCACCGAACAGCCCCTGCGCCTCATCGATGGACCGAAGGGTTTCCTCATAGTTTTCATCCGCCAGATGCATAAAGGTCTGCGCGCGGTAGGCGTGCCACAGCAGGTCGGACTCTTCAAATTTTTCGATGAAATATTCGCTCAGGCGTTTCATCTCTTCTGTATTTCCGGTGTCCACGGCCGCATCGCACATCAGGGCGAGCGTAGACGGCGATGTCAGTTTGAGCGGGGTTCCGGCTTCGAGCAGCTCCGCACCGAAAGCTTCGGCAATATCTTCACCCTGCAGCAGTGCCTCGGCAACCTGCAGGCGCAGGCGGAGCACTTCATAGCGCGGGTCGATGTTCGTGAGCTTCAGCTTCACTTTCAGGGCCAGGTCTTCGCGGTCGCTTTCAGACAGATGCGTCTGGGAAATCTTCACGAGCTCGTTAATGATTTTATCCACCCCGAACTGCGCAGCATCGTTGCCGAAGCGCTCGATGACATCCAGATAGGCTTCAACCGCTTCGTTCACCTGCCCCAGTTCAATCTGGGCCTGGCCGATCCAGAAGGCCGCTTCGGCCACATCGGCCTGCTCCTCCCAGCGGTCCATGTAGTACTGCATCAGATCGATAATTTCCTGCCACTTGTATTCCAGCTTATAGACTTTCGCCGCCTGGAACGCCGCATAGGATGCCTGCTGCGAACTGGAGGCCGTATCGATCCCCTTGCGGTAGTCGGCCAGTGCACGGTCGAGCGTGTACGGATCATCGTTGGTGGCCTCCTTGGCCGCCTCAATGTCACCGCGCATGCTGTATGCTTCAGAAATCAGCAGGTCATCGGAGTATGTTTCAATAAAACGGGTAAAGGTCGCTTCGGCCTGCTCAATATCTTCCATCCCGAAATAGCAGACCCCTTCGCGGAACAGCGCGGCGGCCAAGTGCTCGCCGTATTGATTTTCCGCCTGATACTTCTGGAAATCCGGCAGCGCCGAGCTGTAGCGCCCCTGCATCAGGTAGGTCATGCCGCGGTAGTAGACCGAATCGGCGCGGTGCGAGCTCTGCGGGTAGTTCTCAATAATTTCGGTGAACTGCTCACCCGCAGAAATGTAATCAAAACTCTGGAAAAAGCCGAAGGCCATCATGTAATGCAGGTCGGTCTGCAGCTCGAGCTCGGCCGGGTCATCCGTCGCAGGCAGCTGCTGAACATTCGGGAGCATTTCCACCACGCGGGCGAAGTTCTGCTTAATCAGGTTATCACGGAGCAGCATGGTCTGCAGCGTACGTGCATACTGCCCATCCGGGCGTTCCTTCAGGTAGCGCAGGATGCGCTCTTCCGCTTTATCAGTCTGGCCGACGTCATAGAGCACCAGCACCGACTGCAGCATGGAGGCCTCGCCGATTTCGCTGGTGCGGTCCTTTTTGTACAGCTCATCGAACAGGACATAGCCCTCCCAGAAACGTCTGACTTCGGCATAAATCTGGCCGATGCGGAACGATACTTCATCCTCGTAAGGCGGAAGTTCTTCAAGCACCGTCATGGACTCGCGGATATTCTCGATTTCCGTCCGGCGTTCATCAGTCTCAGCCTCGGTGATGCCCCGCTTGGCATCCGCGTCGAGTTTATCAACGAGGGCACTGACGCGCTCTTCGGCGAAGGCGAGCAGTTTTTCCCGCGGCAGCACCATGCGGTAGAGCAGCAGGGCGTTGAGATAGTCATCATCTTCAAAGCGGGCCCGGCCGGCCTTCATCAGCGTCAGGTTCAAGGTAATATCGTATTTTGAATCGGTGCGGTAAATGCGCGGAATCCACCCGAAGAGCTCACGCCACTGCTCACCCTCAACCAGTGCGCGGACAATCATAATCTGGCAGAGCTGTTCAACGCGCGGATCCTTGGTGGTATTCACAGCAATGCCGAGCGGGGCGACCGACTCCGCCCACTTTTCCTGCCGGAAACGCGCCTGACCCAGCAGGAGGTTGCCGTTATACACATCGTCTTTATCCAGGTCCTTCATGGAGAGCAGGCGCAGGGAGAGCTCTTCAATCTTCTCCCAGTTTTCCGAGTCGAAAAATCCCTGGGCCATCATGCGCAGAGCAGTGCGCTCCTGCGGGCGGGGATCGTTGGCGAGGTAGTCCTCAAGCACGCTGACGGCTTCGGAGGCATTGCCGACCTGGAAATAAGCCCGCGCCAGCTGGAACCGGCAGGTCTGTGCGGTTTCCCGCCCTTGGGGATCCGTCAATGCGCCGGTACGGTTGATCACTTCCGCCAGGGCCGGAATCGCCGTCCGGTAATCCCCGCGTTGCAGCATGCGGTCCGCCGATCCAACTAAGTCGGAAATCCCCATGGATGCAAAGTCCTGAGCGGCAGCAATGCCCGAAGAACATACTGCGGCCACGAGGACGGCCTTCATGGCACGTCCGTGTAAACGGCTGAAAAACTTCATATAACTACCCCTCGTTACTTCCGTAACAAAATTATTACGGCGGCCTTTTCGCCGCGAATTTCGATACTGCGGAGAACCTGCCGCCCGCATAAATGCATATTAAATGCGATTCGTAACAGACTATTATCCCAGGGGAACAATTCAAGCCTTTAACCGCAAAAAAACCGCGCCAAATGCGGTTTTTCGGGGGTTCGAACACGCACCTCGGCAGCGGATCCGCCGCCGGCTTTCTACCGCCCGTTTCCGGGCTGCATCCGGAAAATAATGTCGAAAAAATCACATCCTATTGAGAACCAACACGATCAGAAACAGCACCGTATCGCTCCCCCGCGCGAAACCGCAGGCGCATCCCTCGAAAAGCCTGAAAAGAGCGCCGAAAGAAAGGCGCGGCGCTACAGCATGAATCAGGTGCGCGCCTCGGGCTCCAGCACCCGCTCACCCACCAATTTGATCGCTACCGCCCCGAGCGGGGCCGTGAACACAATACTCAGCACGGCAACAGCCAGAATCAGCTCCCCCGGGCGCGTATCCATACCGCGCGCCTGCATGGCGGCCAGCGGCACCGCGCCCATCGCCGCCTGAACCGTAGCCTTGGGCCAGAAGGAGACCACGGCAAAACGGCGTTCGCGCATGGTGAGCGGGCTTCCGGCCAAGGCAATCAGCACGCCGATGCTGCGCGCCGTCAGCCCGCAGACAATGACCGCCAGCCCCGCCAGCCCGGTATGCCACGCCAACGATATATCCACCTGCGCACCGACCAGCGTGAAAAGCATGATCGAGGCAAAAACCCATAGCTTGCCCAGCTTGGAAGAGATTTCATGCGCGGCCGACTCCCGCCGCTCCAGAATCATGAATCCCGTAGCCATCACCGCCAGCAGCGCAGCAAAAGCCAGCCCGTGCGCCTCCAGAATATGCTGAATCCGCACCAGCAGGATAGCCACACCGATCACAATCATCGTCCGCTTCGTCGCGCGCGGGTTAAACACCTCAAAGAGCTTCAGAAGCACCAAACCCGTCAGCAGGCCGACCGCTATACCCGAAATCACCGACACCGGAATGCCCGCCAGCTTCATCCACAGGTGCTCCGAACTGCCCGTATACAGCCCGAGAAAAACCGAAAAAATGACAATCGCCGCAACATCATCAAGCGATGCGGCCGCCAGGATGAGCGTGGGAATACCTTTCTTTGTACCCATCTTCCGCTCGATAAAATCAATCATCATCGGAACCACCACCGCCGGCGAAACCGCGGCCACGATAAAGCCGAGCATCGCCGACTCCAAATGCGTCAGGTCTAAAAACAGCGGAGCCGCCAGCGCAATCGTTGTTCCCTCGAGAATACCGGGCACGAACGACATCAGCAGCGCCTGCACCCCTACCCGATTCAGCGCGTCCCGGCTCAGTTCAAACCCCGCGCGCAGCAGGATAATGATCAGGGCAATCATCCGCAGATCTGCAGAAGCCGCCAGAAACCCCGGCTGCATCACATCCAGCACATACGGCCCGCAGACCACGCCCAGCAGCAGCATACCGAGAAGACCGGGCATTTTCAGCTTTCGGAAAATCCAGTCCGCCAGCAGACCCAGCAGGATCATCTCGGCAATACTTACCGCCATTATTCAGCCATCAGGTAGTTCTGGACATAATCGGCCACGCCGTCCTCAAGCGCGGCAAACTCCTCGGCATAACCGGCGGCCCGCAGCTTCTTCAGATCGGCCTGCGTGTGATACTGGTATTTGCCCTGCAGGTGTTCCGGCATGTCAATAAAGGAGATATTCGGCTCGCGTCCCATCGCGCGGAATACGGCCGAGACCAGGTCAACCCAGGTGCGCGGCGTACCGGTACCGCAGTTGAAAATGCCGCCGACATCGCGCCGCTCGCCAAACCAGAGCGTCTCCTTCACCGCATCTTTCACATAGACAAAGTCACGCACCTGCTCGCCGTCCTTATAATCCGGGCGGTGCGATTTAAAGAGCTTCACCTCACCCGTCTCCAGAATCTGGAAATAGGATTTATGCACCACCGAACGCATGTCGTCTTTATGCGCTTCGCCGGGGCCGTAGACATTGAAATATTTCATGCCGGCAATCTGATCCGCAATGCCCTCCTTCAGCGCCCACAGGTCGAACATATGCTTCGAATAGCCGTACATATTCAGTGGTTTATAATTCGGCGTCGCCTCGTCGGCATCCGAATAGCCGAGGTTACCGTCGCCGTAGGTCGCCGCGCTCGAGGCATAGACAAAGCGCACATCGTTTTCCAGACAGGTTTCGCAGAGGGCACGGGTATAGCCGTAGTTATTTTCCGCCAGGTAATCCGCATCCCTTTCCGTTGTGGCGCTGCAGGCGCCGAGATGGTAAACCGCCTCGACTTCATTGAGCAGGCCGTCGCCGATCACCGAAAACAGATCGCCCTTATCGAGATAGTCCTCATACCGCAGGCCCACCAGGTTTTTCCACTTTTCGCCGCGGCCCAGCGAATCGACGATCAGGATGTCATCCTCACCGCGCGCATTGAGTTCTTTAACCAAATTACTGCCGATAAACCCGGCCCCGCCGGTCACGATGTATTTAATACCCATTATTTTTCCTCCGCCTTGCCGTACACTTCCAGAATCCGCCCGATGACATTGGTGGTGGATCGACCCTCCACCATTTTCGCCAGCACCACTTTACCGCCCGCCGCTTCGACCTCTTCGCGGCCGGAAACATAATGCGCCCAGTCCTCGCCCTTCACCAGCACATCCGGCAGCAGCTCGGCAATCAGCTCGCGCGGCTCATCTTCATCAAACAAAACGACGTAATCGATACACTCCAGCGCGGCAATCACCTTCGCACGATCCTCCTCGCAGACAATCGGGCGGTCCTCGCCCTTATTCCGCTTTACCGAAGCATCGGAGTTCATGCCGAGCACCAGCACATCGCCCTGCTCGCGCGCAAAATTCAGGTAGGTCACATGACCGGGATGCAGGATGTCGAAACAGCCGTTGGTGAACGCAACCACCTTGCCCTCGGCCTTCAGGCGGGCCCGCTCCGCAGCCATATCGGAGCGGCTCTTGATTTTATCCAGAAAATTTCTCATAGCCGAGCACGATGCCTGTTTCTTCCGGGCATGAAAAGACGGAAAAAAGAAAAGGCACCCGCCCGAAGCGGATGCCTTTGCACTTCCAATGATTGGAAAACTTATGCTTTTGTGAAGCAGAGCGTGGCGTTGTGCCCGCCGAAACCGAGCGAGTTGCTCAGCGCGGCATTGATCTGCATCTCACGCATCTTATTCGGCACATAATCAAGGTCGCACTCCGGATCCGGCGTATTGTAGTTCGTGGTCGGCGGTGCAATACCGTCGCGGATCGCCAGCGCCATGATGGCCGCCTCAACGCCGCCGGCCGCGCCGAGCATATGGCCGGTCATCGATTTGGTGGAACTCACAGCTGTTGCATAGGCTTTCTTTTCACCGAGCGCATTTTTAATCGCCAGCGTTTCGCCCTTATCGTTCAGCGGTGTGGAGGTGCCGTGCGCGTTAATGTAGTCAATATCGTTCACGCTCAGGCCGGCGTCAGCAATCGCCAGCGTCATCCCCCGGGCCGACTGAATCGCCGCGCCGTCCGGCGCCGTAACGTGATACGCATCGCCGGTACGGCCGTAGCCGGAAGCATAGCAGTAAATTTTTGCGCCGCGGGCCCTTGCATGCTCTTCAGATTCGAGCACCACAATGCCGGCACCTTCGGACATCACAAAACCGTCGCGCTCGAGATCGAACGGGCGGGATGCCGTTTCCGGATCATCGTTGCGGCGGCTGGTGGCGCGCAGGGCCGCAAAACCGGCCACGCCAAGCATCGCCACCGAAGCCTCGGAACCGCCGGCAATCATGACGTCGGCATCGCCGTACTGAATCATGCGCATGGCCTCGCCGATGGAATGCGTGCCGGAAGCACACGCGCTGGTAATGCAGAAGTTAGGGCCTTTGAATCCGTATTTGATGGAAACATAGCCGGAAAGAATGTTGGTGATCATCTGCGGGATAAGCTGCGGGGAAACGCGGCGGGGGCCTTTTTCGTAGGCCTTCAGGCACTCATTCTGCATCACCTGCATGCCGCCGATGCCGGAGCTGGCCAGCACGCCGACGCGTTCCAAATCGATGTCGGCGGATTCCAGCCCGGCATCCTCAACCGCCAGCGTGGAAGCCGCCAGGCCGTAGATGGAGAACGGATCCATTTTGCGGGCATCTTTTTTGTCCACAAAACGATCAATTTCGAAACCCTTCACCTCGCCGGCAATCTGCACGGGATACTGATCGATATCATCCATTTGCTGGACTCTGCCAATACCGGACTTGCCGTTCTTAATATTTTCCCAGAACGTGCTCAGCTCGCTTCCGACCGGAGAAACCACTCCGAGTCCAGTTACAACCACTTTGCGTCCACTCATTCCCGTACCTCTAAAATTGTTATGATAAAAGGCCGGAACACCCTTTTTGAGCAGTTCCGGCCATTGCAAAAATCAATGCCTCGGTTTACTCGAAACCTTTTTCCTTCAGGTAGCTGATCACACCGCCGACGGAAGTCAGTTTTTCAGCATCTTCGTCCGGAATTTCAGCACCGAACTCTTCTTCAAAAGCCATAACCAGCTCAACTGTGTCCAGCGAGTCTGCGCCGAGATCTTCGATGAAAGAAGCTTCGGTTGTCACCTGGTCTGCGTTAACGCCGAGCTGCTCAACAATGATATCTTTTACTTTATCTTCGAGTGCCATTTAATTGTCTCCTTTTCCTAGGTTTACACTTTGAAACGTTACATCACCATGCCGCCGCATGTCGAGAGGACTTGTCCCGTAACATATGCGGAGGCATCACTTGCCAAAAACAGGGCCACATTAGCCACATCTTCCGGTTCGCCGAAACGGCCGAGCGGAATCAGTTCTTTCATTTTATTCTGCACACCTTCATCCAGCTTGTCGGTCATCGCCGAACGAATGAAGCCCGGGGCAATGGCATTACAGCGCACACCGCGCGATGCCAGCTCCTTGGCAACCGTTTTGCTGAAGGAGATTACGCCGCCTTTAGAGGCCGCATAGTTGGCCTGGCCGGCATTGCCCATCAGGCCGATCACCGATGCAATGTTCACAATGGTTCCGGAACGGCGCTTCATCATACCGCGCATGGCGGCTTTCGTGCACAGGAACACTCCCTTGAGGTTCACATTCAGCACAGCATCCCAGTCCTCTTCGCTCATGCGCATCAGCAGGCCGTCTTTGGTGATACCGGCATTGTTCACCAGAATGTCGATTTTCCCGAAATCCTTTTCGATCGCTTTAATGCCGGCCGCCGCGCTTTCGCCGTCTGCCACATTAATGCCGTAACCGACCGCATTACGCCCGAGGGCCTTAACTTTTTCAACGGTCTCTTCGCACCATTCGGCTTTCAGGTCGCAAACTGCGACATCCGCGCCGGCTTCCGCCATTTTCAGTGCAATCGACTGTCCCAGACCGCGCGCGGAACCGGTGACAACGGCAACTCTTCCGTTCAATTCAAACATGAGCATCCCCTATAATTTATTCAAAATCTGTTAGCTGGCCGATGTTACGAACTGCAGCAGCCTTGTCAATACGCTTTATAAGACCGGCAAGAACCTTGCCCGGACCCACTTCAACAATCTCTTCCACCCCGTCAGCAATGAGCTTCTGAACCGAAGCCACCCACTGAACCGAAGAAGTAATCTGTTTCACCATGTTGTCGCGAATTTCCGCAGGTACATGCGCCGAGGCTGTAACATTCGAGAGCACCGGTTTCGCCGGCGTGCCCAGCTCGATTCCCGCCAGGAAATCCTTCATCTTATCCGCCGCCGGCTGCATCAGCGGCGAGTGGAATGCCCCGGCCACCGGCAGGCGCACCACCCGTTTTGCACCGGCTTCTTTGCAGCGCGCTTCAGCCGTATCGATCGACTCCGCCGTACCGGAAAGCACCGTCTGGGAAAGCGAGTTAAAGTTGGCCACATAGCAGCCGGCTTCCGCGGCAATATCCACCAGCTTGGCGCCGTCGAGATTCATCACGGCCAGCATGGCGCCCGGATTTTCCTCGCAGGCGGCCTGCATGAACTCGCCGCGCGCCTTCAGCACCTTAATCGTATCCTCGAAGCTGACAGCACCGGAAACATAGAGCGCCGTCCATTCGCCGAGGCTGTGCCCGGCCAGCACATCGTATTCAAGGCCGGGCTCCTTGTGCTGCAGCGTTTTGAAAGCCGCCGCACTGGCCACAAATATACCCAGCTGTGCGTGGTTGGATTTATTGAGTTCTTCCTGCGGCCCTTTAAAGCAGATGGCCGCCAAATCATAGCCGAGAATTTCGTTGGCTTTAATAAAAAGGTCCTTACAGGCCGGCACAGCACCCATCAGGTCCATGCCCATACCGACTACCTGCGATCCCTGACCGGGAAAGACAATCGCTCTTTTCATTATTTCCCCCATTCCAAAACATTTGCGCCCCACGTGAATCCGCCGCCGAATACGGTCAGCACCACGAGGTCGCCTTTAGAAATTGTTCCGTCTTTCACCGCTTCATCGAGCGCAATCGCCAGCGCGGCCGAAGAGGTGTTCGCATATTTTTCGACATTCGAATACATGCGGTCGGCGACGTGAAGCCGTTTTGAGATGGCATCGATGATGCGGACATTCGCCTGATGCGGAATAAAGCATTTTACCTCATCAGCCGAAACGCCGTTCTTTTCAAGCGCCTGCACCACCGACTCGGTCATACGCGTCACCGCATGCTTGAACACCTCGCGTCCCTGCATCTGCAGGTACTGCTGTTTCTGGTCGAGCATCTCGTGCGAAACCGGATTACGGCTTCCGCCGCCCGGCGCCCAGAGCAGGTCGGCCAGCGATCCGTCGGACCCCATCACCGCATCCATAATCCCGCGTCCTTCGCCGCCGGCCCGCAGCACAGCCGCACCGGCGCCGTCGCCGAACAGAATACAGGTGGAACGGTCGGTCCAGTCCACGAGCGTGCTCATTTTTTCAGAGCCGATCACCAGTGCAGTATCCACCGCACCGGCCGCAATCTGGTTTTTGGCCGTTTCGAGCGCATAAAGAAATCCGGAGCAGGCCGCCCCCAGATCAAAACAGAACGCGTTTGCCGCACCGATTTTGTCCTGCACAAAACAGGCGGTGCTTGGAAAAAACATATCGGGCGAAAGCGTTGCCACAATAATCAGATCGATCTCTTCAGCCGAAACGCCGGCATCCGCCAGGGCCTTTTCGGCCGCCGCGGCCGCCAGGTCCGAGGATGCCTGCCCTTCAGCGGCAATGCGGCGTTCCCGCATTCCGGTCCGGGAATAAATCCATTCGTCGGTCGTATCGACGATCTTTTCCAGGTCCCGGTTAGTAAGCACCTTTTCAGGCACGTAGGATCCCGTTCCAATAATTGAAACTGTGCGCTTTGCATCCATGCAGTTGTTCCGTGAAAATACTAGGTTTCGCGATTTATACGCCGAAGTTCAGCTTCAATCAAATGGTTTACGTCATGATCGATTGCCTCGCTGGCAACCCGTATCCCATTGAAGGTGGCGAAATCATTGGATGACCCGTGGCCGATAATCACAACGCCGTTGGCGCCCAGCAGCGGCGCACCGCCGTAGCTGGCCGGATCGGCGTGCGATTTCAACTCTTTAAATACGCCGCGGGACAAAAAGTACCCGAGAATGCGGGACAGGTTCTGCTTGAACATATCCTTGAGCCAGCTGCCGATCATCTTAGCAACCGCCTCACTGGTTTTAAGCACCACGTTACCCACAAAACCGTCACAAACCGCAACGCTGACTTTACCGCCGTACATATCGCGGCTCTCGACGTTGCCGATAAAATTCAGATCAGTTTCCTGCAGCAGACGGAAGGTCTTCTTGGTCGTTTCGTTGCCCTTGGCATCTTCTTCGCCAATACTCAGCAAACCGACCGTAGGGTCACACACCCCAAGAATTTCCCGCGAATAAATCGTGCCCATCACGGCATACTGCTGGATCATTTCCGGCGTACTGTCGGGATTCGCACCGGCATCCAGCAGCACAAACGGCTTGTCCGGTGTCGGCATAACCGCGGCAATCGCCGGCCGGGAAACCCCTTTGAGGGTACGCAGCTTCAGCGTTGCGGCAGCAACCGCGGCCCCGGTGTTTCCGGCCGAAAAAACCGCATCGGCCTTTCCGTCCTTCACCAGCTCAACAGAACGCGCAATCGACGAGTCCTTTTTACGGCGGATCGCCGTGGCCGGAGACTCGCCCATCTCCACCACCTCTGTGCAGTGAACGATTTCAATGCATGCAGGCACAGTGCCCTTATACTTGTTGAGCTCTGCCTGGATTGCGGTTTCGTCGCCGACTAGAAAAAGTTTTTCCAGACCCTGAAGTTTTTCAGCGGCCTGGAGTGAACCTGCAACGATTTCAGCAGGGGCGAAATCGCCCCCCATCGCATCTACGGAGATACGCATGATCCCTAGTCTTCAGCAGAGACTGTGAGAACCTGGCGTCCGTTATAGTATCCGCAGCTCTGGCATGCGCGGTGCGGCATCGCCGGAGCACCGCACTGCGGGCAGGAAGATGCACGCGCAATCGGCTTTTTCATGTTCTGGGCCTTACGGCTTGCTGTCTTGCTCTTAGAAGTTTTTCTCTTTGGAACTGCCATCGCAATCCTCCTTCATCTTATAAATTCAAACCGTCCAGTGCCGACCAGGCACTCGGACCATCATTTTTTTCGCATGCGCAGGAACCTGTATTCAAGTTCGCCCCGCATTGCGGACACACGCCCCTGCACTCCTCGCTGCACAGCGGAAAAGCCGGTATATGCAGTATTATTTCCTCCCGTAAATCCTCCGTAAGATCCACCGAATCGGTGCCTTCTGGGGCGGGACAAGCGCGTAGAAAATCGGAAACCCCCACGCTTGTCGAGAAAAATTCCGAACATCTTGCACACTGCAGTTCAAGGTTCACATCCAGTTCGCCGCGCACGATCAGCTCGTCCGACACGCGCTGGGCATTCAGCCGATAGTGCACATCCTCCGGATTACGGATAAACTGCTCCTCATCCGCCTGCAGCACCGCCGCCGGCTCATCGCCCTCAAAATCCGATCCCTCCTCCGGGATCCGCGCCACTAAAATCTTCATTCCGCCACCTTGGTACGTCGTACGTATTGCTCATTGCGTAAGGGGGATATTCCGCATTCCCCCCGAAAGGTTCAAGCCAATTGTAAAGCGGGCAGCGGCAGAAACACCCGACGGCCCTGCAAACAAAAAAAATGCCGCGGTGCTCCACAGCAGCAGCCTTTTTCAGCCGCAATAGTGCGGTTCAAATGCCTTTGCCTTTCCTTCCGTCCCCCGCTACCTTCCCTGCATGCAATTTTCCGACCTCATTCAGAACGAAAAAATCCTGCAGGCCGTGGCCGATGCCGGATTCAAAAACCCCACCCCGATCCAGGAGCAGGCAATTCCCGCCATAGCAACCGGACGCGACATCATCGGCCTGGCACGTACCGGCACCGGCAAGACGGCGGCGTTCGCACTGCCGCTCATTGAACGCCTCGAAGATACCTGGACCGCCGCGCGCGAAATCCGTGTCCGTTCGCTGATCCTCTCCCCCACCCGCGAACTCGCCATCCAGCTGCTTTCCACGATCCGGAAATTCGCGGTCCACACCGAGCTCACCTGCCTGCTGGTGCACGGCGGCACCGACTATGAAGAGCAGATCCTCACCCTGCGGAAAGGCGTCGACATCCTGATCGCCACGCCCGGCCGCATGCTCGACCTGATTGACCGCAAAGCCCTGAAACTCGACCAGGTGGAGGTCTTTGTGGTCGACGAGGCCGACCGCATGCTCGATATGGGCTTTGCCCCGGACATCCGCAAAATCGCCCCAATGCTCCCGCAGACCCGCCAGGCGCTCTTTTTCTCAGCCACCATGCCGCCCGACGCCCTGTCGCTCGCCACCGGCATTCTGCACAAGCCGATGAATATTTCGGCCGACCCCGTCTCAGCCGCCGCCGAAAACATTCGGAAATCACTCTATTACGTAGAAAAGAACAACAAGAACGTCCTGCTCAGCTGGCTGCTTAAAAAACTGGAATACGAACGCATCCTCGTCTTCTGCCGCACCCGCCGCGGCGCTGACCGGCTGGCCGAATCCATGAAAAAGCAGCACCTGCCGGTCGATGTGCTCCACGGCGATAAAGAACAGCGCCGCCGGCAGGACATTCTCGAAGCGTTCAAAACCGGTGCGGTGCCGATACTGATTGCCACCGATCTCGCGGCACGCGGCATCGACATCGAAAACATCTCGCACATCATCAATTTCGACCTGCCCAACGAACCCGAAACCTTCGTCCACCGCATCGGCCGCACCGCCCGCGCCGGCGCCTCCGGCAATGCCCTCAGCTTCTGCGATCCCTCGGAAAAAGGCTACCTCCGCGATATCCAGGCCCACCTCAACGAAGATATTGAGGTCATCGAAGACCATCCGTTCCATTCAGAGCAGGTACAGCACTTTTCCGGCAACGTGAAATCCAAGCACACGCCCGACAAAAAGAAGCATGTCAGCAAAATCCGCGAACAGACCACCTGGCGCCTCACCCCCGGCCAGCGCAGCCAGCTGCACACCGAAAAAGGTCCCGGCAAAAACGCCCGCAACAACCCGAAGAAAAAGAAATAGCGCCCCTACCCGCCCGCGCTCAGCACAAAAACCTTCGCAATTACAAATTTAAAGCCGACCAGGACAACGGCTGTGGAAACGGCCGAAATCAGGACGCCGGCCCGAATCATGTCCCGCACATGGATTGTATCGGTTGCAAAGGCAATGGCGTTCGGCGGGGTTGAAATCGGAAGCGCCATGGCAAACGAACACGACAGCGCAACCGCAATCGCCAAAACCGGACTGTTTTCGCCGGGAATAACCATAACAATCGGAATCAGCAGGTTGGCCGTGGCGGTATTGCTCATAAAGGTCGAAAAGACGACAGCCAAGATACAGAAAACCACCACCAGCCCGATACCCTGCAGATCGAACAGGGGCAGGTCAACAATCCACTCCGTCAGCCCGGTCACAGCAAGCCCTTTGCCCAGCGCGAGCCCGCCCCACATCAGCACCAGAACATCCCATTCGATTTTCTTCAGATCAGATTTATCGAGCAGGTTCAGCGTAAAGAGCAGGCCGACCGCCAGCAGCGCCGTCACGCCGGACGGGATTTCATGCAGCCCGGAACTGAGCCAAAGCGAAATCGTCAGCAGGGCAATCAGGCCAACCCACACCGTGCGGCGGTCCAGGCCGCTCCCTTTTTCCAGCCGCAGCTCGATAGACTTCGACTTCGGCGGATACAGGACATAAAGCAGCAGGCTGGTTCCGGCCAGCAGCAGGACCGCCAAGGGAACCGCCATGAGCATCCACGAAATAAAACGCAGCTGTATCCCCTGCTCAGCCAGGAACCCGATCACAATCGCATTCGGCGGCGTCCCGACCGGCGTGGCAATCCCGCCGATATTGGCGGCGAACGGAACCGCCAGCACCAGCCCGATCCGGAACGGGTCATCCGCATCGATCTGCCGCAGCAGAGGAATCACCATGGCCATCATCATGGCCGTCGTGGCCGTATTCGACATCCACATGGAGAGAAATGCACTGGTGAGCATAAAACCGGCCATGATCCAATAAGGCGAACGGCCGAACAGCCGTAGGAGCTTCCGGGCCACCAGCTTATCAATCCCGTACTTGCTAAGCGCCACAGCCATCGTCAGCCCGCCGAAAAAAAGCATGATAATCGGGCTGCTGAACGGCGTGAGGAACATGGTATAGCCGCTTTTATCCATCCCCATCACCCCGCCCGGACGGCCGAGCATCAGGATCTCCAGGATCACCACCATCAGCGATGTCGTATAAAGCGGCACAATTTCCAGCGCCCAGAACAGTGCGGCGGCCGCAAAAATAAACGCCATGCGCCGCCCCGGCTCACCCAGCTCCCCGGGCAGCAGGAAATAGACCGCTCCCGCCGCCGCAGCCGAAACTGCCGCCTTCCAGGCCTTGAATCCCGCCGGCTTTAAACCCGCCCGCTTCACCGAAAAACCCTCCTGACTTCGCAGGTTGAGTGTAACAGCCCCAGCGGCGCGTGAAATCAAAAAGAGCGCTTTTACCGCAAAGCCTGCCGGCCCGCCGTAAACAACGGAATAACCGCCCGTTTTCGCAGGAAAACAGACCGATCGGCTCATTTTATTTATTAACAGCCTTGTTTCTGTACGTTCGTTCAGCTATATACCTATCCACCGTGAAGAACGAAATACGCCATACGGATTGCGAAACAGAACCATGCCCAGAAAAATTAATTTAGCTGAGAAAATTGAACAGTTACGCGCCTTTTACGATACCGAAGGCCGTGCACCGAGCTATGCCGAAATGGCCGAGCTCTTCGGCTATAAGTCCAAAAACGCCGTCTACGGGCCTGTTAATAAACTGTTAACACTCGGATATCTCGAGCGCGGCAGCGACAACCGCATTTTACTGACCACCAAGATCACCGGATCAACCAAACTGCTCGGTTCCGTGCAGGCCGGCTTTCCCTCGCCCGCCGAAGAAGAACTCGTCGACACCATTAATCTCGACCAGTATCTCGTCCGCCGCCCCGAGGCCACCTACCTGCTCACCGTCAGCGGCGAATCCATGATCGACGCCGGCATCCAGCCCGGCGATCTGGTGCTGGTCGAGAAAGGCGGCGTGCCGAAACAGAACGATATCGTTGTCGCCCAGATCGACGGCGAATGGACCCTCAAATATTTCGGCAAAGACGAAAACGGCGTCTACCTCGACCCCGCCAACCCCACCTTCAGCCGCATGCGCCCAGAACACACCCTCTCCATCGGCGGCATCGTCAAAGCTGTTGTCCGCAAATACAGCAAATAATTTTTAAGGAGATTCCCATGAAAGCACTGAAAAACCACAGCCTGCCCTACAACACCCTCAGCGGATGCCTCGAGGCCTATTTCGGCGAACGCCGCGCCGCCCGCGGCCTACGCCGCACCGCACCGCGGCGCTGCCGCGAGCCGGAACAGGGACTCAAAACGATCCCCTTCCAGTCCCTGCCCCTGCAGCTCGACTATATGTCAGCCCGCAGGTCACACCGCTTCCCGCAGCTCACCGGCCTTTTCAGAAACCACTAACCCAAACTTCCCGGTCCGCAGCCTTGCTGATGCACACGAACACCCCCAGCCGCTTCCCTTAAAGCATCCGTGCCCGTCTGCGTCATCTGTGGATCCATTTCAGATGACCCAGGAAAACCCCATTGTTAACTCAAGTTTCCCGCAGGCGATCCTGCATGTGGACGCCGATGCCTTTTTCACCTCGGTGGAGCAGGCCATGAATCCGGACCTGCAAGGCAAACCGGTCGTCAGCGGCAAAGAGCGCGGCATCATCGCCTGCGCCAGCTATGAAGCCAAAGCGCTGGGCATCAAACGCGGCGTCGGCCTCTGGGAGGCGCGTAAAATCTGCCCCGACCTCGTGGTGCTGCCCAGCGACTACGAAAGCTACAGCATCTATTCCAAGCGCATGTTCGAGATCATGCGGCGCTTCACCCCGGCCGTGGAAGAGTATTCCATCGACGAAGCCTTTGCCGACCTCACCGGCCTGCGCCGCCTGCACCGCATGTCCTACCCCGACATCGCCAAAAAAATACAGGAGACCATTCACAGCGAACTGGACCTGACGGTCTCCATCGGCCTCAGCCTATCCAAAGGCCTCTGCAAGATCGCCTCCGACTACCGGAAACCGCACGGCATCACCTGCGTCCGCGGACGGCATATCCACCTTTTCCTTCAGCGCATTCCGCTCGAAGAAGTCTGGGGATTCGGCCGAAACACCGTCCAGCTGTTGCAGAAGCACGGCCTGCACACAGCCTATGATTTTGTGATGAAACCGGAAAAATGGGCCCGCAAACTGCTCGGCAAGCCCGGCCTCGAAATCTGGCACGAGCTGCGCGGCGTCAACCTCCTGCCGGTCACGCCGAATCCCAAACCGGCCAACGTGAGCATCGGAAAAGGCAAAACCTTCACCGCCCCCTCGGCCGACAAGGATTTTATCTACGCCAAACTCGTGCGCAACGTGGAGTCGGCCTTCATCCGCCTGCGCCGCCACCAGCAGCGCACCAAGGAGATCCACGTGGCGCTCCGCCTGAAAAACTACGAACAGTTCGGCCTCTCCGCCCTGCTCAACCGCGCCACCGACTCCACGCAGGAGGTACTGCCCGTCGTGAAAGAGCTGTTCGAAAAAATCTACCGCCCGAACTTCGAATACCGCACCACGCAGGTCTGGCTCACCCGCCTGCAGACCTCGGAAACCACCCAGTTCGACCTGTTTGAAAACCGGCTGCAGATCGATCAGTTTGAAAAGCTTTCGCAGACCATCGATGAAATCAACGCCCGGTTCGGCAAACACACCGTACACGCCGGCACCGCGCTGAAAATAAAGGATGCGCCGAAAAACGGCCGCGCCGAACTCCCCTGGCGCAAACTCAACCTGCTGCCCGGCGAAACCGACCGCCAGCGGCTCTACCTGCCGCTCCTGCAGCTGAAGCTCAAACCCTAGCCTCTTCAGTCGTCCAGCGTATAGACGATCGGCTCAATCGTACCGTCTTCGCGGAACGTCATTTTATCAAAACAGGCCGACCGGCGGTGGAAACTGCCGTCGTTCACATCGCCGCGGTGATAGAAGAAATACCACTCGCCCTTGAACTCGATGGCGGACGCATGGTTCGGCGCATCCGGCGCCGCCGGCGCCAGCAGCCCTTTATATTCCGCATACTGCGGCAGCGGCTCATCCGCCATCCAGTAGTGGGTCTCTTTGCCGACGCGGCCGTGGAAATAATAGATGCCCTTGCGCTTAAACACATGCACCGCTTCGTTCACCTGCTCCTCACTCAGGCGCACCCACGGCCCGTCCAGCTCAATCATATTGTCCTTCAGCTTTGCACCCATCACATGGCGGCCTTTTTCGCCGATATTCACCTTGGTGTCGTTGCCGTAGATATAAGCCTGCCCGTCATCATCCACAAAAACCGTCGGATCGAAAATCGTGCAGATTTTATCGCTCACTGCCGATTCCCACGGACCGACCGGCGTCCGGCTTTTCGCCACGCCGACATAGGTTTTGTTATACGGGAAATAGTAGTAATACCAGCCGTCTTTAAACGCCGCATCCGGCGCATTCATCTGGCCGTGCGCATACTCGAAACCCGGGTCCGTCCGCGGCCGCAGCACCACGCCGTGGTTTATCCACGTCTTCAGGTCCGACGACTCCAGCACAGAATAGTCCTGCATGGTGCCGAATCCGGTTGCACCCTCCACATCGCGCGAACAGTAGACATACACCTTGCCGTCAAAAACCTCTGCCGACGGATCGGGCGTATAAATAAAGCCTTCACTGCCCTTTTTCACAATCGGGTTCGCATTCGCCGCTGCGGCGGAAATCAGGACCGCCGCCCAAATCATATAAACTGTTTTCATCTTAATCCTTTCGCCTCTCTCCCGGAAAAGGTATGCCCACAGAAACCGATCTGGAATCCCCGCGCAGTTTTCCCAGTAATACAGCGCCCTAGCCCGCCCGATCCAGCTCCGGCTTGCAGAGCTCATAAAAATCGCACATGCCGCAGTTGGCCGGGTCATGCGTCAGCTCCCACTCCTCTTTCGGCAGCGGTTCATTCGCCTCGCGGTCATGATCCACCAGGTATTCCGTCATTTCGCCCACGGAATCGCTCATGATCTGCTTGGTTGCTTCCAGTTCCGCCGCCGAAATCTGGAACGGCAGCACCTGTCCTTCGTTCAGGTATTCCACATAGAGAAAAATCTGATCCAGCTGCGCGCCGTACTTCACAATCGCCCACAGCGCATAGAGCGAAAGCTGCAGCTTATGCTGGTCCGCCTTGATCTTTCCGGCCTTCCAGTCGTGGATATGGACTTCGTCGCCGATACGGTAAGCATAGTCCGGGATGGAATAGATCTTCACGCCCTCATAAACAAAGTGCTCCACATCGCCGCCGGTCTCCGGCGTGGCAATCTGGAATTCCTGCTGCGGCTGAATGGTTCCGATCCGCGGCAGCACCAACTCGATAAAATTCTGAATGCAGTTCCGGATCTGGGCGGCCAGCGCGCGTTTGGCCTCCTTCTCCTCTTCGCCGGCGAGTTTGCCGTAGTAGTGATCCCGCAGGCAGCAGTACTGCTTCGGGCTGTGCCGCCAGTTGCCTTCCAGCGACTCGTTCCACTTTTTCGTCATGAACGGCCGGGCGACCGCGTTCCAGGCCTCGTCGGCCGTGACGGTTTTACCGGCCTGATGCTGCCGCAGCACCCACATGATCGAATTTTCCGCCGCCTGGCCCATCAGGCCCCAGCGGTTATCCATTTTATTCAGCCGGTACGCCGTTTTCTGCTCTTCGGTCGCATTGCGCGCCCAGCCGCCCCACATGCCGTATTTGCTCCAG
>JBFHGU010000027.1:0-45895 GCA_041582935.1 Pontiella sp.
ACTGGCCGATGAAGCCGATGCGCTCATACCCTTTGGTCCGGATGTTTTCAAATGCAATGATGGTGCTTCTGGCCTGGGCACTGGAGACAAAATGGGTTTCAGGGTACATGCGGGATCGGCCGAAACGGACGGTGGCAAATTCATTCCAGGGGAAATCATGCCAGTCGAGGCCGGGGTCGCAGAATTTGGGCGCGGGCAGCGGTGCAATCAGCAGGCCTTTAATGTTCCGCGTTTTAAACATGGTATGCAGTCGGGGCAGCGGGGTTTTCATGGTTGCAAATTCTTCGAGCCGATAGCCGTACTGTTTTGCGCATGCCGCCGCGCCCCTGAAGTAGAGTTCATACTCGGCGAAAAGGTGCTGTCGTTTGGGGTCGCGGAAGGGATTGATCCAGGCCAGCGCGGCCTGCGTGGTGTGGGGCTGCTGCGCGTGGCGGTAGTTGACGAGTGCGGAAAGCATCGGGTCCGGGTTATAGCCGAGTTCTTCGGCTTTCTGCTGAATGCGCTTCCGGGTTTTTTCTGCTATTTTCGGATGATTGCGCAACGCCAGAGACACGGTCATTTTCGAGACGCCGCATACTTCGGCAATCTGTCCCTGCGACACTCTTTTCTGTTTCATTCCGACCCTTTGTCCGGTGAAAAAATCCGTCTACACGTAAACACTATGGATGATGCATTGAAGGCAGCGCAAGCGCATTTTCCAGGGCCTGCCCTGAAGGCTTCCGATGCCGGAATGTCCATTTATATGGATTCGGGAAGTGTTCAGAATATCGAAGTATACACGTAAACCGAATCTCGGCTGGCGGCTTTTCGGGGCGGGCTTATTTTTGGTTCCAACTTGGAGTAGGCCTGTACCTGTTGGGTTGGAGACAGAGGGTAAAAAAGGAGATTCAAATGAATAAAGTGAGTGTGCTGATAGGTTGTGTATTAATGGCTGGGGCGGCGGTCCAGGCGGGGGTGTACTATATTGGCGAACCAGGAAGTGACTGGACAAACGGTGATAACTGGGAGGGAGGCGTCTATCCCAGTAATACGGACACCTATCTCGATACAGAATCAGTCATCTCAAGTGCGGCGACGAATAATCTTGCGGCAGTTCGTTTGGGCAATACGTCGAATGCGGTGCTGTATGTTGAAACGGGTGCGGTTCTGACCGCGACATCCAGCAGCATTTGGGGTTCCTGGCTTGGGATGGCCTCCGGCCTTACCGGTACTGTCAATCAGGTTGGCGGATCCGTGGCGGTAACCGAGTTGGAAGTGGGTTCACAATCGGGCGCATATGGATTTTACAATCAGAGCGGCGGGTCGAATACGGTTTCAGGCCTGCTCTATGGTTATTCTTTGTATGTGGGGGGGACAAAAAACAGTGATCATCGGGGGTATGACGGAGGAACCGGCTCTTATACTATTTCCGGCGGCACGTTGCTGACTCGCGGAGGCGTTGCTCTTGGGCATGCTGAAAAAGGAGGGTCAGGTACATTTTATGTCGTGGGAACCGGCCCGGATGAAATCAGCATCGGCACCTTGAATACCGGCACGGACGGTGCTTGGAATCAGCATTCTAATTCCGTTTTGAAGGTCGGCATTTCCACCAATGGCATCACGCCTATTCTGATTGATGATGCCGACGGAGACCTCAGTGCGCAGGCTGTATTTGATGAAGGTGCTGTCCTTGATGTTTCCTTCATTGACGGCGCCATGGAAACCGGCAGCTGGCCGGTGATGGTCTGCGAGGGCACTATGCTGGATTTGGGGATGGTTTTTGACGACAGTATGGGCAGCACCACCAATGACTGGGGCTTTATTGTTTCCAACAACACCCTATGGGTAGGCTACAACCTCGGATGGCCGGCCGGCAATGCGGATGAACTTGTCCCTGCGGCTCCAGCGGTGTTCTATGCGAACATGGATGCTAACCCGATGGAAATTGTCCTCAACTGGGAGGAAGTGACCGGTGCGGCGGGGTATAACGTGTACCGCTCAGAAGAAAGCGGAACAGGCTACGCGCTGCTGGCGGGCGGTCTCACCGACCTCACCTATGCTGATACGGCTCTGGAAACCAACAAAAGCTACTACTATGTGCTGCGTTCAGAAAATGCCGCCGGCGAAAGCGTTGATTCAGACGAAGTGACTGGTCGCGGGTTCCCGTATGTCATTTTCGGGGATGATTCTTCCTATCTTTCCGACAGCCCGTGGTTTGATAAAGGCAAGCTGTTCGACGGGGATACCTCGACCTATTTCGACACGAAATCGCCGAACAGCGGTTACATTGCACTGGATTTCGGCGAAGGCCGCGAACAGCGGATCCGGCAGATCACCTATGTGCTGCGTAACTGGAATCCGTATGCGTGGAGAAACAGCACAAACAGCACCTTCGAAGGGGCAAACAGTGCGGACTTTTCCGATGCCGTGCTGCTGCACACCGTGGATCAGAGCGCCGAGTACAACCCGGCCGTTAACGCCGCTGTCATCACCAACACAACGCCTTTCCGCTATGTGCGCATCAAGGCCCGCTCCGATAAGCCGCTCTTCTCGTTTGCCGAAATCGGTTTCCTGACCGATGCCGATTTTACGTCATATGAAACCCCGCACTACTGGCTGGAGGGCTACGGCCTCGTGACCGGCGGAGATTATGAAGCCGCCGATGTTTCGGATACTGATGGCGACGGTCTCGCGGCCTGGGAGGAGTATGTTTCCGGCACGGTTCCGACCGATGCGGCGTCCGTTCTTCAGATTACCTCAGCGTCAAATACGGCAGGCGGCATGGTGTTCACCTGGCAGTCGGTAGAAGGCAAGAGCTACAGCATTGTGACCAACACCAGCCTGTCTGTTCCAGACAAAGGCACTGTCGTATCCGGTATCATCGGCCTTGAAAACGAAACCTCGTATACCACCACCGTAAGCGCTGCGGGCACCGTGTTTTACGAAATCGGCGTTGAATAGGTTTAAAACTGCCGGGGCCTCTTGCCCCGGCGGAAACCAACAAAAGGAAAAATGAAATGAAAAAAAGAATACTTGCAGGAGCTGCTGTCTTATTGACGGCGGGGATTGTGCAGGCGGCGATCATACATCCTGTTGCGATTGATGATTATTCAAGTCAGTACAATGCCGACCAGGCGGCGGAACTGACGATCGATGGTTCAGGCTTTACCAATAATCCGGTCACTGCAGCGTCACTGAGCGCAACCGGCGGTCCGAATGACCTTCACTGGCTGTCGGCACGAGGCTATGCGGATGATCAGTACATCACGTTCGATCTGGGCGCTGAGTATAATCTGACGGCTACCTATATCTGGAACTATGCTTTCCCGGGTAATGACCGCTGGAATCGTGGTGTTAAGCAGTTTGATGTTGTCGGTGCCGGAAGTGATAAAGTTTTTGATTCTAATATCGCAACTGACCTGGTGCTGACTGCCGGCGGCGAAGACGCTACTGAAGCGGCGCAGACCTTGGCGCTTGCGGCCTCGTCCGTCCGGTATATCCGGTTTGAAATTGATACGAATCAGGCTGAATCAACTGCCAGTAATACGCTGACCGGCCTAAGCGAAGTGCGTTTTGAAGGAACCGTTATTCCTGAACCGGCTACGCTGGGGCTGATTGGTGTGTTCGGCGGCGGAATGCTGTTTATCCGCCGGCGTTTCATGATCTAACCCGATCAGGAATGCTGCATAGAGAACGCCTGCGGTTCGGCAGGCGTTTTCTGGCAGTCTATAGATAAACCTGTGGTGCGCTGGTGTGCGGTGTGACGTGAGGTACTTTGATATTCAATCCGTTAATAGGCTATGAGGATAGGAAGATAACGATGCGGTTTAACGTGAAAACAGCGCGGTATTTCCGTGTGCTGGCGGTTCTGTCTGCCGGTATTTCTCTCGTTCCGTCCGGCCGTGCGGAACACTATAAAGTTTACCTGCTCGGCGGGCAGTCGAATGCCAGCGGGCGGGGCGATGCTGCAGAGCTTTCCGCTCCCTATGATTCGCCGCAGACCGATGTGGCGTTTTACTGGCATAAGACGCTTGATACGGACAACGGGAATCTGGAGCAGGATAGCTGGCTCGATCTGCAGGTCGACTCCGGCCAGGGCAAAAACAGCCCGTCGGGACACGATGTGGAATTCGGGCCGGAGATTGCATTCGGCCGGACGATGGCCGATGCCTGCCCGGACGATCACATTGCCATCATCAAATATGCGCACGGCGGCAGCAACCTGCACACCCAGTGGGCCGACGGCGGGGAAATGTATGAGACGTTTACGGCTGTCGTGAATCAAGCGCTTGCATCGCTCACGGCATCGGGCCATACCTATCAGGTGACCGGTATGTTCTGGCAGCAGGGCGAGGCGGACACCGGAACTTCCTATGCGGGGGCCTACGAGGAAAACCTGACCGACCTGATTGCCCGGGTCCGGGCCGATTTTTTCGGCGGGCTGAGCCTGCCCTTTGTGGTCGGCGGTCTCTCTTCCAATCAGTATGCGACGGTCACGGATACCACCACCGGCGCAGGTATGGTGCGGCTGGCGCAGGAAACCGTGGCGCAGGATGTGGACGGTGTCGGATTCGCCGATGCCGACAACTGCGAAGTGTATGACGGTAATGAAATTCATTTTAATTGGGAGGGCCAGCTTGCGCTGGGCGCCGCCCACGCGGCGGTGATGCTGGAGCTCGAAGCGCAGGATACGGATTATGACGGGCTTACTGCAGCGCAGGAAACGGCTCTGGGAACCGATCCGGACAATCCGGATTCAGACGGCGACGGCCAGAAGGACGGGTTCGAATACCGCGCCGGAACCAGCCCGACCAATGCCGCCTCGTTTTTTAAAGTGCGCCGTATTGCCGTGAGTAACGATGCGGTTGTCCTGGAATGGCCGAGCAGATCGGGCAATGCATACGGTGTGGAGTCGAGCACCAACCTGCAGGAGTGGACCGAGGAGCGTGCGGATTTTCCGGCATCAGGAAGTAATACGGTGTGGACCGGTGCAGATGGCGAAACCGATCCGTCGGTCGGCAGCATCCTGGCGCAGTACGATATCCAGGCCGGCGAAAACGGCGACTTTAACAACGAGGCGTTTGATTCCGTCGACACCGAGAGCAGCACCACGGCCGGCCGCCTGGTGCAGGGCGGTTCGCTGACCGGCGGCGGCTCTTCAAAGTTTGTCCTGACCTATGGTTTTTTTGACGCCAGTGCTTCCGGCTCTCCCGGACTGAACCTGGCCGGCACCGCCGCGGCGAGCCAGAGTGCGGCCGCTGCGGCCGGCGACTGGTTTTCTTTTACGCTGGAGGCCAACGGCGCAGGCGTCAGCTGCGAATCCCTTTCGTTCTATGCAAACCAGGCTTCGAGCGGTGCGCTGCTGGATGTCAGCTGCACGATCGGCACCACGGAAACGTTTGTCCTGCAGGGCTATGAGTCGCCGGGCAGCAACAGCGATGTCGAACTGGTTGCCATTGATTTTGACGATTTTTCAACGACGAATGATGTGGTCTGGACCTTCTACCTGTATGGCGCCGCGGGCACCGCGTATGGAAACCGGTTCGATGACATTACGCTTTACGGTTCGTCTGATGCTGTGATTGAGGACGAAGACGCGCCGGCCGCTATCTTTTACCGCGTGCGCCTGCAGTAGCACGCTTTATTCTGAAACCGGGAACGACGGCAGCATCGGGATGCGCGGTGCCGCTGGCCGGGAATAGGACGGCAGATTAAATGGTTAAGTTGGAATGGTCTGGCAATGCTTTGGATCTGCCGCAGTATGGTGAACCATGTTGTAAAGGGTTCAAGCGGCACCGGTTGAGGCCGCTGGGCAGAAAATGAATGTCGAGGACGATTGAAACTGATGTTTGGGGGACGGCTTTTGAGATAGAGACTGATGAACGAAATGCTCCTGTTTTTCTGCCGAAACGCGGATCTGCACATCCCGCGCCGGCTATATTAGTTGACTGACCTGCCGTATCCTATCTGGGGAGCCGGGCAGCCTTCGGGCGGCCGGCTCCCTTTTCCGCCGGGGCTGATGCCGTCAGTTTATCGATAAACAAGGCATTAGATTGTTCGCCGCCTGTTGTTATGTTTTGTTTAATTACTGATGATTTAATCTGGGTTGTACTGAATGAGGTCTTTGAATTTAAAAATGAATGCAATGAATATGAAAAATAACATTTTATGCGGACTCGTATTGGTTTGTACGGCGGCGGTGCTGTCGGCGCAGGCGGCGGGCACGCCGCCGCGGGGAACCGCCGACCGGCCGAACATTATCTACGTGCTGGCCGATGACCTGGGCTACGGCGATGTGTCGTGCCTCAATCCCGAGCTGGGTAAAATTCATACCCCGCAGATGGATCGTATTGCATCTGAAGGGATGACCTTTACCGATGCGCATACGAGCTCTTCCGTCTGCACGCCGACGCGCTACGGAGTCCTGACCGGGCGCTACAACTGGCGCAGCCGCCTGCAGTCGCAGGTGCTGATGGGTTACGACCCGCCGCTGATTGATGCCGACCGGATGACCGTTGCCGACCTGCTCAAGCAGCAGGGCTACAATACCGCGTGTATCGGCAAATGGCACCTCGGTCTCGGCATGCAGACGGCCGACGGCGGCCCGGTCAATCCCGAAGGGCTGACGAATGTGGACTGGTCCAAGCCGATCCTCGGCGGTCCGATTGACCTGGGTTTTGATTATTTCTACGGCATTACCGCCTCGCTCAATATTCCGCCCTATATCTATATCGAAAACGACCGGTTCCAAGGCGAATGCACGGTGATGAAGGGCAATGGCGGGCGTAAAGGCGCCGCGGAAAAAGATTTTGATGATGTCCAGACCATGCAGGTGATGCACGATAAGGTGATTGAATATATCGAGCAGCAGAACGCGGATACGCCGTTCTTTATCTATTACACGCTCACCTCGCCGCACACACCGATCGTTCCGACCTCCAAGTGGATCGGTAAAAGCGGCATCGGCAAATACGGCGATTTTGTCATGGAGACCGATTCATATATCGGCAAGCTGGCGGACTATCTCGACGCGTCGGGGCTCTCCGAAAACACGATCCTGATCATCACCAGCGATAACGGAACCTCCAAATGGTGCGGTACCAAACAGCTGCTCGAAAAGGGCCACCATTTCAGCGCGGAGTTCCGCGGCTCGAAGGGCGATCTCTGGGACGGCGGCCACCGCGTTCCGTTCTTTGTGCGCTGGCCGGGCCGTGTTGAGGCCGGCACCACCAGCGGTCAGCTGGTTTCGCTCAACGACCTGATGGCCACCTGCGCCGCGGTCACCGGGGCTGAAATACCGGCAAATGCCGGCGAAGACAGCGTTAGTTTCCTGCCGGCGCTCTCGGGTGAAAAGATCGAGTCCAGCCGGAAAGGGGTGGTGCACCACTCCTTCAGCGGGCATTTCGCCTATCGCCAGGGCAAGTGGAAGCTGCTGCTGGCCAAAAGTTCCGGCGGGTGGACCGAGCCGCTGGAAAATGCCATGCCGGCCGATGCGGTGCGCGCGCAGCTGTACGACATGGAGGCCGATCCCGGCGAAACGACCAATCTATATCTGTCCCATCCGGAAGTTGCAGAGCGTCTCCTCAACCAGTTGAAGGCTGATATTGCCCGCGGCCGCAGTACGGACGGGGCGGATCAGAAAAACGATTTCGAAGATATCGTTCTTTGGAAAAGCGGAAACGAATAGCAGATACTGAACGGGGAATACTGAATGCGTAATTTTATCCGGACCATGGCGCTGGCTGCGCTGTGTCCTTTCCTGGCGAACGCCGACGGCTATCAGCCGGACCGCAGCGTGGTTTATAAAGAGAACGGCGAACTAACCCTGAAGATGCAGGTCTTTGAGCCGGAAGGTTTACAGGCGGCGGACAAGCGCCCGGCGATTGTCTTCTTTTTCGGCGGGGGCTGGGAAACCGGAACCCCGAAACAGTTTTACCAGCAGGCCCGGGCCTTTGCGGATCTGGGCCTGGTGGCCTTTTCGGCCGATTACCGCATCAAAAGCCGCAACGGCGCCACGCCGTTTGAATGTGTGGAAGATGCCAAGTCCGCCGTACGCTGGATTCGGCAGCATGCCGCGGAGCTGGGGGTGGATCCCGACCGGATTATCTCTTCCGGCGGATCAGCCGGCGGTCATATCGCCGGGGCCGCGGGCGTCATCAAGGGCATGGAAGATCCGGCCGATGATCTTTCGGTCAGCTCCGGGCCGAACCTGATGATCCTTTACAATCCGGTGCTCGATACGACCGATAAAGGGTTCGGGGCCGACCGTATTCCGCTCGAAAGGCAGACGGAGATTTCGCTCTGTCACCAGGTGACGCCCGGGATTGTACCGACGCTGCTGTTCCACGGTACGGCCGACACCACCGTACCGTTTGAAAATGCCGAGCGGTTTGCCCGGCTGATGAAAGAAGCGGGCAACGAATGTGTGCTGGTGCCGTTTGAGGGCAAGGGGCATGGATTCTTCAATGGTTCTTTCTTCCGGAAGCGGAACGGCGACGAAGCATTTCATAAAACAATGGACGAGAGTATTTCCTTCCTCACAAAGCAGGGCTATATTGCCGAATAAATGCGGCCCGTATACGGCTGGCTGCTGAAGACGTCGAGAGGGCTTGTGAGGAAACTTATTATTGGAGCGGTTCTGTGCGGTCTGGCCGGCGTGGTGTCGGCGGCCGATGATGCCGGGTTTATCCATCCGGGCATCACGCATAAGCTGAGCGACCTGGACCGGATGAAGTACATGGTGGAGGCGCAGGTTGATCCCTGGTACGCCTCCTATCTGGAAATGGCCCTGGATGGCAAATCCAGCTATGATTATGAAGTGCAGGGCGATCCGTCATTCACCGAGCTCGGCCGCGATGACGGCACCAACTACAGCGAGTGGAACAGCGATATCCGGGCGGCATACTACAACGCGGTCCGCTGGTACATCACGGGGGATTCCCGCCACGCCGAGAAATCGATCGAAATTTTTAATGCCTGGACCAACCTGACGTCGGTCACGAGCGGCGGAACCGACTCGCTGAGCGGCGGCGTCGGCTACATCATGATCGAAGCGGCCGAGATCATTAAAAACACCTATGACGGCTGGTCGGACACCGATAGACAGCATTTTGAAGATATGCTGGTGTATCCCGGATATTCCACGACCGCCGAGCCGTCGGGGGATACGACCTTCTACTGGATGGCCTACCAGGGCGATGCGGGCCGGCACGGCAACCAGGGCCTCTCCGGCTGGCGGACCGTGATGGCCATGGGCATTTTCCTGGATAATCGGATCATGTATGACCGGGCGCTGCGGCACCTTCAAGGGCAGCCGCACCGGTCCGACGACCTAGCCTATCCGTCTGGTCCGCGCACACGCGGTGCCCTGATTTCCTCTACCGACTACTACGACAGCTATAAAACCACCGCCGGCACGGCCATTGAAGACTATGGCTTTAACGGAGTGATGACCAATTATATCTGGACGAACGGGCAGTGCCAGGAGAGCTCCCGCGACCAGCAGCATGTCTTTTTCGGACTGGGGCTCATCTGTTCGATGGCCGAAATGGCGTGGAATCAGGGCGACGACGTCTACAGCTACGAGGACGACCGGCTGCTGCTGGGCCTGGAATACAGCATGAAGTATAACGTGTCCTACATTGAGTCGTATTCGGATCAGGTTGCTGCCTGGGAACCGACCGCCGCATCGGGGGAATTTCTTCAGAAAGATGACCGAACGCTGCGCTGGTATTCCAAGGCCATCAGTCCGGACGGCCGCGGCGAGTACCCGGATAACCGGCCGGTTTTTGAGATGCCGGTAGCGCATTATGTGGGGCGGGGATTCAAGACGGAAGACGAGGCCCTGTGGACCGTGCGCGCCCGCGACACGGCGATTGCTGAATCCGGGTATGAAGGGCAGGGCTGGTCAAACGATGCCATCGGCTGGGGCGGACTGAGTGCGCGCCGCCCGGACTCCTGTTACGGCGATCCCATCCGCGGCTTCCAGACGAACGGGCTGCCGGACTATGCCATGAACGTCGCACCCTGCACGATCGAGGCGGAACATTATGATTATTCTCCGGTATCCGGCGAGGGGCGGACCTATCACGACCTGACCGCAGGAAATTCCGGCGGCGAATACCGGGAGGATGATGTGGATATTGCGGCCTGTTCCGACGGCGGCTACGCGCTGACCGATTTGGAGTCCGGGGAGTGGCTGAGCTATACCGTCGCCGTTCCATCGAACGGCTTATATGCTTTCTCCGTGCGTTACGCGGCTTCGGCATCCGGCGGAAAAATAGCATTCAGTGTCGGCGGCGAAGATAAAACGGGGGCCGTGGACATTCCCTTTGGAACGACGAATTCGACCGGACTGACCGACTGGCGGGATCTGACCGTCGCTTCTGATGTGCTGCTGTCGAACGGGGTGCAGAATCTGCGCATCGGCATCAGCGGCGAATCCTCTGTGTTTGAGCTCGATCACTTCACGATGGAATGCATTACCGCTTTCACAAATATCATTACCGTCTATACGAACAGCACCTGCGTCTGGGACGGTGAAGCGGGCGATGCGGACTGGGATAATCCTGTCAACTGGGCCTTTGAAGACAATAATGTGCTGCCCGTCGCTGCCGGTACCTCCGGCGGCACACTGCAGATCGATTCGTTAGAAAATTTTGCGGCCTACACCGCGGAGCAGGGCACGCGCAGCTATAACCGGCTTCATATCGGCGTGGATGCGGACGGCCGGCTGGATGTGCTCGGCAGCGGCTATACGCTGTCTGCTGCCGCAACGGGCTCCCATTACATCGGAAAAAACGGGAATGCCGCGATGCTGAATATCGACGGCGGTGCCGCCGTCAGCTACGGCGCCTCGCTGGTGCAGGTAGGCAACGCATCCGTTGGAACCGTGACTGTGAAGAACGGGAGCTCGCTGATTTTCGGGCGCGAGAGCAGCGGCATATCCGGCTGTTTCGGGTATGGCGACTCCGGACACGGAGCTATTTATATTGAAGGCGGTTCTTCATTCTCAACGCGGGCCGGTGTCGCCGTCGGCGCAAACGGCAGCACGGGACTGTTTAGTGTACAGGGGGCGGGCGGAAGCATTCTGATCGGCTCGCACGGAACGCTCGACGGAAGCTGGGAGCAGTACGAAAACGGCACCCTGCAGGCGCTGGTGGCGAGCAACGGTCTGACCACCATCTTTATCGATGACTACGACGATGACGGTTCCGGCGGGGATGTCACTTTTGAAAACGGCGCACTGCTGGATGTCGGTTTCACTGGGTTTGACGGCGTGAGCGGTTCCTGGGATGTCATGAACTGGGAGGGGAGCCTGACGGATAACGGCCTGGCGTTTGCGGACAGCGTGAACACGGACATCTGGAGCTTTTCCTTCGTGGATACCGATGCGGATTCGACCAATGATACGCTGCGGATTACGGCGGTCAACGAGACCGCGAACGGAACACCGATTGCCTGGCTGGCGGCTTACGGCCTGAGCGCCGGCGACGACGAAGCAGATGCCGACGACGACGGACTGCTGAACTGGGAGGAGTATATTGCCGGGTTGAATCCAACCAATGCCGACGCATTCGTCATCTCCGGCAGTATGTCTGCTGCGTCGAACCTGGTTTCATGGAGTGCGGTGAGCGGCCGTGTTTATAATGTGTATTGGTCGAGCAATCTAACGGACGGGTTCACGCTCATTGAAAGCAATGCGCAGGATGGCGTCTATATCGACACGGAGCGTGCGGGAGAACCGACAGGCTTCTATCGCTTTACCGTTGAGCTCGAACCGTAGCGCGGGCGGTGCGCCGTTGGGTCCGGTTGGGCTGGGGATGTTATACGAAGAAGGGGATTGATCATGAAGTGGACAGCTGCTGTTCTGGGTTTATTTATTGTTTCGGGAGCGCTGGCTGCCGAGCTGGTGCTGCCGCAGGTTTTTGCGGATCATATGGTGCTGCAGCGCGGGCAGGCGGTGCCGGTGTGGGGAACGGCCGATGCGGGGGCATCCGTAACGGTTGAATTTGCCGGGCAGGAAAAGAGCACCACAGCCGATGCCGACGGCCAGTGGCGTGTTGATCTCAATCCGCTCAGCGCTTCGGCCGAGTCCCGCATTCTGAAGGTTTCCTCTAATCATCAATCGGATATCATCAGTCATCAATTCACGGACGTGCTCGTCGGCGAGGTGTGGCTGTGCGGCGGGCAGTCGAATATGGATTTTTCGCTGAAAAAGCTGCGCGGCAAAGCGCGCAACCCGCACTATGAGCCGGCGGCCGAATACCTGCGGCAGGAAATCCAAACCGCGAACGATCCGCTTTTCCGCCATTTCAAGGTCGGCCGAAACGTGAGTGTCTATGCGGAAACGGCCAGTGCACCGGGCCAATGGATTTCCGCGGTGCCGGGTGAGGTGCAGGATTTTTCAGGCACGGGCTACTTTTTCGGGCGCGAGCTGCGCCGCGAGCTGGATGTGCCGGTGGCGCTGCTGAGCTGCAACTGGGGCGGCACCCGCGTGGAACCCTGGATTCCGATGTCGTATTTCCAGGCCGATGCGGCGATGGAAAAATACTATGCGGCCGAAATGGACGCCCTGAAAAAAAAGATGGCGGCCTGGGACGATGATGCTGAAGCCGCAAAGTTTGCCGAACAGCTTGCCGCCTGGGAAGCGAAGGCGGCCGAGGCCAAGGTCGCGGGCAAATCGGCACCGCGTAAACCGCGCGCCGCGGTGCATCCGGAACAGAACCAGCAGCTGCCGTCGAGCCTGTACAACGGAATGATCCGGTCGCTCGTGCCGTACGGCATCAAGGGCGTCATCTGGTATCAGGGCGAAAGCAATGCCCAGCATTACCCCGAAGCCTATGCCGACCGTTTTTCTACGCTGATCGATGCCTGGCGCGAACGCTGGGGGCAGGAACAGCTCTTTTTCTACTGGTGCCAGCTGGCCAATTATAAACAGCCGAACCGCGAGCCCTTGGGCGATGAAGAAGGCTGGGCGGTGGTTTGCGATGCCCAGCGGCGCGTGACGGCCAAGCCGTATACGGGCATGGCGGTGCTGAACGATATCGGCGAAGCCGAAGACGTGCATCCGAAGAACAAAGCGGATGCCGGTAAACGGCTTTCGCTCTGGGCGCTGAACCAGGCCTACGGACGCGATGCGGCCTGCAGCGGGCCGCTTTATAAATCCGCTGAAAAAGCAGCCGGCAAAGTGATCATTACATTCGATCACGCCGGCGCAGGCCTGATGGTCGGCCATAAGCACCTGATGGAGCCTGCCGTGGAGGTGGATGAACCGCTGAAGCGTTTCCAGATCTGCGGTGCGGACGGCGACTGGAAATGGGCCGAAGCGGAAATCATCGGCAAAGACCAGGTTGCTGTCTGGCATGATGAAATTGCCGAGCCGGCCGAAGTGCGCTATGCGTGGTCGTCGAACCCGGAAGGCGCAAACCTCTACAACAAAGCGGGCCTGCCGGCCTCCGTGTTTAAGACGGGCCGCCTGTAGCCGTTTGCCGGGTCCGGTCCGGCAGCATGGAGCCGTCGACCCATTGGCCCTCGATCTTGATTTCGTTGCGCACGGCCGGAATGCCCGGGGCGTTTTCGTTGATGAGGGAAATCAAGGTCCGGGTCGCGGCGCGGCCGATATCCATCGGATTCTGGTCGATTCCGGCATCAATCGGGGTGTCGTGGACGCTGGTGGTGGCCAGGGCGATATCGCCTGGAATCCGGTATCCGAGTTTTAAAAGCAGTTCCGGAAGGTTCGGGCGGCTGGTCAGCACCGCATCCGGCTGGTGGGCCTGCAGCCACTGGGCCAGCGCCTTTTGCTGCGATTCGTCTGAATCGGTGTCGGACAGATAGAGGCGGGGCACGATTTCTTCTGGCGGAATGGCTTCCTGGGCGAAGACGACCCCGGCGGAAAAAATGCGCTGGGGGGAATATTTTCCGACAAACCCGATCCGGCTGTAGCCGCGTTCGCGCATGGTCTGGAATGCCAGGATTCCGTTGGTCGTCTGTGCGCTGGTCACATAGTGAGCCTGGGGAAAATCGCTGCTGCGTCCGAAGCGCACTACGGCATAGTCCTGCCAGGGAAAGGACTGGCGGTCGGCACCGGGATCTTCAAAGCCGGGGCCGCACAGCGCCGCGAGCAGTATCCCCTGAATGCTGCGTGTTTTAAAAATGCTGTTCATTCGCTCAAAGGACAGGTCGGCGGTGTTGAATTCCTCCAGCTGATACCCCATGCGGCCGGCGGTTTCTTTGGCCCCCTGCCAGTAGAGATCGAACTCGCGGGATTTCCTGAGCTGGGCGGGAATGCGGAACGGATTGATCCATGCCAGGGCCGCCTGCGGTGCTTTTTTCCGGGTGGTCAGGCGGTACGAAGAGAGGGCGGAGAGCATTGGATCGGGGCGGTATTCCATCTCTTCGGCTTTTGCCTGCACTCGTTTGCGCGTGGCTTCCGAAATACGCGGGCTGCCGCGCAGCGCCATGGATACGGTGGTGTGCGAAACGCCCAGCGCGGCGGCTATGTCGTAGAGCGTGATCCGCCTTGGTGCTGAATCTGGATTTCCGTGATGCATTATAACTCCGTTGAAAGGGGCTGTTTTACTAAGAAAGCAGGATAGGATTCGCTGCGGGTTACGACAACTGTAATAGTGTGAATTTAAGAGCGCGCCGTGTTCGTCGGCAGCGGTCTGGGGCCGTGCGCCTGAAGCGGGATCAAGAGAGGGAGCCAATGAAAACCGTACGACTATCGATAGGGTGTTGGGGGGCTGCAGCCTTTCTGTGGGTGATGGGGGCGGCCGCAGCGCCGATCAGCTGGGACCCAGCGGAAGATGTGATCGGCAAAAGCCAGCTGCTGGAGGGCACGGTACTCTATGCCTGGGATGCCGGAAGCGGCACCACGATCAGCAGCGGCGGCGCGGGGGGGACTTCTTCCTACACGTTTGCGGGGGTCACGCATGAGGATCTCGATTTTTCGACCAGCCTGACTGCTTCCCTGTATTCTTCCGGGGTCGGCGGCAGCACCAGTACCGGCGACAGCAGTTTTGATGCGCTGCTGAGTAAACTTTCATACACCACCAGCGGGACGGCCGATGCGACCCAGATTATCAGCGGCCTGACGGATGGAACAACCTATCAGGTCCAGGTCTTTTTCTGCGATCAGCGGAAAAGTCGGACGATGATTTTCGGGGACGGCGAAGTAACTGAAAATACGGTCGATGTGGAAGCGCTGGGCAGCGGCTGGGGCCAGTTTGCCGTCGGCACGTTTACGGCCTCCGGAACCACGCAGGCGCTGACGCATACGGCAGACGGTTTCGCGAATATTCACCTGAATGCGATTCTGGTGGTTGAAGCCGAGGTGGGTTCGCCGAAAACCCCGTCGGGGCTGGAGGCTGATGCCGTCGATTCGGTCGTTCATCTGTCGTGGGACGATAATTATGAATATGGATTTTCGCATTATGCCGTAAAACGCGCGCTCGTATCCGGCGGACCGTATGCCGCCCTGACCGACCGTTCCCTGACCAATAGTTTTTATGCGGATACGGCGGTCACCAACGGAACGACCTATTATTACGTGGTCTCCGCATTTAACACGGAGGGCGAAGAATCGGCGGATTCTGCAGAGGCCGCCGCGCTGCCGCAGCCTTACGATGCCCCGGACGTGCCCACGGGCCTTCAGGCGCGCGCCGGCAGCGCGAAAGCGATCCTGGACTGGGATGACAATGACCAGGTCGGTTTTAAGACCTTCAGCGTGAAGCGCGCGCGGCAGAGCGGCGGGCCGTACACCGCCGTTGCCAGCACCACGAACAGCGCCTATGTTGATGCATCGCTGACCAACGGCATACCGGCCTACTATGTGATCAGCGCGCTGAACCTCTACGACGACGAGTCCGCAGACAGCAGCGAGGTCAGCGTAACGCCGTCGGAAAGTGCCGTGCCGCCCAACTTCCTGTTCATCATTGCCGATGATATGGACACCTATGCGGTGAATGCCTACCGCGAAACCGAGCCGTCGGAAACCACGGCGGGCGGAGATTTTTATGCGGTTGATACGCCGAATATGGACCGCCTGGCGGAGGAGGGCATGCTGTTTCATCAGGCGCGCCTGATGGGGGCGAACCTCGGGGCGGTCTGTACGCCTTCGCGCACCTGCATTATGACCGGACGCAATACCTGGCAGCGGACGGATGACGGAACGGCGGAGACGACCTTCCCGGGCATCTTTAACCGCGGGGAACGCGCCGATGCCATCGACCTGCCGTATGCGACCTACCGCACCTGCAAGAGCGGCAACAGTTATCCGACCGCCAACGCCGAGTTCCAGACCGTCAACGACGCCACCAAGCGCGGCAATACCGACGGCAGCGGCTCAGAGTGGCATGGCGACTGGGGCATTGAGTACATTGAGGACTGGAATGAAAACTACCGCGGCAGCGATACGCCGTTTCTGATCTATCTCGGCTTTTCGCACCCGCATGATACGCGCAATGCCCGCCCGGAACTGACGAACCGCTACAGCTGTGTGAATACAACCGATGCGTCTTCGATTGTTCTGAACCCCAATGCGCCGCCGCTGCCGTACAACCATATTTCCTGCACGCCCGACACCTATCCGGCGCATCCGTTTGATCACGGCGACCTGGACGTGCGCGATGAAAATACGGTGGTCGGCGTGGAGCAGTACCGCACCGAAGCGGTGATCCGCAATGAGATCGGCCGCAACTTTGCCTGCGTCGACTGGATCGATCAGCAGATTGGTTATGTGCTCGATCAGCTGGAGGACCCGAACGGCGACGGGGATACATCCGACAGTGTGATGGACAATACCTACATCGTCTTTACGGCCGATCACGGCATTGCCATCGGCCGTCACGGCCTTCAGGGCAAACAGAACCTCTATGAGCATACCTGGCGCGTGCCCTATATTGTGCGGGGTCCGGGCATAGAGCCGGGCAGCGAAACGGATGCGCTGATCTATCTGCACGATACGTTCCCGACCTTCTGCGATCTGGCCGGAATCGACCTGCCCGACACCATCGACGGCAACGACGGTCAGAGCTTCCGCGGCGTGCTCGAAGGCAGCACCAATGCGCATTACGACGTGGTATACGGCCTTTATGCCGGCGGGGATAAGCCGGGCATACGGGCGGTGACGGACGGGCGTTTTAAGCTGGTTAAATATGATGTCGGCGGCAATGAAACGCAGGTGACCCAGCTGTTCGACCTCGAGCAGAATCCGTTTGAACTCCTGCCGGAACACGGGGTCTCCAACCTCGCGCTGGAGCCGGCCTATGCGCGTATCCGCCGGCAGCTGGAGGAAAAGCTGATGGAGAAGCGCATCCTTTATGCGGATCCCTACAGCTATCTGGGCGACCGCACGCTGCTGCGCTTTGAAGACGACCTGACCGACCGCTATCCGTTCAGCAACGACGGCACGGCGCCCAGCGGGGTTTCATATGCTGCGGACGTGCCGGGCGGCATGGACTATGTGGTGGGAGAAACCAACCGCTGGGCGCTCGATCTGGAGCAGGACCTGCAGCAGTATGTGGTCGTTTCCAACGGGACCAGCCTGAGTTTCGGCGATAATCCGTTCACCATCGAGGCCTGGGTGAAGCTCGAATCGCTGCCGACATCGAACGATGCCGCCAGCGCGATGCCCCTGGTCCAGAAAAAGGTCATTGGCTCAAAGGACACCGCGCTCGACTATCTGTTTTTAGCCGCGGCCGGTAATTTCGGCGGTACAGAGGGCTATGACTGCATGGCCCTGCATCTGGGATCCGATAAGGTGATTTCGTCGCTGTCGATTCCGGATACCGATTGGCACTACATCAGTGTTTCATTTGATCCGGTTTCAGGAACTGTCCGCTTCATACTCGACGATCAGGTCGATACCCAGTCCACGGCGGCGGCCGGCACCAGCAATGAGGGGCCGCTGGTGATTGGTGCGCATTTTGACGGATCGAGTGTGAACGACAGCAATTTTGACGGGCTGATTGACGAACTCAGCATTACCGACGGCTATCTGGATGACGCCGAACTGCAGCCGCTGCTCGATTATCCGGATCCGCTTCCGCCGGAATTGGCAGTTCCGAAGGTGGACGCAGGCGGCATCCGCCTGAGTTTCAGTTCCGATTCCTATTTCCTATACGATATTGAGTCGAAAGAACAGCTGAGCGATCCGGAATGGGTGCTCGAGCAGCGGTATGTCTGGGATGCGGAAGATACTATCAGCATAGATTTGAGCACGGATTCTGACAGCCGGTTCTACCGGGTTCGAACCACGGCCGGTTTCCTGAACAACTGAGAGCGCCCTGCGCCGAGGCGGCCGGAATAACACGCTATTTAACACGATAAGGACGATTATGATGAAACAGGAAATAATAAGCGGGCTGGCGCTGGCGGGCATGCTGTCTGCGGGCGGATGTGCATCGGTGGAGAGCACCTGGACGATTGAGTCGCAGGAGGAGTGGACGGCCCAGGCCGCGGCGCAGTCGAACTTGGAACTGAAGGATGGAAAGGCGGCGCCGACCGCGGCAGATGCTGTTTATCTGAGTAAGCTGAAAACCTTTGCGGAAAAGACGTCGGTGAAGTCGCTGACGATTGAGCAGTCGCCGGAATGGCTCAACTGGGAGCCGGCGGGCAATATCGGCCCGTCGAACCTGGGCGATTCCCCGATTGCGCTGCAGCTGGGGGATGGTCAGTACTGGATGTTCGGACGCTACGGACTTTCGAAAAGCAAAAAGGCCGCGCGGGAAACATTTGTCGGCGAGGATGTGACGCTGGAGGGATTTGATGTGCCGCTGAAGACCTCGCTGGTGAACGGGCAGTATGACGCCCCCGGCGGCCTGAAACCGCTGCTGGGCGGCTATCACGCCTGGGAAAGTCACGACATGAAAACCTGGGTGCATCACGGCGCGGTATCGGAATATTTTTCGCGCTGGATGACGAATGCCGAACATGTTGACGGGAAATTTTATCTCTACTACGACTTCCCGAACGATCAGGATCCGCATCTCTACATTGATGACGACCTGACGGACGGAGTTCCCGGCAAAATGATGGGTATGGTGTTTGCGGATCCGTCGGACGGTTCTGACTGCGCGATCATTCGCGGCCTCGACGGCACCTTCCACGTGATTGCTGAGGACTGGAGTCCGATCGATGCATCGAAGCGCTCCTGGGATTCGCCGCTGGCGGTGCATGCGACCAGCCCGGACGGCATTACGCCGTTTGCGATTGCGGAGGTGCGCCCGGTGGACAACCGCACGACACCGACCGGAAAGTTTGCGGAATATCCTCATCCGCATTGGTATAAAGAAGATCCCGAAAACTATCCTGCGAAAGACTACCAGGGCGAAAAGCCTTATCAGGGGATCCAGCCGGGTGAGAAAGCGGCCTTCGGGCGGTACGAGATTCACGAGCCGGAGCAGGAGTCCTACGGCGATTGGGCCGCGATAAGCATTGGAGGGCAATATTACTTGTTCGGCGACTTTGATAAGCATGAAGGCGGCACCATGAGCACCTGCTGGTTTACTTCGAATGACATCAATAAGCCGTTTTCCTGGTGCGGAAATATCGGGGAAGGGCATCCTGATCCGGAAATCCTGTTTGCTGAAGGGCAGTTTTATCTGCTGACCCAGACCAAAAAGGACTTCATCAGCCCCGGCCCATGGGTCGAAACGGTGGAAGTGCGTGTCGGGGTGGACACCACGAACGACGGCAAAGCGGATACGTGGTCCGGCTGGCAGGCCGTCTCCGAGCAGTATGACTACATCGAAGGCTTCTCCAAGCAGATTGCCAAAACGCCGGCGCAGATGGACCTTACCGGACTGCCGGCCGGTTACGGCTTCCAGTTTGAAATCAAAATGACCGACACCACCGAAAACAAATCCAAGCCGATTCTGGATCGGGTGGTTATGGAATTTAAATAAACCACGGAATGTGCTGAATACACAGAAGTGGTGAATGTCGCTTTTTTCTCAGGACGGCCGCAAAAATAAAGCTCTTTGCGATGGTTTGCCCGACGAAGGAGGGAAGCGGTGCGCCGGCGGACGGCTGGGATAGCGGTCCCTGCCGGCATCGATGGGGGGCGTGAATACTGGTGGTGGCGAGTCCGATAGGCGCTTGGCTGAATATTCAGCTATGATTGCATTTCCTCTGCTTCGTGCTACATTTCTCCCGGATTGATGAAAGGAATTGATATGGCGACGCTATTAAAAGAACTCGAAGAGAAGGCTAATGAACTTTCCGCTTCTGAGCGGGAAATTCTTGCCAATCATCTTTTCCAAAGTGTTCATAACCGCGAATTGACCGAGCTTGATGGTGAGTGGCTGGAAGTGGCTGAAATGCGTGTTAATGCTCTCATGGACGGCAGTGATAAAGGCATTGAAGAAACGGAATTTTTCAAGCGGTTTGGTATTCGCGAATGAACGTTGTGTTCGCCACGGAAGTCTGGGCTGAGGTGGATGCAGCCCGCGACTATTACGAAAACGAAGTTGAAGGCCTTGGTAAGGCATTTGTGCATACGGTTCGTCATTCGGTTGAGGAAATTAAAAAATATCCAACAGCCTCCCGAATAATGCGTGGGTCATTCCGCCGTTTTTTAACGCCGCGTTTTCCTTTTGGGATCATATATCAGATTTCGCAGGACACGATTTATGTCGTGGCTGTTGCTCACCTCCGCAAGCGCCCTGAATACTGGAAAAATCGTTAAGCAGTTGAAAGAGTGGGCGGAAGCTCAGCGGCAGTGAGAGGCATCGCTGCGTATAGAGATTCCAGCCCGACGTTTCTTTCGTTGCGCAGGTGCACGTCCGCTGCACTGTGGTGTGCTTATGATTTGCTGCACGGTGCGGAACCGCTTACTCGACGAAGGAGGGAAGCGGGGTGACGGAGGGTAGGGCGTGCTCTCCGAGCGCGCCGATTCACGCTTAGCACAGGTTTGCCGGGGAAGGCCGGCTTTGCGCCGACGGACAGCCCGGCGGTCTGTCCCTACCTTTTCGGCAGCATGGTGCCGTCGACCCAGCGGCCTTCGATGAGGATTTCGCTGCGGATGGCAGGGATGCCAAACTGCTGCTGATTCAGCTGGCCGGCGAGGATGCGGACGGCGGCGCGTCCGATTTCGGCCGGGTTCTGGTCGATGCCGGCATTGATCTGTGAGGGGTGGATTGTCGTGGAGGCCAGCGCAATATCTTCGGGAATACGGCGGCCCATTCGGTGCAGCAGCGCAGGCAGGTTGAGTTCGGAATCGGACAGCACGGCATCCGGGCGGTATCGGCTGAACCAGGTTTTAAAGAGGTCTTCCTTCTCTTCGACGGAGCGTTCCCACGGAATCGCCAGCAGGGGAACCTGCTGCTCCTCGGGCAGGGGATACTGCCCCCAGAAAAAGCCCGCTCCGAACAGGCGCCGGCGCCGGTGCCGCGTGACGAGTCCGATGCGCTTGTAGCCTTTCGCCCAAATGGCATCGAGGGCAATGACAGCATTGGTGGACTGGGCGCTGGTGACGAAGTGGGTGAGCGGCGCGTTCTCGCTACGGCCCAGACGAACGGCGGCATAATCCTTCCAGGGGAAGGCGCCCCAGTCGACGGGATGGGAATAGTCGCCCGGCGATAGGAGCAGCCCGCGAATGCTGCGCGTCTTCAGAATCGTATCGAGCCGCTCCGCCCGCAGTTCGGCCAGGGCAAACTCCTCGAGCCGGTATCCGAGTTCTTCGGCCATTTTTTCTGCGCCTTTGAGATAGAGGATGAACTCTTCGTTGCGGTGAATGAGCTGCGGATCGGGCTGCAGGTTTAAAAAGGCCAGCGGAAGCGGATCATGCTTTTCCTGCCGGGCCTGGCTGTATTTGGCCAGCGCCGACAGCATGGGATCGGGCGTGTAGCCGAGCTCTTCGGCTTTCTGTTTAATCTTATCCCGAACCGCTTCCGTGATGCGCGGATGGTTCCGCAGTGCCAGCGAAACCGTCGTTTTGGAAACGCCGAGGGCTTTGGCGATGTCCTGATGGGTGACGCGTTTTTCGGGATGGGCTGAATCGGGCATAGGGTCTTTCCGGCCGCGCGGCCGTATTGTGGTTCGGCCTGTTGATACGATGAATATGGACGAAAAATCGAGGGTAATCTTGTAAACTAATATTTCCATGGCGGGTTCTGCGGGCGGGTGTATCTTGTTTGTTACTCATTTTGAATAGTAGATGGAGAGGCTGATATGAGAACAGGTTTGAGGGCTCGGCGGATTGCGGCGGGATTTTTGTCGTTGGCGTCTATGACGTCGTGGGCCGGCGACCGTGTGCTTTCTTTTGAAAGGGATGCGCAGGGGCTTGATATTAAAACGGAAAACGGTCAGCTGGAGCTCAGCTGGTATGCGGACGACGTGGTGCGTGTGCGGTTTATTCCGGGCGGCGAATTTGCGCCGGATAAAGCGGTGCTCGACCGCACCATGCTGGTGGAGTCTGCGCAGCAGGCGGTGGAATGGGAACTCGAAGAGACGGCGGACGCATTGATGCTGAAGTCATCGGAACTGTCGGCGGTCGTCAGCCGGGAGACCGCTGCGGTGGCCTTTCTGGATAAGGACGGCCGGGAGCTGCTCTCCGAGCGGGCCGCTGAAAACCGCCGTTTCGAACCGTTCCGGTGCGGCGGGGTGGATACGCTGAACGGCCGCCTTGTTTTCAATATGGATGACGATGATCCGCTGTACGGCATGGGCCAGCATCAGGACGGCTACATGAACCGCCGCCATGTGCCGACGCGCCTGGTGCAGCATAACACGCGCATTTCGATGCCGGTGGTGGTGTCGCCGGCGGGTTACGGCCTGTTCTTCAACCACATGACCCAGATGGACCTGAACGAGGGTTCGTCGGAGCCGCTGACCGATCTGAAAATCATCAATGTCGACGCATCGGTGCTGGAGAGCACCGAAGAGGATATGGCGTCGCACAAAGCGGCGGAGCGGTTTAAAACAACGGATTATAAGCCGGCGGTTACCGGCTCGGCGACGTTTACGCCGGCGGTTTCGGGCGTTCATGGTTTTTATATCCAGCATGCCGATCCGTTCAAGAAGAGGCAACGTCCGCTGCGCATCTGGGTCGACGGTGAAGAGATTCTGCACTACATCAATTTCTGGAATGAATCCGCCATGGGCGGTGCGGCGGCGCTGGAAGCCGGCAGGACGTATAAAATCGAGTTCGACGGCGCGGTTAAGGATTCCGCGTTCAAGGTTGCTGTTCCGGACAACCGGTTTGACGTGGCGATTGAGTCGGCCGAAGACCTCGACTATTTCTTCCTAGGCGGCCGGACCATCGACGATCAGATTCGGGGCTACCGCCAGCTGACCGGTGCGGCGCCGGTTCCGCCGAAATATATGTTCGGCCTGTGGCAGTGCCGCGAGCGGTATAAAACGCAGGATGACCTGCTGGTGAATGCGCGCGAATTCCGCGCGCGGAATATCCCGGTCGATATCATCGTCCAGGACTGGCAGTGGTGGAGTGCGGATCACAGCCGGGTGTTCCATCAGGAGAAATATCCGAATCCCAAGGCGATGATTGATGAACTCAAAGAGCTGCACCTGCACTCGATGTTTTCGGTCTGGGCCGAAGTGAAAAACAAAGGCGATATAATGCGCTGGGGACCTGATGCGCTGAACGGCGACAACCTGAATGTCTACGATGCCGACACCCGCGAGCTGTTCTGGAGCGAGGTGCGCGAAAACTTGTTCGACATCGGTGCGGATGCCTATTGGTTCGACAGCACGGAAGGGTTCCCGATCCATATGCGCGAAAATACCGAATTCGGTCCGGGCTATATGCACCACAACGACTTTTCGCTGTTTGTGAGCAAGGCGGCTTATGAAGGACACCGCCTTGCCGGGAATGATGCAAAACGCCCGGTCATCCTGACCCGTTCGGCCTGGGGCGGCCAGCAGCGCTACGGCTCGGTAATGTGGTCGGGCGATATTTCCAGTACGTGGGATCACTACCGCAAGCAGCTGGCCGCCGGCCTGAACTTCTGCATGGCGGGCGTGCCGTACTGGACGACCGATACAGCCGGATTTTTCCGCACGCCCGGTTTTGTGCCGGAGGTTGACGGCGGGGCCGATGAGGATCAGTACACCTCTGAACATTTCAACGAACTGCTGACGCGCTGGATGCAGTATTCCACGTTCTGCCCGGTGCAGCGCACGCACGGTTACCGCAGCAAGACGGAGATGTGGCGCTATCTGCCGGAAACTTACGCGGCCATGCTGGATATGGTGAGCCTGCGCTACCGCCTCCTGCCGTACAGCTATTCGCTGGGCGCGATGATTTCCAAAGACGGCTATACCGGCATGCGCGGCCTGGGAATGGATTTCGGCCGCGATCCGAAGGTGGCGGATGTGTATGACCAGTTTATGTACGGCCCGGCGTTTATGGCCTGCCCGGTGGTTGAAGAGGGCGCGCGCACGCGCTCGGTCTATCTGCCGGAAGGTGCCGAATGGATCGACTTCTGGACCGGCGCGGCGCACAGCGGCGGGCAGGCTATTACTGCAGAAGCCCCGTTGAACCGCCTGCCGGTCTTTGTGAAAGCCGGCAGCATTGTGCCCTGCGGACCGGATGTGGAGTACGCCGAACAGAAGCCGTGGGATGCGCTCGAAATCCGCATCTATCCCGGCGCCGACGGAACCTTCACGCTCTACGAAGATGAAGGCGAAAACCACAACTATGAAAACGGGGCGTTTTCTGAAATCATCTTCAGCTGGAACGATGCCGCGCGCGAGCTGACCATCGGTCGCCGCACCGGTGAGTTTCCGGGTGTGCTGCAAAAGCGCGCGTTTAACATCGTGGTGGTGCGTCCGACGGTTGGAACGGGTATTCCGCTCTCGCGGAAAGCGGATCAGGTGGTGACATACAAAGGCAAAGCGGTCAGCGTCCGTTTTTAAGGGCGAATCCGCCGCGGGCGGAACAACGGGATCGTTTACGAGGAGGGAAAATGAAAAAGATCAATCGAATGCTGCTGGGTATAACGGCCGGGCTGCTTGCGGGGCAGTGCATCAGCCGGGCGGCTGCGGTGCTCCCGGAAAGTGATGCCGCGTATCAGGAGCGCATGCAGTGGTTCACCGACGCCAAGTTCGGCCTGTTCATTCATTACGGGCTCTATTCAATCCTGGGCGGCGAGTGGAAGGGCGAACCGGTGGAGCGCTATGCCGAGTGGATTCAGCGCTGGGGAAAAATCACGCCGGAGGAATATATGCCGCTGGCCCGTCAGTTTCATCCGGATGCGTTCGATGCCGAAGCGTATGTACTGCGGGCGAAAGATGCCGGAATGAAATACCTGGTGATCACGACCAAACACCACGAGGGCTTCTGCCTGTGGGACAGCGCCTTTACGGAATATGACCTGGGCGAGGGGACCGATTTTGACCGCGATATCCTGGGCGAGCTGGCGGCGGCGTGCAGAAAGTACGGCATCAAATTCGGCACTTACTATTCGATCATCGACTGGCATCATCCCTCCCAGCGCGCACAGGAGGCTTCCAACCAGACGCCGATGCGCGATAAGGCCGGTTACGTCCGCTATATGAAAAACCAGCTCAAAGAGCTGATTGACCGCTATCACCCGGCGGTGATGTGGTTTGACGGCGATTGGGCCAAGTGGTGGACGATGGAGGACGGCATTGATCTCTATAATTACCTGCGCGGCCTTGATCCCGACCTGATCATCAACAACCGGGCGGCCAAGCGGAAACAGTTTAAGAAGGATTTCGGCACTCCGGAAAACTTCACGCCGGGCGCCGCGCTGGATCATGTCTGGGAAGCGTGCTGGACGGTCAACCATTCGTGGGGTTTTAAGAAAAGCGATACCAACTGGAAAAGCACCGAGGTGCTGGTTCAGAAGCTGATTGATATCAATACCAAGGGCGGTAATCTGCTGCTGAATGTGGGGCCGCTGGCCGACGGTTCCTGGCCGGCAAAATCGATAGAGCAGCTGCAGGAGATGGGCGCGTGGAACCGGGCGCATGCCGAAGCTGTTTACAATGCCGAATTCGCGGCGGTGCCGGCGCAGCCCTGGGGCCGGCTGGCACAGGCCAAGGGATCGACGCCGGAATCGGGTGTGCTCTATGCCTATGTGTTCGACTGGCCGGCAGGCGGTAAACTGCGGCTGGAAGGGCTGTCGTTCCGCAGCATCAGCGCCGCGGTCCTCGGCGGCGGCAGGGTTCCGGTTTCGGCGGCCGGCGGCGGCGTTGAAATAAACCTGTCGTCCGTGGAGGCGGATCCCTATGCGGCCGTCATCAAACTCGAATATGAGGGCATGGAGGCGGTTGCGCCGGCTGCGGAAAATTTTAAGTTTTCGGGCGATGAGCTGCTGCTGCAGGCGCGTTCGGCGGCCGTAAACGGAAAAGAGCTGCGGCTAGAGGAGGGAACCCATCTCGGGTACTGGACGAATCCGGCGGATACGGCCTCGTGGACGCTGGATGTTCCGGCTCCGGGCGTTTTCCGGGTCAAGCTGCTCTACTCCTGCGATCAGAAATATGCCGGCAGCGATGCGGTGCTGACGATCGATGGCAAAACGCTGACGGCGGCAGTGAAGGCTACGGACGGCTGGGAGGCCTATGAAATCCTGGACCTGGGCACCATCAAGCTCGATAAAGTCGGGGTCGCGGAGTGCACGCTGGGCTTTGGAGCGGTCCGGAAGCAGGCGCTGTTCAACCTGAAAACCATCATATTTGAGCCGCTTTAGTGCGGTCCGCCGAACCGTGCCTCGCTGCGGCATAAAGTTGGCACGCGGAAATCCTGATCAAACTATCCGTTGGTAAATGGACCGTGGCCGCTTAAGCTGTTGTGTTTATCGGTTCGGTGTGCTGTGCCTTGGGTGTTCATCGTATCGGCTCTTTTTCCCAGGTGATAGCGAAGGATGTACGATGAATGGTGCGGGTTTTCTGAAGAAAGGGCTGTCGGTCCTGCTGGTGTGCGGTCTCATGGGCGCCGCTTCGGCGGCGGAGATTGATGTCTACCTCGTGGCGGGGCAGTCGAACTGCGACGGGCGGGGGGATACCAACGATCTGACCGGCCGGCTGGAGGGCTGGTACGCTGAACAGACCAATGTGCTGATCAACTATACGAATCCGCGCAGCAAAGATCCGGAAAACCCGACCTATGAAACCGGCTGGACCAACCTGATGCCGGGCTTTGCCGTTCGAAACAGCGGTGAAACGATTCCGTCGGAGCGCTTCGGCCTGGAACTCTCGTTCGGAAAGATGATGGCGGACAGCTATCCGGACCGCAGCATTGCCCTGATCAAGGTCAGCCGCGGCGGCACGACGCTGCATTCGGACTGGAATCCGGACAGCAACGGATTTATGTGGCAGACCTTTACCAATAAGGTGACAGAGGCACTGCAGGAGCTGACGGACGCCGGCGGTTCGTATGACCTGAAAGGGATGATCTGGCACCAGGGCGAATCGGATATTGACCGGAGCAGTGAAGATTTTACCGCCGACCTGACCAATTTCCTGTCGCGGGTCCGCTCGTTTATCGGCAAGCCGGAGCTGCCGATTGTGGTGGGTGAACTAACGGCGCTCTATCAGGACCGAACGGACGATATGACCGCCGTGGCGGCGGCTGATCCCTATACGGAAATTGCCTCGGCCGCCAATCTGCTGACGAATCTGGTCTCGCCGCTGTATACCCATTTTGATTCCCTCTCGCTGCTGGTGTACGGCCGGCGGTATGCGGCGCTGAGCCAGGTTTCGCCGACCACCTCGACGCTGGCCCGGGATGACACCGTCGTGTTTTTCGGCGATTCCATTACGGCCAAAGGCGTGCTGGAAAACGGCTTTGTTACGCTGTTTTCAAGTGCGGTGGAGTCGGCTTTCCCGACGGCGGATATCGAAGTCATCGGCGCCGGCGTGAGCGGCGATAAGATCGACGACCTGCAGGACCGGCTGAACGAGGATGTGCTGAGTAATGACCCGACCATCGTGGTCATTTATATCGGCATCAACGATGTGTGGCACTGGACCAAGCCCGATCCGTCCACCGGCGAAGCGCGTGAGGGCACGACGGCTGAAGATTATGAAGCCGGCCTCACCAATCTGATTTCACGCATCGAGGCTGCCGGCGCGCGCGCGGTGATCTGCACGCCGACCGTGATCGGCGAGCAGGCGGATCCGGACGATGCGAACTACGGTATGCTTGAAGAGTTTTCGACCATCTGCCGCACCGTGGCCGCGGAATACGACAGCCAGCTGGTGGACCTGCGCATGCTCTTCACCGACTACCTGCTGCTGAACAATACCAACGATCTGTCCTCTGGTGTGCTGACCGCGGATACGGTTCATATGAATGACACCGGTAATGCGCTGATTGCGGATGCCTTTGAGGATGCGTTCGGGGTGACCGGCATTCCGGAAATCGGCGACATCACCATCTCTGCGGCGGGGTCCAGCGCGGTATTCAGCTGGGGGGCGTCTTCTGTTGCAACCTACACGCTGCAGGTCTCCACCAACCTGGCCGAGGGCAGCTGGAGCAACCTGGTGGATATCATCGGCGCAGACGGCGAGATCAGTGTCACAAACGCGGCGGACAACCCGCAGGCCTATTTCCGGGTCGAGGGCAACTGATCGGTCAGTTGGCAGGTTATCCGGGCACCGTCCTCAACGGCTGCGCTTCGGCAGCATGGAGCCGTCGACCCAGCGGCCTTCGATGAGGATTTCATCGCAGTATTCGGGAATGCCGAACGCGTTTTCTGTGATCAGGGCGGTGAGCTGGCGGATGGCGGCGCGGCCGATCGCGCGGGGGCGCTGGTCGATGCCGGCATCGATGGGGGTGTCGTGGATGCTGGTGGTGGCGATTCCGATCTCCTCGGGAATCCGATAGCCCAGTTCATGCAGCAGCTGCGGTGTTTTCTGTGCATCGGTGATGACGGCATCCGGGCGGGTTTGTTCCAGCCAGGCGGCCAGCCGTTTCGTTGTCTGAGCCGTGCCATCGGCCGGGCGCATTTTAAACAGGGGCAGCTGTTGTTTTTTGAGGAGTTTGCTCTGCGCCCAGAGATAGCCGGCTGTAAAGTGGCGCGTATCGACCAGTCCGCGGACAAAACCGATCCGCTGATAGCCGAGCTGCTGCGTCCGCTCAAAGGCCAGGATGGTATTCATCACCTGTGCGCTGGCCACTAAGTGGGTTTTGGGGCTGGCAATGCTTTGGCCAAGGCGGACCACGGCGAAGCCTGACCAGTTGAATGCTGCCAGTGCTTCGACGGCATGGCTTTGTGGAGGAAGCAGAATGCCCTTGATATTCCGGGCCCTGAAAATGGTCTTCAGCCGTTCCGCCGGAAGTTCGGCGGTGCTGAATTCTTCGAGCCGGTAGCCGAGCTGCCGGGCGTGGTCATAAGCTCCCTGCCAGTAGAGGTCAAATTCCTTGAATCTCCTCAGCTGTTCCGGCTGCGGCCAGGTGTTGATCCAGGCCAGGGTGGCCTGGATATTTTTGATGGGGGAGCTGCGGCGGTAACGGTGCAGGGCTGCGAGTTCCGGATCCGGGCGGTAGCCCAGCGCGGCCGCTTTCTCCTCCACCATGCGCCGTGTGGCTTCGGCCACGCGTACATCTTTGCGCAGGGCCATCGAAACCGTCATTTTCGAGACGCCCAGCGCGGCCGCAATATCGGTCTGCGTGACGCGGCGTCCCGCCGGATGCTCGTTGTTTTCATTCATTGTTTCCGCCCGCCCATCCTGTGAAAAACTCATATTTTATTTGTAAAAAAGATAACTGCTCGTGCTTCGCATTGACAAGCGTATTGTGGTCTTAAGCTAGGAATAGGCTCTGTTTATTTTTTTAAAAGAGCTGGTTGCGGGCGGGGCGCGAACGGTTGAGTTCATCGTTTGGGTCCGTAGTTGACGGGATAAAAAATATGGAGGGATCACATGAGAAATAGGAACGCATTAGTTATCGGCGGTGCGGCGGTGGTGCTGGCCGTGCAGGCGGCCTCGGCGCAGTTTTTTACAAACAACCTGCAGGAGGAGGCCAGTGTAACCAACCTGTTTAACCAGAGCCATCTGTACGATGAGGGATACTGGTTGTTTTCCACGAACAATGTCATCACGGTTCGCAACCCGACCAACCTGGCGGCGACGGTTGAGCGGACCAATTACCTGGCCGGCGCGTCGACGATGTCTACCAGCACGACCAGCGACGGCGGGGAAGGGCGGTCCACACTTTACACGCAGTTCGGCGGCTATTCCACCAATGACTGGAAAGCGCATGTCGCCATTGAAACGCCGGCCGCCGGCGACCCGAGCAAAAACTATATCTTTTTCGGCATGGGCCAGTCTCCCGGCGACGGCGACCGCGCATTTTTCCGAATGCAGTACGGCGCCGCCAGTTCCGGTCAGCCCCGGGTCTATGTCAACGGGACGGTTGTTGATTCGGACTCTGATGCGGTTACGGCACCGGGAACCGACGTGTATCTTACGCACATTTCGGAGACGGATACGCTGATTGTTGAGCTGGACCATTGGGCCTCCGACGGTACGCGGAGCAACGGGGTTGACCTCACGCTGATTGCGGATATCTCTTCGCTCTCTTTCACCAGCGATACGGAGGCCAGTCTCTTTTTCACGGCGCAGTCCACCGTGACGTTCAGCGACTTCTGGGTTCAGCCGTATACGACAGAGGCGCCCGGCATGCCGCTGAACGTCTATGCCTGGCCGGACGATGCCGGCATCGTATCAGTTTACTGGGATGAAGAAGTGCTTTCGACGGACGGCTATAATGTCTACCGCTCCATCGACGGCGGAGATACCTATGCCCGGATTGCTGTCGGCGTGATGGATACGAGTTATGTCGATTCTGATGTGACCAGCGGGGAGATTTATTATTACAAGGTGGCAGGAACAAATGAATACGGCGAAGGGCTGCTGTCCGATTCGGAATATGCCGTTCCATCTCCCTATTTGATCCTCGGAACGGAAGCCACGGACGTGGAAAAATCCAAATATGAACTGTTCGATGACGATGTTGATACGCTCTTCGGCCTGGATGCATCCGGATATGCCGGGCTGGACTACGGCGAAGGCAATGAACAGGAGTTCGTGAAGATCCGCTACCATCTCCGTGATGATGCATGGGCCTATTATGACGACGGGCGGCGGGCGCTGATCCGCAGTGCCGGCTGTATGTTCCAGGGGGCTAACTCTGCCGACTTCAGCGATGCGGTGACCCTTTATACCCTGACGACCAACAACACGGTTCTCGGGGAGTGGAATGAATGCACGGTAACCAACTCCACACCGTTCCGGTATGTCCGTTATCAGTCCGGCGGGTCTTTTAATAAAATCAATACGATGGCGGAGCTGGACTTCATTACAGCCAGTGATTTCACCGCGAACGGCACGCCGATCTACTGGATGGAAGACTATGGTCTAACGGATGCGGATGATGAGGTGGACAGCGACGGCGACGGCCTGCTGACCTGGGAAGAGTATGTTGCCGGAACGGATCCGACCAATGCGGCTTCGGTGCTGACCATTTATTCCGGCAGCAACACGGTCAACGGGCTGGTGCTGACCTGGCAGTCGGTTGAAGGCAAGAGCTACAGTATCATTACGAATTCCAGCCTGACCCTTTCAGCCCGGGGTACGATCGCCGCCGGCATCACCGGACTCGAGAATGCAACGTCCTACACCACCACGGTAAGCGGTGCGGGTACGGTGTTTTACGAAATCGGTGTGGAATAAATTCATACCTGCGGCAGGCAGAAGCCGAGGGATTGCACCTTCGGCCTTTTACCTGCCGCATATTCGGTTCATGCCCCATCTGCGGGGAACCATGGGCAGGATGCCCATACCGCACGGCGCGGGCGTCCCGCCCGTGAAAGCGTTTCGGAGAATCGAAAGTCAGCTCCCCGGAATTTGAACGTGAACCTTTTTCCCTGTAGCTGAAATGGCATTGCACAGTCAGATAGGAACTATCCCATGAAATCACATTACCCAGCTGTTTTTGGCCTGCTGTTGGCCTCGCCCTTTTGCTCTTCTGCATCAACCATCGATATCGACGGCCGCCTCGCGAACTCCTCGGAGTCGTGCGCGATGGAGTGGGGCGATAACTCCGGCCTGGGCGATTCCGGCACATCCGCTGCGGTCGGTTCAAACATTCCGCCTGCGGTTTCCGATAACAACGGGACCGTGCAGCTGACCGTTGCGGCGAATATTTCGGACTGGCGGACGCAGTACAGCGCGGGTTCGTACGATGCCGGCGAGGAGTGGAACCTCCGCAGTTCAAGTACAGCAACGACGGCCGCCGGCGCTTTCTCGCAGGGGGCCTACATTGAAATCAGCCTGGAGTCCGCGAAGCTGTTCGCGTTGGATTCGGTGAGCGCGGGTATTTGGCGTAACGGCACCGGCGCGGATGACACCTTCCAGTTTGCGGTCGATGCGGCCGGCGACGGCTTTACTGAAGATGATCTGGTTGGAACAGCGTCTGTGCTGGATGCGGGAATCGACGGTGCGGCCGTGATCTCCTACAGCGGTACCGAGCTTGCCGAGAGTGTTACTTCCGACAGCGTCCGCCTCTATTACTGGGGAAACGGCAGCATCTACGGCAACTTTCATCTCTATGATGTTTCCGCTGCCTACACCGTCGAATCCGACACGGTCACCACCAATGACGGCCCGCCCAACATTATTCTGATTTTCATGGATGACCTCGGCTACAACGATATCGGCGCCTTCACCTATCCCGACCCGCCGAACCAGTATCCGGTTTCCGGGCCGGAGCCCAATCCGGGCGGCACCGATGCCGATATCCCGGCGCCGAATGCGGCCTACGGGCTGACCCCGCGCATCGATTCGCTGGCGGAAAGCGGCCTGCAGATGACGCAGTTTTATGCTTCGCTGCGCTGTTCGCCGGCGCGTGCCTCGCTGCTGACCGGCCGGTATGATACGCGCGCCGGCGTCAGCACGGTTTTTTATCCGTCCTACACCACGGGCATGAGCACGTCGGAGGCCACGATGCCGGAACTGCTGAGGCAGGAGGGCTATGCCGCGGCGATGATCGGCAAATGGCACCTCGGCTATAACCCGGATCAGCATAATCCCTATCAGATGATGCCGCTGCGGCAGGGGTTCCATGAATTCTACGGATTCCCGCACAGCAACGATATGAACGATCTAAACCTGATCCGCGGCGAAACCGTGGAAGAAGCAGACTTTGATTCAGCAGCAGAACAGGCGCAGATCACCTGGCGCTATACCGAAGCCGCCATCGACTTCATCCAGCGCGCTTCCGGCGAGGATAAACCCTTCTTCCTCTATTTGGCCCATTCCATGACGCACCGCCCGACCTGGCCGTCGGATCAGGAATATGAAAATGCCGACGGCTCCGTCTGGCCGAAGTTCCAGGGCACCAGCGGCGTCAGTTATTACTATGATGTGGTGAAGGAAGTTGATCACAGCACCGGCCGGATCCTGGACAAACTCGAAGAGCTCGGCCTTACCGATAACACGGTGGTCATCTTTACCTCGGACAACGGGCCGTGGACGCGGCTGTCCGGCATGAACCTGACCAGCTATTCGGTCGGCTCGGCCTATCCGCTGCGGGACGGCAAGGCCACCACCTGGGAGGGCGGCTGCCGCGTTCCCTTCCTCGTCAAGTGGCCGGGGCATATTCCGGCAGGTTCCGTTTCGGGCGAGATTACCGGGCTGGTTGACCTGCTGCCGACCTTTACGGCACTGGCCGGCGGCGGCCTGCCGACGGACCGCACCATTGACGGAATTGATCTCAGCGGTCTGTGGACGGAGGATGCCGCCTGGACCAATCCGCGCTCGGCCTATGCGCTCTTTGGAAAGACCGGCAGCCTGGAGGCCGTGATTAAAGGCGACTATAAACTCCGCGCCGGCGCCCTCTACAACCTGGCTGTTGATATTCAGGAAGCCACCAATATCGCCGACTCGGCATCGGCTGTTGTGGCTGAGCTGGAGGCGGAGGCGCTGGCCATTACCAACTCCATCAGCGCTGAGCAGAATACACTCGGTTCGTTCACGGCCTACGAGGTGCTGCTCTCCACCAATGACCTGTCGGTTACCGAAGGCGGCTCGGCGGCGGTGGGCATCAGCCTGTCCGCCGATCCGGGGACAAACGTTGCCGTGACGACGGCTCATTTTACCGGCGACACCGATCTCTCGGTAATCTCCGGTGCGAGCCTGTCGTTTGATTCCTCAAACTGGAGTACGGAGCAGACCGTGACGTTCGCCGCCGCCGAGGATGACGACGATGAGCATTCCGGCGCTACGTTCTGGGTGACGACCGACGACATCGATGCCGTCCGTAAACTCTTTGTCTTTGAGGCCGACGATGAAGCCGCGCCGGAAATAGAGGCCAGCCTGGTCTGGCCGAAAGGCGAAACCATGGCGGTTTCCAATCAAACGGTTAAGCTGGCGGCTGAAGGTTCGGTGCTCCTCGACGGAACCAGTAATCCCGCGGGCACCGTAATGGAATGGACCAAGATCTCCGGTCCCGGGGATGTGGTGTTCACGGCGGCTTCGACCAATGAAACCGGCGTCTCTTTCACTTCGAACGGACTGTACTGGATTCGGTTTTCCGCTGCACATCCGTCGGCCGGCACATTCGGCACGGCCGATTTCAAGGTTCAGGTCGGCGTCGAGCCGGAGGTAACGGTCGAGGTGTCATACCCCTATTCGCCGGTACTGGTCTATGATGCCTCCCAGGACACCGATGGCGACGATGACTGGGAAAACCTGCTCTCTCCGGGACTTCGAGACTGGTCGCTCGACTCCGATGTCACCCGGACCGCGTCCGATCCCGCCGAACAGCTTGCGTTCATCGATGCGGCCTACGTGTTCCCGGGAGGATCCCGGCCCGATGGTGCGACCTCGGAGGATTTCGATGAATACAGCGCCGGCGATGCGAGTTTTGAGTTCTGGTTCAGCCCGGACAGCCTGCCGCTCTCTTCGCCCCAGGTGCTCTGGGAATCCGGCGGCGATATCGGTGCGGCGTTTGTGATTGAAGGCAGCCTGCTTCGTTTCGGGGTGGACGGCGATAATCCGGGCGTGGCGGCCGAGGCAACGCTCGCTCCCTCCGCCGAGCAGGACGGCTTTGTGCACTGTGTCGGTGTGATTGATATGACCGGCAGCGAGATTCGGCTCTACCTCGACGGCGCGCTGGTGGACACCGAATCGATTTCCGGTGTTTCCGACTGGTGCGGGACGAGCCAGTCCGGCCTGGGTACGGTGACGCACTCGGACGGAAGCGAAACGTCGATGATGAGCCACCTGGGCGCCAATGACCTGCTGACGTCAACCTACGGCACCTTCGCCGGACAGATCGCCTGGACGGCGTTTTATGACCAGGCGCTTGCCGATGCCGCGGTGCTGGATCTCGCTGCCGGTTCCGCCGCATCGTACACGACCAACATTGTGCCGACCTATACCGGCAACGTCGGCCCCGTGGTGTCGGCGGGCGGCGATCAGTCGCTGCCGTACACCCTCGGCGTCGAGCTGGCCGGATCCGCCGCGGATGACGGCCTGCCGGGCAGTTCGGTACTGCATGCATCATGGAAACTGGTTTCCGGCGCCGACTCAGTATCATTTGCCGATGATTCATCGCCGGAGACGTCGGCCGATTTTGATGAAGCCGGCACCTACGGGCTGCGGCTGGAGGCGGACGACGGCGAAATCAAGGTGTACGATGAAGTGAGCATCACCGTGGATTCCCTCACCTATGCGGAATGGGCCGCGGCCGCCGGCCTGGCCGCCGGCGAGGACGGGGCAGGGGATAATCCCGACGGCGATGCCTATAATAACTTCTGGGAATGGGTGCTGGGCCAGGATCCGGAGGTGTTTAACGAGTCCGTACCGCTCGGCAGCGTCACCTCCGGGAGCAATACTGTCAGCTTCGCCTTTGCCTTTAATGTGCCGCGCAGCCGCGCGCCCGATCTCGGCCTGGCGGTCAGCGAAGACCTCAGCGAATGGTCGGTGGTTTCAAACCTTGTGCCGCAGATCGAGGTGCTCGACGCCGATACCAGCCGCTGGACGTATGAACTCGAAATCGATACCGCCGACCTGCCCCGGCTCTTTGCCCAGCCCGTCGGCAATCTATAAGCCAAAGGCCTGATGTGCTTCTCAGGATAATATTCAAAAGGGGGAACGATGAAAAAACAGATCATGAGCTGTGCGGCTGCGCTTGCGGCGTCCGGGATTTCTTACGGTGCGTCGATCCAGTTTAATATGGGGAACGGAACGGCCTACAGCGGCAATAACGCGCCGGCGGGATTGGCGGATACCGTCTGGAATTCGGTGACGGGGGATACGGCGTCCGGACTGCTCTATTCCGATGGTTCCGAGGCGGCCGGCGTAACGCTGGATGTCGGGATGGCCTCGGAGGCCGGGCCCGGCGGGGTCGCCGACTGGGATAATCTATACGGCGATTTCAGGAATACGTTTTCGATGTCGTCCGCACCGGGGATTTTTGAAACAACCCTTATGCAGTATTACTGGTTTGCCCGCGATTACCGCACGCTCGCGGTGCGGGTGTCCGGACTCGAAGCCGGGGAGTACGACGTCTATTCGCTGGTTCGGGCGGATAACTTTGCGATCACCTACGACGTTGCGGCTGGGGTCAACAGCGGTGCCTGGACGAATCTTACGGTCTGCTCGATCGCCGCGGCGGCCGGGACGCTGGGTACCAACACCTGGGCCGAGGGCCTGAACTACACCAAGCAGCGGGTGACAGTGACGGGCACGAATGACTACATCACGGTGATGGTGGACAGCACGGCGAACGGCTACTCGCCGCTGCAGGGGCTGCAGCTTGTGGATACGGCCGGACTTTCGGAATCGTCTGTTCAGGTTTCATCCCTCCAGGACCGGCAGATTGTCCAGCGCAGCCTGGCCGGTCAGGCGGTGCTTCCGATTGAAGGCACCTTCTACGGCGGCGCAACCGAAATCCAGGCCCGGCTCACGGCGATTGACGGAAACGGAACCGATACGGACTGGATTACGATTGATACGGCTCCTGCCGATGGCAACTATGCCGGAACGCTGAATGCCGCGGAGGGGTGGTACCAGCTGGAAGTCCGCCTGCTCGACGGGACCGATGTGACGGCAGGTGTTACGGTTTACCATATCGGCGTGGGCGATATTTACATCACGTGCGGCCAATCCAATTCGGCCAATTTCGGCAGCGGAAAGTCAGCGGCGGAAGACGACCGGGTCTCCTACATGGGCCTGCCGTCAGGCGGTTGGAAACACGCGGACGATCCGCCTGAAAATCCATCGGCATCTTCCGGGAGTGCCGGTGCGCCGTGGCCGTTTCTCGGCGATCTGCTGGCGGAGGCCGAGGATGTGCCGGTCGGATTCATCGTGATCGGCGACGGCGGTTCGGAGGTCTATGACTGGACGCTTGCGGCGAATGATAATTATCCCAACCTGAAAACGGCGGTGCAGTCGTTCGGAACCAAAGGGTTCCGTGCGGTCTTATGGCACCAGGGCGAGCGGGACAATAAGATGGAGACCTCGACCGCGGATTATGTAAGCCGCCTGGAGTCCGTCATTGCGCAGTCGCGCTCGGATGCCGGCTGGAATATTCCCTGGGTCGTTGCCCGGGCATCGTATGTGGATCTCAGTCCGGATCAGGATGTAATTGATGGGCAGTGGAGCGTCATTACGAACAACCTTAATGTTTTTGCCGGCCCCGACACCGATGAACTCGTGGGTACTGATCCTGATACCGGGTTAGCCTACCGGCACGACGATGTGCACTTTTCAACCAATGGACTCGCGACCCACGCCGCGCTCTGGTTCGAGGCGCTCGATGCGGCGTTCCCGGAACTGGTGACGACCGGGTTTTCTATCAGCAGCCAGGCGGCGTCGCTGGCATTTTCGGGGCTGATCGGCGAGGATTACTGCCTCGAAGCCAGTGAATGCCTGGCCGATCCGGATTGGCAGGCGGTCACGGATATTGTTTCCTTATCGGAATCGCCGCATGCCGTCGAAATCGCCGTAACCAACGGAACGCTGTTCTATCGCTTCCGGCTGGTGACCGAATAAGCGAGCATCACCGGCGCGTGCATAGTTTAAATGTGAATTTATGACCGGAGTTATCATTCGATGAGCAATGCAGACCATACTTTGAAGAAGCCCAATATAATCCTGATTAACTGCGATGACCTGGGCTACGGCGACCTGACGTGCTACGGCTCGGAGCGCAACGATACGCCGCACCTCGACCGGCTGGCGGAAGAGGGCATGCGGTTTACCGATTTTTATATGCCGTCGCCGGTCTGCTCCGCCTCGCGTGCCGGCATGCTGACCGGGTGCTATTCGCAGCGCGTCGGCTTCGGCGATTACCAGGTGCTCTTTCCCGGTCAGGCGCAGGGGCTCAATCCGCAGGAAACGACGATTGCCGGCCAGCTGAAAAGCGTCGGCTACGACACCAAGATTATCGGCAAGTGGCACTGCGGCGACCAGCCGGAGTTCCTGCCGACGAACCACGGGTTTGATGAATATTTCGGGCTGCCCTACAGCAATGATATGGGCCGGCAGACGACCAACCTTGAAGCGCCGCCGCTGCCGCTGCTGCGCAACGGCGAGGTGGCCCAGCAGCAGCCGGACCAGAGCGGGCTGACTGAGCGCTATGTCGACGAAGCGCTGCAGTTTATCCGCCGGAAACGGGAGCACCCGTTCTTCCTCTACTTTGCCCACATGTATGTGCATGTGCCGCTGTTTGTGCCACAGCCGTTTCTCGAACAGTCGCGCAACGGCGCCTACGGCGGGGCCGTCGGCTGCATCGACTGGGCCATGCGCATGATCGATGCGGAACTCGACCGCCTCGGCATGAAAGACGATACGCTGCTGATTTTCACCTCCGATAACGGCTCGCGCGCGATGGACGAGGGCGGCAGCAATGCGCCGCTGCGCGGCACCAAGGCGCAGACCTATGAGGGCGGACTGCGCGTGCCGTGCATCATGCGCTGGCCGGGCAGAATCGATGAGGGAACCACCTGCGAAGGCATCGCCTCCGCCATCGACTTTTTTGCCACGCTCTCGGAACTGACCGGCGCGCCGCTGCCGGCGGATGCGCCGCGCGACAGCATCTCGCTGGTCGACACCCTGCTCAAAGGGGAGCCGAGCAAACGGAAGGCGTTTGCCTATTACAAGGATGCCAACCTCGAGGCGGTGCGCATGGGCGACTGGAAGCTGCACTACTGCAAAACCGGCTGGAATCCCGACGGCTCGGAAAATAATGAAACGACCGCGCTGTTTAATCTGCGCGACGATGTCGGCGAAACCAATGACCTTCTCTCGGCGCATCCGGAGATCGCCGCCGAAATCGAGGAGCAGGCCGAACACTTCCGGAACATGTTCGGCGATGCCCGTCTCGGCCGCGAAGGCTCGGAAGTCCGCCCCATCGGCGTCTGCGAAGATCCGAAGCCGCTGACGGAATACGACGAGAACCATCCGTATATGGTCGCCTGCTACGACCTCGCCGACGGCTCCACCATGTTCGGCTAACGCCGCCGGGGCAGCATCGGCCCGTCGGTCCAGCAGCCTTCGACGAGGATTTCTTTGGGGGCTTCGGGGAAGCCGAAGCTGTTTTCGTTGAGCTGCGAGACGAGGGACTGCACGGCGGTGCGGCCGATGGCCTCGGCTTTCTGGTTGATGCCGGCGTCGATGGGATTGTCGTGGCGGCTCATGGAGGCGAGGCCGATCTCTTCGGGGATGCGCCGGCCGAGCTGCTGGAGCATTTGGAGCAGGCCGGGGGCGCTGCAGATGATGGCGTCGGGCTGCTGTTTTTCGAGCCAGCTGGCGAGCTGGCGGGTTCGGTCCGCAGCCGGTTCATCGGGGAGGAAGAGCGGGCGCAGCTGCCGGGAGCGGGGCAGGGCCTGCTGGGCCCAGAGGTAGCCGGCGCTGAAGAGCCGGTGGCGCAGGTACTGGCCGGCAAACCCGATGCGGCGGTAGCCGCGCTGCTGTATCTGCTCAAAGGCCAGGATGGTGTTGGAGACCTGGGCGCTGGAGACAAAGTTGACGTTGAGCGCGCGCAGGCTCTCGCCGAAGCGGACGACGGCGTAATCCTGCCAGGGAAAGGCCTGGAGCTGGTCGGGGGAGGGTGATTCATGCGGCGGTGTGGGGGCCAGCACAATGCCGCGGATTCCGCGTGCTTTCAGGATGCTGTGCATGCGCGGCAGCGGGAGCTCGCTCCAGCGGAACTCTTCGAGGTGATAGCCCAGCTCGTGTGCGGCATGGTAGGCCCCCTCCCAGTAAAGGCTGAAGACCTTCTGCTCCCGCAGTTTATCCGGCTGCCGGCAGAGGTTGATCCAGGCCAGGGCTGCTTTGTTGCCGGCGGTGCCGCTGCCATGGCGGTAGGTGGAGAGGGCGGAGAGCAGCGGATCGCGCTGATAGTGCAGCTCCTCGGCTTTTTCCTGTACCCGCCGCCGCGTTGCCTCGGGAATCCGCGGATCGTTGCGCATCGCATACGATACCGTCATTTTTGAAATGCCGAGGGCCTCAGCAATGTCGCTGTAGGTGACGCGGCGGGGGCCGTTGTTCTGTTTTTCGTGTTCTTTCATCGAGGCGGCTGCGGGTTGGTTTTACCGGTAAAATTGATTGCGGCTGTTTAGCACGGCAAAGGGGTGGTTGTATAGCACGTTAAAGCACGGGGATCGCGGCCGGGCGGTGAACAGGGGTACAGGCCGGTCCATGATGCAAAGGCGAAGGAAGAAGTGATGAGATTTGGACGTATGAAGAATTTATGGGCGGGCTGTTTTCTGATGGGGGCATGCTGTGCGTTCGGGAACGTGACGGTTTCGAGCGTGGCAGAGCTCGTTGCGGCGGCGGCCGATTCCGGCCAGGTGGTGACGATGACGCCGGGAACATACCAGATGGAGGATTACCTGACGCCCGAGGTGCTCAGTGCGATCGAACCGGATGACTACAGCCGCTATGCCATGATCACCTTGAGCGGCAGCAACAATACCTTCAACTGCTCCAACGTAACGATTGAGGTGAACACGGATCTGCTGAACGATTTCGGGGCCAAGGTGATCGAGCTGTATGTGACCGGGAACAACAACACGGTCAAGGGCCTGACCCTGACCGATATCGGCACGTCCCCGACGTACAAGGGGGGGCAGTCCATGACGGTTTCGGGCGACAATATTCTGATTGAAGATGTGACGCTGCATGTGAAGGGCTCCTCGCCGTATGGCTACGGCGACCTGCTGGGAAAGGGCAGTCCGAACCTGGTTTCGATGAAAAAACACAGCGGCCTGCTGGTTGAGGGGCTTAATGTGACGATTTCGGGCTGCTCGATTTATTCCGAGGCGTTCGGCCATCTCTTTTTTGTGCAGGGCGGCCGCAATGTTCTTTTTAAGGACTGCTATGCAGAAGCTGTGGTCCGGGCGACGGACAGCATGCTGGCGGAGACCTCCGGCACGGCCTATGACCTGGATTTTGAATCGATTTATCCCAATTATGCCGGCGAGTATGTCATTACGCCCGGATATACGAAGTCGCTGAGTGAATGCGGGTTCCGCACCTACGGCTCCGGTGCGAACGGCTATGATACCGGCGCGGTGACTGCGACCAACTGCGTGGCCAGAAACTGCCGCATCGGCTATGCCTTTACCAAGGTGGACGAAGAGATGCTGATTCAGGACTGCGAAGCCACGGGGTGCGAGTCCGCATACAATATTACCGGCGTGACCATTGAAAACAGCCGGGGCGATGCGGTGAACGGTCCGCTGCTCTACATCAACACCGGCGATATCTCGACGGTCGATCTTTATCTGATGGATACGGCTCCGACCACCACCGTGCATGCGATTGCCTGTATTCCGGGCGATGACCATGTGGTGACGCTTCGGCGGTGGGAGGATAAAACCCGGGAGGATATTCACTATATCCTCGTGGGCTCCACCCGGTCCGTTGCGTCGAATCCCTATTCGCCGCTTGGAACCGCCGCCACGTCCGGGATCACCCTGACCAATTATACCGGTATGCCGGTGTACATTGGATCGACCGTGAGCGGCAGCACGGTGGTCAGCGACGGCACCGTGGCGGATGAGGGCTCCGGAAACAGCGTCACGGTGGACCGCGATGCCGCTCCAGTCGGGCACTGGGCGTTTGATGACGGCGCCGGATCGGCCGCGGCGGATTCTTCCGGAAACGGATATGACGGCGCAGCGGCAAACGCTGCCTGGGTGGACGGAAAAAGCGGCGGCGCACTTGATTTTAACGGAACGAATTCCGTGGTGACGCTTCCGCCGGCTGCGTTCGATTCCCTCCGGAATGAAATTACGATCGCCATGTGGGTTTTCGGCGATGAACTGCAGCCGCTGGCGGACAGTACGTTCTATGCGGAAAGCAGCTCCGGCAAAAGACTCCTGAATATTCACCTGCCGTACTCCGACTCAAATGTGTACTGGGATGCCGGGAATACAAACGATTATGACCGCGTGTATAAAACGGCCGATGAAAGCACGTTTAAAGGGCGGTGGAATCATTGGGCGTTTACGAAAAACACCGCGGATGGAAGCATGGATATCTATCAGAACGGTGCGCTCTGGAAGGCCGGAACGGGTAAGACCAACCAAATCTTCGGGATTGAAGCTGCGAGCATTGGGGCGCAGATCGACAGGGCGTATTATACCGGACAGATGGATGATGTCTGCCTGTATGACGTTGCGTTAACGGAAGAGGAAATCGAGGAATTGTATCTCAGTTATCGGGTCACATCGCCGGTCGGCTATTGGACGTTTGATGATGGCGAAGGAACCGTGGCCGCCGACTCGTCCGGCGCGGGAAATCATGGCTCGGTGGAAAATGCGGAGTGGGTGGTCGGCGCCAGCGGCGGGGCCCTCAAGTTCAACGGGGCGGATGCCCAGGTGATCCTGCCGGCGGCGGCATTCAGCTCCATCAGCAATGAAGTAACGCTTGCCCTGTGGATGTACGGCGATGCCGTACAGCCAACCGCGGATACGATCTTCCGCGCCAAGGCGGCGTCCGGCGATCGGATCCTCAATGTTCATCTTCCCCATTCGGATTCCAAGGTCTATTGGGATGCCGGGAACACAAACGGTTATGACCGGGTCAGCAATGCCGCGGCTGACGATGAGTTTAAAGAACAGTGGAACCACTGGGCGTTCACCAAAAATGCCGATGAGGGAAGCATGGAGATTTACCTGAACGGAGCGCTTTGGGCTTCCGGTTCCGGCAAAACCAGGGACATGTCCAGCATTGCGGAGGCGTTTGTCGGATCGCTGGGGGGCAGCGGTTATTACACCGGACTGATTGATGATGTGCGCCTGTTCGACGCTGCCCTGACCGGCAGTGAGATCGAAACGCTCTATCTCGACTGCGACAGCGGACTGAGCGTGGAAAACTTCCAAGCTGCGCTGACTGAAAACAGCGGCAGCCGTACTTTTTCGTTCACCATTCCGGATTCGGGAATGGGATATAATTTCCAAGTGATATATACCGATGACCTGGTGGATGCGGACTGGCAGGCTGCGAGTGATGCGGTCTCCGGCACCGGCGGCGATTTAACCATCGATCTGCTCATTGATGAGCTGCAGACCAACGGCTTCTACAAGCTGGAGGCGTGGCGGGAATAATTTTTTGATCCATCAGGACCGTCCTTGGAAGGGCGGTCATGAACGAATAAATTTGTGACAAAACGGGAATTCAACCAGGAGGTAATAGTATGAGAATGAACCGATTAAGTTTAACCCTTGCACTGGCCGTTTCAGCCGGACTGGCGGGGGCCGCAGAAAAGAAACCGATGAATGTGGTGGTGATTACAACCGACCAGCAGCGCTTTGATGCGGTGGGTGCGTGGGGCAACGACCACATGATCACGCCGAACATGGACCGCCTGGTGAAAGAGGGGGTCAGTTTCAAGCGCGCGTATGTGTGCGGTTCGACCTGTGTATCGTCGCGCGCCGCGTTTTACACCGGGCAGTTTGCGCACAATACCGGCTGCTATGGTTTTCAGGAGTGGGCGCACAACCGCAGCTGGGTGGAGGAAATCCGCGACGCCGGCTATTACACCGCCGCCATGGGCAAGGTGCATCACTATCCTTCGACGGCCATGATGGGCTATGACGAACGCCTCTACACCGAAAACTTTCCGGACCTGACCAAGTCCTACGACGATTATGCCAACTACCTGAAGGCAGAAGGCCAGCCGAGCCCGATGAAGATCCTGACGCAGGGCGGCGACTGGATGAACCAGCATGCATCCCATGCGTTCCCGCTGGAGGAAAAATACCACGTGGACCAGTTTGTCGGCCGGATGGCGACGCGCTGGATTCAGGACTACAGTAAAGACAAACCGTTCTTCCTGCACATCGGATTCCAGGGCCCGCACGATCCGTACGATCCGCCGCAGCGTTTCCTGGATATGTATGATGATGTCGATGTGCCGCTGCCGCATTTCGATGTGAACGGCCTGGACGCGCGGCCGCCGCAGTACGCGCGTTTTATGGAGGCCTGCCGCAATCCGCTGATGTTTGAGTCGGGTCCGCACTACGGTGTCTGGGCGGTTGACCTGACCGGCATGGACGACGATGCGTTCCGCCGCATGCGGAAACACTATTATGCCAAGATCACCGGCATCGACTACCAGATCGGCAAGATCCTCGACATGCTCGAAGAAAAGAACCTGATGGACAACACGCTGATCATCTTTACCTCCGACCACGGCGATAACCTCGGCGACCATGAGCTGATCTATAAATGGCTGATGACGGAACAGGCCGTGCATGTGCCGCTGGTTGTCCGCCTGCCGGGCGCTGCGCGCGCCGGGGAAAGTGATGAAGGCCTGTTCACACAGATGGATGTTGGACCGACCATTCTGACCGCGCTTGGGCTGGAAGTGCCGCAGCGTCTCGATGGATCGAGCAACTGGAAACGCATCACCGAGAACGACCGCAGCGAGGTGCCGGAAATGGTTTTCTGCGAGGATAACTATCTCATCATGGCGCGCTCCGACGACCGCAAACTGATCTATTATTCCGGCCAGCCGGAAGAGGAATACTTCAACATGAAGAAGGATCCCTGGGAGGAGTATAACCTCGCCAAGAATCCGGAATATGCCCAGGAAATCCTCGAGCTGAAGGCGGAAATGCTGGAGTGGATGTCCGTATCGCGCTATCTCGGTTCGCTGTCGCACGTGAACCAGCCGCTGGGCAAGCGCGACAAGTGGCCGGAAAATCATCCGGAAGATCCTTATGTTCTGAGTGCTTCTCCTAAAACGCCGGAATACCGGGCCGAATGTGCACGTCTCGCCGAAGAAGCGCGCAAGAAATCTGCTGAATAATAGGCTCAATTCTAACCGCGGAGGCACGGAGACACAGAGGGATCATAAAGACTCTTCCTCCGTGCCTCTGTGTCTCTGTGTTTGTTAAAACCAGATCGTTTATATTTTTGGAGTTCATGATGTTGAAGAAGTGTGTGTTGATGGGGTTGGGATCGCTGCTGCTGGGAAGCGCGGCTTATGCACAAAAGCCCGCGGAACAGGAAAAGCTCGATACCTTTAAGTACCAGCAGGGGATCGTGTACAAGACGGTCAACGGGAAGAAGCTCGATATGCTCTTCTTTGAACCGCAGAACGTGAAGCCCGGAAAAAAAGCGCCGTGGATGCTGTTTGTACACGGCGGCGGATGGCGCGGCGGAAATAAATATGTTGCGCTGAAAGCCTGCTACCTCGAAACCGTGCGCGAACTGACGGAAAAGGGCGTGGCCGTTTTCTCGATCGAGTACCGGCTGACGAAAAACGGCATCACCGCCTACGACTCGGTGGTCGACTGCAAAGACGCCGCGCGGTTTCTGGTTAAACATGCGGAACAGTATCATCTCGATCCGGAACGGTACGGCGTGATGGGCGGCTCGGCCGGCGGGCACCTCAGCCTGATGACGGCATTGGGCAGCGATGAGGATTTCAAGGGCGACGATGCCGTGGCGGATGTTCCGC
>JBFHGU010000028.1:0-43211 GCA_041582935.1 Pontiella sp.
ATAACGATCTCCAGCAACAAAAAAAGCCGCATACGCGGCTTGAAAAATGGTGGCTGAGGAGGGACTTGAACCCCCGACACGCGGATTATGATTCCGCTGCTCTGACCAACTGAGCTACTCAGCCATCGGTGATAAGAGGTGTGGAAGATAGTTAAACACCCCGGCCTTGGCAAGGCCATTTATCAAACTTTTTTCATTCACGCCTGCGGCCCCGTTTTCAGCGGTTTTAAAGGGCTATCCGCTCGGCCCCATTTCCGCTCCGATAATAAAAAATAATGCATTGTAAATTTTACGGGATGCGCCGGATCGTTCATATTCTGCGCATGAAACTACGTATAGCCATTTTCGCCGTAATACTAATCAGCGCCGCAATCATTTATTTCCGTCCCACCACGGAATGGACGCAGTGCCGAATCTGCGGCGTACAGCAGATTGAGCGAGGCATCGCCCGCCGCATCATTCCGGCCTGGTCGGTGTATGAACTGGACGAATACGGCACCTACGCCGCGTGGAAAAAACAGACCGGCAGCGAGCAGTGCGAACACGACTTTCGTAAGGTGAAACATAAAACACCGGCCGTCACACTTGAGGAACTGCACGAACAGCAGGACTGAAAAACAATACAGGCTCCCGCCGCATCAACCGCCCTTGCGGCCCCTGCTAACGGCTCTGACGCAGTCCGCCGGACCTCACTTGGAAATTGACGCTCCCTGCGCGTCTTCATAAAATACCTGCTCAATTAAGCAGAACCCAACGGAGGCCCGGCGTGTCACACGATAAGAAACCGAAAAAAGGCTATAAGAAAAACGGCAAACTCCAGCGCGATTTTTATGAATCCGAACTGAAGCGTCTCCAGGTGGAACTGGTGAAGATGCAGGAGTGGGTAAAACACAAGGGGCTGAAAGTTGTTGTGCTGTTTGAAGGGCGCGATGCCGCCGGAAAAGGCGGTGCAATCAAACGCATCACCGAATGCCTCAATCCCCGCGTCTGCAATGTGGTGGCCAAAGGCAAGCCGACCGAGCGCGAAGAGAAGCAGTGGTATTTCCAGCGCTATGTGCCCTATTTGCCGGCCGAAGGGGAGATCGTTCTGTTTGACCGCTCCTGGTACAACTGCCCCGTGGTTGACCGTGTGATGGATTTTGTGACCGAAGAGGACGTTCAGGAGTTTTTCATCTCGTGCCCGCAGTTTGAAAAAATGCTGATCCGCGCCAATACCATCCTGATCAAATACTGGTTTTCTGTCAGTGACGAAGAGCAGGAGCGCCGGTTCCAAGACCGTATCGACGACCCGACCAAGCGCTGGAAAATCAGCCCGGTCGATATGGAGTCGCGCAGAAAATGGGTGGAATATTCAAAAGCCAAGGACGAGATGTTTCAATTCACAGACATCCCTGAGTGCCGCTGGTGGACCGTTGAGGCCGACGACAAAAAGAAGGCGCGGCTCAACTGCATCTCCCATCTGCTCAGCCAGATTCCCTACCAGGACCTGACCCCGGAACACATCGAACTGCCGCCGCGTGAGGATTACGGAGGCTATGTCCGTCCGCCCCACTCCGAGCAGAATTTTATTCCGCATATTTATTAACGCAGGCGAAGCTTCCCCAGGCCGTTCAGCCTGCTGCGCAAAGGGAACACAGCAGGACGCTTCGCCTACAACGGCTTAATCCAGCCGGTTGTCGGCAATATGCCAGTCGAGGTCTTCGATGACACTGAGCTCGACGATGTTCTCCGCTTTGTTAAGCAGCTCGCGGCACTCCGGACTGAGATTGAGCAGGTGCAGGAACTTGCCCTGGTCGGCATAGCGCTCGGTAATATTATTGATCGCCTCAATGCCGGAGTGGTCATAAACGCGGGCCTTTTCAAAATCGATCACCACGTCCTGCGGATCATTAAGCGGATCGAACAGGCCCTTAAAGGACTGGGCAGAACCGAAAAACAGCGCGCTTTCAAGCCTGTAGATCTTCGCACCGTTTGCCGCTGTATCGATTTTCGCATGGATTTTCTTGCCGTGCTCCCAGGCAAAAGCGAGTGCCGAAACAATGATGCCCACCAGCACGGCTACCGCGAGATCGTGCAGCACGGTAACAACGGAAACGAGGATGATGATAAAGACATCCATCTTCGGAACGCTGCCGATGAGCCGGAAGCTGGACCATTCAAACGTACCGATCACCACCATAAACATCACACCGACGAGCGCAGCGAGCGGGATGATTTCAACCAGCGGCGCAGCAACCAGCAGGATGAGCAGCAGGAAAACCGCGGCGGAAATCCCGGACAGCCGCCCGCGGCCGCCGCCCCGGATGTTGATCATACTCTGCCCGATCATGGCGCAGCCGCCCATGCCGCCGAAGAAACCGTTCACCAGGTTGGCCAGGCCCTGGCCGATACACTCCTTGTTGCCGCGGCCGCGCGATTCAGTGATTTCATCGACCAGCGTCAGTGTCATCAGCGATTCAATCAGGCCGACCGCCGCAGCCAGTGCGGAGAACGGCAGAATAAGCTTAAACGCCTCCATGGTAAACGGGATCTGCGGAATACCAAAGGCGGGGAATCCGGCCGCGATCGTCTCTTTGGTCGGATCCATCCCCTGCACAAAATCAAGCACGTTGCGGGACGTATGAATCCCGGCTTTTTCCAGTGCGATGGAGAGGATCGTCACCACAATAATGCCGGCGAGCGTGGCGGGAACTGCTTTCGTGAGCTTCGGCAGGAAAAAGCTGATGGCCATCGTCAGCGCAATCATGCCGCCCATAATGGCAAGATCGGCTCCCGGCAGCAGGTGTGCATGCTCCCCGTGGCCGACATAAAACATCTCGAACTGAGACTTAAAGATGATGATGGCCAGGCCGTTCACAAAACCCAGCATGACCGGATGCGGCACCAGGCGGATAAATTTACCCAGCTTAAACGCCCCGAAGAGCATTTGGAAAATACCCATAAGGATAACAGCGGCAAAAAGGTAGCTCTCCTTGGTCAGGCCTTCGGGCAGCACCCCCGGCTGGCTGAGCTCAATCATCAGCGGCGCAAAGATGACCGCCACCGCGCCGGTTGCGCCGGAAATCATGCCGGGCCGCCCGCCGAAGACTGCAGTAATCAACCCCATCATGAATGCGGCATAGAGGCCGATGACCGGATCCACCTTCGCCACAAAGGAGAACGCCACCGCCTCGGGCACCAGCGCCAGCGCCACCGTCAGGCCGGACAGCAGGTCGTTTTTAATATTCCGCGGACGTTCGATTTTGAGCTTGAACAGCTTATTGGTTTTGTTCATTGGATTTCCATCGCTTTTAAGGTTCTGCATCCCGTTTAAAAGCGCGCGACTATCCCAGAATGAAATTTGATGGCGAGCCTTTTGGTCCCTTTTTCGGCAGGATGTTACACCGATTGCCCATTGGAAAGGCGGTCCCGGCGCGCTTCGGAACCGCCGCGGCGAAAGGTTCATTCCGCTTTTTTCCGAGGATTGAAACCGGGTTGCGTTGACACTGCCGGGCGGTTCGAATAAATTTACGCCTTCATTCCCCCAACCCAGTTCAAGACCTAAGGAGAGCCGCAGTATGGCAGCGAAGAAAGTAACCCCCGCCGATCCAAGCACCGCACTTAGTGCCGTGGTTGCACAGATTCAAAAGCAGTACGGCGAGGGCGCAATCGTCAAACTCGGCGAAGCACACGCCAACCAGAAAATCGAATCCATTTCCACCGGCGCACTCACCGTCGACCTGGCGCTGGGCATCGGCGGTTTACCGCGCGGCCGCATCATCGAAATCTACGGACCGGAATCATCCGGCAAAACCACACTGGTATCGCACGTCATTGCCAACGCCCAGAAAGCCGGAGGCCAGGCCGCCTTCATCGATACCGAGCACGCCCTCGATCCCGGCTATGCCAAAAAGATCGGCGTCGATATCGACAACCTGCTTGTTGCCCAGCCGGATTCCGGCGAAGAGGCGCTCAACATCTGCGAAGCGCTCGTGAAAAGCAACTCGCTCGACGTGGTGGTGGTCGACTCCGTGGCCGCGCTCGCGCCGCGCGCCGAGCTCGACGGCGAGATGGGTCAGTCGCACGTCGGCCTGCAGGCCCGCCTGATGTCGCAGGCGCTGCGCAAACTCGTTTCGGCAATCAACCACTCTAAATGCATCTGTATTTTCACCAACCAGATCCGCGAAAAAGTGGGTGTCATGTTCGGCAGCCCGGAAACCACGCCCGGCGGCCGCGCGCTTAAATTCTACTCATCGGTCCGCCTGGACATCCGCCGCATCGGCCAGCTGAAGGACTCCACCGGCACCGTTTACGGCAACCGCACCCGCGTTAAAGTGGTGAAAAACAAGGTGGCCGCCCCGTTCACACAGGCCGAATTTGATATCCTCTATGCGGAAGGCATCTCCTACACCGGTTCAGTGATCGATGCCGCGATCGATGCAGGAATCATCGATAAAAAGGGCTCCTGGCTCTCGATGGACGGCACCCAGCTCGGTCAGGGACGCGATGCCGCCGTGCGCGCCCTTAAAGAGGATAAGGCACTCTGTGACTCCGTCATTGAGCGCATCTACAAAGCCCGCGAAGAAGTTGCTGATAAATAAGATCATCCTGTGAAATTGCTCACCATGAAGACGCGTAGAGCACGAAGCATCGGCTTCGGTGTTCTTGGTGTCTTTTTGCTGACATGCGGCTGCAGCCGCGAGCGGAAGCTGTCGGAACAGCCGGCGTTTGACGGACAGAAGGCTTTTGCCGAAGTCGAGGCGCTGGTTGAGTTTTCGCCGCGCGATGCCGGCACCACCGGCGGCTGGAAAGCGGCAAAGCATATTTACCAGCGGTTGGCGGCTTTCGGCCTGGAAGCCGAAATGGATGAGTTTTCCGACATGACGCCCGCGGGCGAAAAAACAATGATCAATGTGATCGGGCGAATTCCCGGCAAACAGGCCGAGTGGATCATTCTCGGCTCCCACTTTGATACGATGCCGGGCATCGACGGCTTCCAGGGCGCCAATGATTCGGGATCTAGCACCGGCGTCCTGCTGGAGCTTGCGCGCGGAATGGCCGCATCGGGCGCACAGCCGCAATTCGGAATCATCTTCGCCTTTTTCGACGGCGAGGAAGGGATTTCCGGATACATTCCGGGCGACGGCCTGCACGGCAGCCGCCATATGGCGAGACAGCTGCTCGAAAGCGGTGAGGACAAAAGGATCCGTGCGATGGTGCTGCTCGACATGGTCGGCGACCAGGACCTGCAGTTTACCATTCCGTATAACAGCTCCCGCGACCTCGTGCAGGAAACCCTCGATGCCGCCCACGCGCTGGGCTGCCGCGGCCGCTTCACACTGTCGCGGTCGGTAATTACCGACGACCATGTCCCCTTTCTTGAGATCGGTATTCCCGCGATTGACCTGATCGACTTTAAATTCGGCTCCAAGCCGGGCCTGAACGATTACTGGCATACCGATGCCGATCATCTGCAAAACATTAGTGCAGAGAGCCTTGAAATTACGGGTGAACTTACCCTACAAATAGTGAACAGGATCATGGCAGGCAAAAACAGGGGTTAACTCAATCATCTTATAGAGGTTTTATTGCTGAAGGGGCTTGCAACAGCCAATCAAACTATTTATATCGATATACCTTTGCATCAACAAACGGAGAGGACCATGGCAGAAGAACTGAAGCACCTGATCGAACAGATCCAGAAAGAAGGGGTTGAAAAAGCCAACACAGAGGCCGATTCGATCATCTCCAAGGCCAAGGAAAAGGCCGCCAAGATTGTCACCAAGGCTGAGGCCGAAGCACAGGAAACCCTGAAAAAAGCTGAAACCGAGTCCGCGGCCTTTGCGGCACGCTCCGTCAAAACCCTTGAGCAGGCCGCCCGCGATCTGCTCATTACCGTCGGCCAGGGCTGCGAAAAAGTCGTCATGAATACCCTCGGCCGCCAAGTGGATGCGGCCTTGAGCGGCGAGCTGCTGCAGAAAATGATTACGGAAGTCGTAACTACAGGCGGCTCCAACGCCGAACTCGCTGTGAGCGAGGCCGACAAAACCGCGCTGACCGCCCTCTGTGCAGACCTTGCAAAAACCTCCGGGCATTCGGTCGAGCTGGTTTCCGACAACGAAGTCCTGAGCGGCTTTAAAGTGATCTTTGAAGGCCAGAACGTATCGCTGGATTATACCGGCGAAGCCGTGGCCGATGCGCTGGCGGCCTTTCTTCGGCCGGAACTCGCAAAAATCGTCAGCGGGATTGCCCGCGAACAAATTTCCAACTAACGGAAGCGGACCATGGCCTACTACTCACTCGTAGCGAGCCTGCCGAGTCTCCAGATCGGGGATGAGCCGCCGGTATCCGTGGACCAGTATATTGAAGACTGCTCCCAATGGCTTACCGAACGCGAAACGGGCATCCTGAAGGCAGTGCTGCTTAACGAAGCCATTGCCTCTCCCTGCCCGCTCTGCAGCTCCTGGAACAATCTGGAAACCCAGCTGCGCAATGCCGTGGCCAAACAGCGCGGCCAGAAACTGGGCGTGGATTTCAAGGAATACCTCCGGCCGCACGACGGATTCAGCGGCACGGTTGAAGCGCTCGTCAACGATGCGTTCACCCGCACCGATCCGCTGGAGCTTGAACAGGAACTCGACCGCGCACGCTGGCAGCTTGCGGAAGAACTGATCGGCGAAAACACATTCGGATTCGAAAAGGTGCTCGCCTACGGCATCCAGCTGAAAATTGTTGAGCGCTGGAACAGCATGGATGTCTCCGTCGGCAAGAAAAAAATTGAGGCCGTCATTACAGCGAATACAGAAAAAGAAGAGGTCGCGGATACTGAATAGCCTGCGCCTGCTGCTTTTATTGCGATAGAGGAAAGAGATTATGAGCGAAAACATCGGTAAAGTAATCGGGGTGAACGGCAACCTGCTGAAGGTTGAATTCAACAAACCCGTGATCCAGAACGAAGTGGCCTATGCCTGCGTCGGCTCCGGCGGCCTGAAACTGAAAGCGGAGGTCATTCGTGTCCGCGGCAACAGTGCCGAGCTGCAGGTGTTTGAAGATACAGTCGGCCTGAAAATTGGCGACCCGGTGGAATTCACCGGCGACCTGCTCTCCGTGGAACTCGGTCCGGGCCTGCTGACCCAGGTTTTTGACGGCCTGCAGAATCCCCTGCCCCGCCTGGCCGAGGAATCCGGCTTCTTCCTGCAGCGCGGCAAATACATCGACCCGCTGCCGCGCGATACCCAATGGGCTTACACGCCGACCGCCAAAGTCGGCGATGTCGTGATTGCCGGCGACACGCTCGGCACGGTTCCGGAAGGCCTCTACGATCACAAAATCATGGTCCCGTTCAACCTGCGCGGTAAGTGGACCGTAAAAACCGCGGCCCCGGCCGGCGACTATACCGTGGAACAGGTGATTGCCACCCTTGAAGATGACAAGGGCAATACCCGCGACTGTAAGATTATGCAGATCTGGCCGGTTAAAATGCCGATTAAGTGCTACTCCGAGCGCCTTCGCCCGACGGAATCCATGGCCTCGGGTTTGCGGACCATCGACACCTTTTTCCCGGTCGCCAAGGGCGGAACCTTCTGCGTTCCGGGACCGTTCGGCGCCGGCAAAACCGTCCTGCAGCAGATTATGTCGCGCAACGCGGAGGTTGACATCGTGATCATCGCAGCCTGCGGCGAACGCGCCGGTGAGGTGGTGGAAACGCTCCGCGAATTCCCGGAACTGACCGACCCGCGCACCGGCAAATCGCTGATGGAGCGCACGCTGATCATCTGCAACACCTCTTCCATGCCGGTGGCCGCGCGTGAGGCTTCGGTATACACCGGGGTAACGCTCGCGGAGTATTACCGCCAGATGGGCCTCGACGTCCTGCTGCTGGCCGACTCCACCTCCCGCTGGGCGCAGGCGCTGCGCGAAATGTCCGGGCGCCTGGAAGAGATTCCCGGCGAGGAAGCATTCCCGGCCTATCTTGAATCCGTGATTGCCTCTTTCTACGAACGCGGCGGCGTTGTGAAACTCAACAACGGCGAGAGCGGATCCGTTACAATCGGCGGCACGGTTTCCCCGGCCGGCGGCAACTTTGAGGAACCCGTTACGCAGGCCACCCTGAAAGTGGTAGGAGCCTTCCACGGCCTTTCCCGCGCCCGTTCCGATGCCCGCCGTTACCCGGCGATCGACCCGCTCGATTCCTGGAGCAAATATCCCTCTGTAGTACCGCTCGAAAAAGTCTCTAAGGCCCGGAAACTGCTGCGCGACGGCTCGGAAGTCGGCCAAATGATGAAAGTGGTCGGCGAAGAAGGCACTTCGATTGACGACTTCATCCTTTATATGAAATCGGAATACATCGATGCGACCTACCTGCAGCAGAACGCGTTCAACGAAACCGATGCCGCCAACTCGGTTGAGCGTCAGGAATATGTTTTCGACCGCCTGCTCAAACTGCTGGATACCAAAATGAAATTTGCGGACAAAAGCGATGCCCGCTCCTTCTTCCAGCAGCTTACGCAGACCTGCCGCGACTGGAACAACAGCGAATTCCAGTCCGATGATTTTAAGCGAATTGAAGAGGAAATGAGCAAAGCGCTCGCGGAGGTTTCTGACTATGCAGAATAAAGTGTATCACCGTATTGAACAGATCACCGGTAACGTGATCGTGGTTAACGCCGATGGGGTAATCAACGGCGAGCTGGCCCAGGTTGATTCAGATCACGGCGTATCACTCGCCCAGGTCATTCGCCTCGACGGCGAAGCCGTTTACCTGCAGGTCTTCGCCGGCGGCCGCGGCATCGGAACCGACTCTAAAGTGCGCTTCCTCGGCCGCACGATGCAGATTCCGTTCTCCGAAAACCTGCTCGGGCGCGTCTTCACCGGTTCCGGCGAACCGCGGGATAAAGGCCCGGCGATTAAAGAAAACATGATCGATATCGGCGGACCTTCGGTCAACCCGGCCAAGCGCATTATTCCGCGCAACATGGTGCGGACCGGCATCCCGATGATCGACGTGTTCAACACCCTGGTGGAGTCCCAGAAACTGCCGATCTTCTCGGTGGCGGGCGAACCCTACAACGACCTGCTCGCGCAGATTGCACTGCAGGCCGAAGTGGACGTCATCATCCTCGGCGGCATGGGCCTGAAGCACGACGACTATCTTTTCTTCCGCGACAGACTCGATGAAAGCGGCGCGCTCTCTCGTACGGTGATGTTCGTCCATACCGCGTCCGACCCGACGGTGGAATGCCTGCTGGTGCCTGACGTCTCGCTGGCAGTTGCTGAAAAATATGCGCTGCAAGATAAGCGGGTGCTCGTCCTGCTGACCGATATGACCAACTTTGCCGACTCCATGAAGGAAGTGGCGATTACGATGGAACAGATTCCGTCGAACCGCGGCTATCCCGGCGACCTCTACTCGCAGCTGGCCGCACGTTACGAGAAGGCGGTAGACTTTGAAGGCAGCGGTTCGATTACCGTCCTGGCCGTCACCACCATGCCGGGCGACGATGTAACGCATCCGGTTCCGGACAACACCGGCTACATCACCGAGGGTCAGTTCTATCTGAAGAACGGCCGCATCGAGCCGTTCGGTTCGCTCTCCCGCCTGAAACAGCAGGTGAACGACCGCACCCGCGAAGACCACCGCACCATCATGGATACCATGATTCAGCTCTTCGCGAACTATCGGGAAACCCTCGAGAAGCAGTCGATGGGCTTCCGTATGTCCAGCTGGGATAAAAAACTGCTCAAATACGGCGAACAATTCGAAGAGAGCATGATGGATATCACAGTCAATACCCCGCTCGAAGAAGCGCTCGACAACGGCTGGAAAATCCTGGCCGACTGCTTCGAGCCGGCGGAAACCGGCATTGCGTCCAAATACACGGACAAATTCTGGCCGAAGGGTTAAAGAGGATGGATCCACAGGTTTCACTGATTAGCACGGATTTTTAATCAGGGAAATCTGCGTAATCTGTGGATAACAAAAATGGCTAAAATTAAGTTAACTAAAAACGAGCTCAAAACGCAGCGCGACTCGCTCAAGCGGTTTCAGCGCTACCTGCCGACGCTCCAGCTCAAAAAGCAGCAGCTCCAGATGGAGATGCGCCGCCTTGATCAGGAGATTCGGGAAAAACGCGACGAAGAGCAGGAATCGCGCGCAAAACTCAGCTCCTGGATTCAGCTCTACTCCGAGCCGATTGATCTGGCCCCGTATGCTGAACTTGAAACGCTGAAGACCTCGCACGGCAACATAGCCGGTGTGAACATTCCGATTCTCGACGATCTGGTTTTCAAAGAGGTGCCGATGGACCTCTTTGAAACCGAGGCCTGGACCGATGAAGGGGTCATTACCCTCAAACAGCTGACCCGCCTGCGGGTGGAACGCCAGATTCTCGAGGAGCAGCACCGCCTGCTCGGCGACGAGCTGCGCACCACCAGCCAGCGCGTTAACCTGTTTGAAAAGGTGAAGATTCCGGAAGCGAAAGAGAATATCCGTGTGATCCGCATTTTCATGGGCGACCAGCAGACCGCCGCCGTGGCCCGCTCCAAAATTGCGAAAGGAAAAAGCGCATGATCGTAAAGATGAAAAAGCTTACGCTCCTGTGCACCAAGACGCAGCAGGAGCAAACACTCGATAAACTCCGCGAACTCAAGGTGGTTCATGTGGAGCATGTCAAGGCCCCTTCCAGCGGCAAGCTCGAAGAAGCCCGCAGCCATCTGCAGTATGTGCAGCGTGCACGGGAAGTGCTGCAGTCTCACCCGGACACCGAACCCTCCGGCATCGATGCCGACGAACTGGTCGATGCCGTCTGGAAACTGCTGCACCGCGACAAAGAGCTCAAGGAACAGCTTCAGGGCCTTCAGCACGAAGTGGAGCGCATCACCCCCTTCGGCGATTTCGATCCCCGCGAACTGAAGAAACTCAACGCGGCCGGCATCAAGGCCAAGCTTTATGAGCTGCCGCTCAAAGACACGCCGGCAATACCGGACGGCGTCTCCATGGCCGAAATCAACCGCGGTAAAACCAGCATCTATGTGCTGGCCGCCTCGCAGGATGATTTTCAGATTCCCGCCCACGAGGTGCGCCTGCCGGACCAGTCCCTTTCCAAGCTCACAAGATATATTGAGCGCACGGAAAAAGAACTTGCCGAAACCGAAGCCGAGCTGAAGAAATATGCCGGCGACAAAGCGCTGGTGGATAAAATTGCAGATGCCGCGCAGGACCACGTCACCTACCTGGAAGTGCACGACGGCATGGGCCGCGATGAAGCGGTGGTCTACCTGAAAGGCTTTTATCCGGCAGACCGCGAAGCCGACCTGGAAGCCGCCGGAGCCGCATACGGCTGGGGCTACACCTTTGAAGATGTATCCGAAGAGGACGAACCGCCGACCCTGCTGCGTAATCCTAAATGGGTTAAACCCATTCAGGCTGTACTCGATGTTATCGGCGTGGTGCCGGGATACAAGGAACTGGACGTCAGTGCCCTCTTCCTGATTTTCCTAAGTATCTTCTTTGCCTTTCTCATCGGTGACGCCGGCTACGGCCTGCTCTTCATCGCGCTCTCGCTGTTCGGCAAATTCAAGACCAAGGGCAATGCCGCGGCACAGCCCGGCCTGAACCTGCTGCTGATCATGAGCGGCTGCTGTGTGGTCTTCGGCGCTCTCACGGGCAACTACTTCGGGATTCCGATCGAAAGTCTTCCGCCGCCCCTGCAGGGACTGACCAACGACTTTATGACCGGAATGCAGGCCGACGGATTACGCGATGCGGGCACATCGGCAAACCACGTGATGTTTATCTGCTTCGTGATCGGCGCGGTTCACATCACCATTGCCCATGTCTGGAATTTTATCCGCAAGATCAACAGCCTGGCATGCCTCGGCGATTTAGGCTGGATCTTCACAACGTGGTCCCTGTTCTTCCTCGTGCTCAACATGGTTATCGGAACCCCGATCCCCTTCGCCTCGAGCATCCTTTACGGGGCACTCGGAACAGGTGCCGGATTGATCCTGGTCAGCATCCTGGTGCAGAAGGATTATTTCGGCGTGGTGACCCTCGCCCTCGACCTGATCAACAACTTCGTGGATATCATTTCCTACGTGCGGCTCTATGCCGTCGGCGCGGCCTCTTTGGCCATTGCCGCGGCATTCAATGAGATGGCACTCGGCATGGGATTCAAGGGGCTCGCATCGCTGGGCGCAGCGGTCATCCTGTTCCTGGGCCACGGCCTGAACATCATTCTCTGCGCCATGGGCATCCTGGTGCACGGCATCCGCCTGAACACCCTGGAATTCTCAGGCCATGCCGGGGTGGAATGGGGTGGTATTCACTACAATCCGTTTAAGAAGAAAAACGAAACTTTAAATCAGTAGAATTGACAATAGGAGGTAATACAATGGACGCAACACAAGTAGAAGCATACGCCAAGATGGGCGCAGCAATGGCACTGGGATTCGGCGCAATCGGATCAGCACTCGGAACCGGAACCGCAGGCATGGCCGGCATCGGCGCGTGGAAAAAATGCTACCTGCAGGGCAAGGCTGCGCCGTTCATCCTGCTCGTTTTCATTGGCGCTCCTTTGTCGCAGACCATCTACGGTATGCTGCTCATGAACTTCATCCTCAAAGCAGACGCCAGCCTGGCGCAGTTCGGCGCCGGCATCATCGGCGGCATCGCCATGGGCTTCTCCGCCTGGTATCAGGGCAAAGCCGGCGCGGCCGGTTCGGACGCCCTGGCGGAAACCGGACAGGGCTTCGGCAACTACCTCACCGTACTCGGTATCGTAGAAACTGTAGCCCTCTTCGTGATGATCTTCATTCAGAAGGCCCTCTAGTCCCGAAGGTAACGGAGCAGCATGCTTCGTCTACAATAAAACGCCCGCTCGCTTTCGCGCCGGGCGTTTTTTATTTCATCATTCGGAATTCGACATTCGTTATTCGTTATTCCCTAGCCCCACTTGCCTTTGCCCATGTGGCCCTGCATTTCGGCCATGGAAAGTTTCATCTGGATATAGGATGCTTTAAGGCTTTTTTCGAACACATCCACACATCCCGGATCGAGCGCATCCTTGATGCCGTCTTCGCAGACCCGCTCAATCTGGCGCGCCAGGTCAATCAGCTGGGCGTGCAGGGCATTGGTGTGACGGGAACGCTCAATCAGTGCCGCAGCCTTATCATCCAGCGCGGTGAACTTTTCCGCCGGCGCACCGCACTTCGGGCAGGTTTCACAAACCTCATCGCCGTCATGAATATAGCCGCAGACTTCGCATCTCCATTTCTTCATCCTTCATCTCCTTGGTTAGAAATCCCCATTCTAGTTTGAAGGCCTAAAAACTCAAGCGCGGCCCGCATATTTCCTTTTTAAGACTAAATCTAATATGCATACTGCAGCCATGAAACTACAGAATGTAATCGAGATCCTTCAAGGCATGGCGCCGCTCAGCCTGGCAGAAAACTGGGACAACGTCGGCCTGCTCATCAATCCGCTCCAGCCGCGCAGCATTAAAAAAATCCTGCTGACGATCGACCTGACCGAAGCGGTGGCCGATGAGGCTGTTTTCGGGAGTTTTGATCTAATTATTGCCTATCACCCCATCCTCTTTCACGGCGCAAAACAGCTCTCCGCCGAAACGGCCTACGACCGCACGGTGATGAAACTGATCCAGAATAATACAGCAGTCTATTCGCCCCACACCGCCCTCGATGCGGTCATCGGAGGCGTGAATGACTGGCTGGCCGAAGGCGTAGGCGAAGGAGAGGTATCCGTGCTGCATCCGATTCCGAATTCCGATGCAGGCCAGGGACGGCTCGTGGAGCTGCGGCGGCCGGTTAAACTGAAAACCCTGACCGCGCGGATCAAAAAACACCTGGGCCTCAAATCCGTACGCATCGCATCGGCGCCGGAGGACACCCCTGTTTCAAGTGTCGCCCTCTGCGCCGGCGCAGGAAGCGAAGCCTTTCGCGGCGTAAAGGCCGACTGCTACCTCACCGGGGAGATGAGCCACCACAACGTGCTTGCAGCCACCCTGGGCGGTTCTCACGTGATTCTGTGCGAACACACCAATACCGAACGCGGTTACCTGCCGGCCTTCGCGAAACTTCTCCAAAAAGCCCTCGCGCCCAAGATGGAAATCCAATGTTCAGGCATCGATGCCGACCCCATTCAATTCGGGTAGAGTTTCCTCAGAGACACGGCTCCTGCGAACCCGGCATTTTCCCGCTCCGCGCCGCAAATGCGCTGCGGCAGAATATTACTGTAAGAGGCTTGTTTGAAACGGCGTATGGGGGTTTAATCGCGCGCGTTATTTTTCAGAAAGGGATGCTTTAATGAGTGAAGAAAAGAAAAAATCGGCCTATGCCGAAGCCGGCGTAGACATTGATGTCATGATGGGTTCGCTGCAGAACATCAAAAAGGACGTGGCCTCCACCAATACGGACGGCGTGGTCAGCGAAATCGGCTCCTTCGGGGGTCTGTTCAAATCGCCGGGCGCCGACAGCCTGCTCGTCAGCTCGGTCGACGGCGTCGGCACCAAACTGAAAGTCGCCAACATGGCCGGCATTCACAACACGGTCGGACAGGACCTGGTTAACCACTGCACCAACGACATTCTCGTTCAGGGCGCGCGGCCCCTCTTCTTCCTCGACTACCTGGGCACCGCCGCCCTGGCGCCGGAAGTCTTCGAAGCCGTCGTCAGCGGCTTCTGCACCGCCTGCCGCGAAAACGGCGCGGCCCTGCTCGGCGGCGAAACCGCTGAAATGCCGGGCCTCTATCCGAACGGAGAATACGATCTCGTCGGCACCATCGTCGGCACGGTCGAGCGCGAAAAAGTGATTACCGGCGAAAAGGTTGCCGAAGGCGATGTGCTGATCGGCCTGCCCTCCACCGGCCTGCAGACCAACGGCTATTCGCTGGCCCGCAAAGTGATCTTTGAAACCGCCGGCAAAAAGCTCGCGGACCTGGTCCCGGGCACGGATGTCACCTTCCAGGATGCGCTGCTGGCCATCCACTCCTCGTTCCTGCATCCGGTCATGGCCGTGCTCGAAAAAGTGGATATTCACGGCATGGCGCATATCACCGGCGGCGGGCTCTACGACAACGTCCCGCGCGTGCTCCCGAAAACCGTGGATGCCCGGTTTGACCGCTCCAAATGGGAGGTTCCGGCCATCTACAAATTCATCGAGGAACAGGGCGGCGTCGACCACGAGGAAATGTTCCGCGTCTTCAATATGGGCATCGGTTTTGTGCTGATGGTTTCCAAGGACGATGCTGATGCGACCCTTGAAATCCTCAAAGCCAACGATCAGGAAGCGATCATTATCGGCGAAGTGACTGCCGGCTCCGGCAAGTCTGTCCTTATCAACTAAGGATTTCCATTCACCGGAAATTGAAAGGCGTCCATCCGGACGCCTTTTTTTATGCAAACGCACTGGAGGCGCATCGCATTGATACAAAAAAACGCCCTCCAAATAAATGGAGGGCGCTTATCAGCAAGCTGATCCGAAGATCAGCTTTCCGGGAATGCCTTAGGCATTCAGGCGGGCTTCGAGAGCGTCGAGCTGTTCGGTCATTTTGGCCGGCAGCTTGTCGCCGAGTTTCGCGAGGTAAGCACGCGCATCAGCAACAGTCCCTTTGTAAGCTTCCTTATCAACGTTCATCAGCTTTTCCCAGGCATCAGCCGAAAGGCTGAGACCGTCAAGGTTGATGTCGCCTTCTTCGGGCATCATGCCGATCGCAGTTTCGCGAGCGCCGACTTTGCCTTCAACACGGTCGCACATCCATTTCAGAACGCGGCTGTTTTCACCGAATCCGGGCCAGATGAAACCGTTTTCGTCTTTCTGGAACCAGTTAACGTAGAAACATTTCGGAGCTTTGTCGCCGAGTTTTTCACCCATATCGAACCAATGCTGCATGTAGTCGCCGGCGTGGTAGCCGATGAACGGAGTCATGGCAAACGGGTCGAAGCGCAGCGAAACGTTACCGAGGTCGAGAGCCGCAGCAGTCGGTTCGGAAGAAGCGGTGGCACCCAGGAATACACCGTGGTTGAAGTCAAAGGCTTCGTGAACCAGCGGAACAACCGAAGTACGCTTGCCGCCGAACAGGAAGATATCAATCGGAACACCAGCCGGGTCTTCCCAGTCCGGGCAGATGGACGGGCAGTTTCTGGCCGGCGCAGTGAAGCGGCTGTTCGGGTGTGCACCCTTGAGCGGCTTACCGTTTTCGTCTTTCATGTCCGGAGTCCACGGACGGTTCAGCCAGTCGGTACCCTTTTCGATCGGAATATTCATGTCTTCCCACCAAACGTCCAGATCCGGAGTAACGACTACGTTGGTAAAGATACAATCTTTGTCCAGCGATGCCATTGCCATCGGGTTGGTTTCTTTGGAGGTGAACGGAGCAACACCGAAGAAGCCGGCTTCCGGGTTGATGGCGTACAGACGGCCGTCATCACCCTGTTTCATCCAGGCAATATCGTCGCCGATGGTTTCAACTTTCCAGCCCGGCACAGTGGACTGCAGCATGGCGAGGTTGGTTTTACCGCAGGCAGACGGGAAGGCCGCTGCTACGTGGTATTTTTTGCCTTCCGGGCTGATGAAACGCAGGATCAGCATGTGCTCAGCCATCCAGCCTTCGCGGCCGGCCATGGCGGAGGCAATACGCAGCGCCAGACATTTTTTACCGAGCAGGGCGTTACCGCCGTAACCGGAACCGTAGGACCAAATGAGGTTTTCTTCCGGGAAGTGGGCAATGTATTTGTCTTCGATCGGAGCGCAAGGCCAGCGGCTGTCTTTTTCGCCTTCTGCCAGCGGTTTACCCACCGAGTGCAGGCACGGGATGAAGAAGTCTTCTTTTTCGATCAGGCGCAGCACTTCCGTGGAAACGCGGGCCATGATGTGCATGTTAACCACAACGTACGGGGAATCGGTGATCTCAATCGCGTTCTTGGCGATCGGGGAACCGATCGGACCCATGGAGAACGGGATCACGTACATCGGGCGGCCTTTCATGCAGCCGCTGAACAGACCAGTCATGGTCTTTTTCAGCTCTACCGGATCAATCCAGTTATTGGTCGGACCGGCATCTTCTTCTTTAACGGAAGCGATATAGGTGCGGCTTTCAACACGGGCAACATCGGACGGATCGGAGTTGAACGCGAAGGAGTTAGGGCGCTTGTCTTCATTCAGTTTGATCGCCATTCCGGTTTCGACCATTTCGGCCATCAGACGGTCATACTCTTCCTTGGAACCATCGCACCAGATGATTTCATCCGGGGTAGTCATTTCAGCGATTTCAGCAACCCAGTCGAGCAGCTTCTGGTTAGTAGTGGGAGCACTCATTATAAACCTCCTATGTTTTGAGACTCAATGTGTAATAAATTTGCGACAGGATAGTGTTTCGGCCCGGTAAGTCAAACCTTGCGCGCAAAAAACGGCGTATAAACCACTGAAAATAAGCAGAAATACCGCCCCGGCAGCCCAGCCTTCGGCATAATATAAACAACAGCCTTGCCTAGTTAGAACAGAATCGCTTTTCATTGGTTTATGCGCAGTGCAAAAGCCATAGACTGGGAAATGAAACTCAAGCGTGTTTTCGATACGATCGACCGCGCGCTGGAGCAGGAATATAAAGACCGCTTCATCCTCCATCCCTCACGACCGGCCGAGGGCCGGACATCCAACCCGGAAATGGACGGCCTGATCAACGTCGGCGCCTCCTATTCCGCCGGCTTCGGCTCCGCTTTCGGCCCGGGCTACGTCGTCGATATCCGCATCTCCACACTCAGCCGGGTCCCGGACGAGGTGAAACAGGAGATACGCGCAAAAGTGCAGGCCATGCTGCAGGAAAAACTACCGGAAGCCTTTCCGCAGAATACACTGCATGTGGACCTGGAGCACAAACACCTGCGCATCCACGGCGACCTCAGCCTCGACTGATCACAACGGAGCGGCGAACCCTGCCTGCACACCGAAGGCGGTCTGATGCCTGAACCGCGCGGCGTCAAACGGTTTAATAGGTATATCCGCTTCCCCCGATAAACTCACGGAACAGCGCCTTGGGCGGTATGAAGGAATGATCCCTGTAGTCATGCAGCGGTTCAAGGAACTGCATCACGCGCTGTGCGCGCAAATAGGCATCCTGGCGCTGCAGATCGTCGCGATACCGCTCAATGGCCTCCGGAAAGAAACCGAACAGCTTCTGCTTCAACACCGGAAATTCGTAGGGCATCGCAGAGTTCACCACAAAATCCACATTTCCGATAAAGGGAATGATGTGCTGCAGCTCACTCTTGCGGACATAATGCCAGTGCGTCAGCGTTTCATGGAAATCGTGGTTCCGGCTCCAGGCATCCCGCACCATCCGGCGCATCAGCCGGTGGTCTGCCCAGCGCATAAACTCATCGCGCTCATTCTTCAGCTGGCCGAGCGTTTCAATATAAAGACGGAATTTATGCTGATCCGGAATGCTCTTCGTCATATCCGAATAGAGCCCGTGAAGGCAGTCCATCAGCAGGATTTCGTCATCCGCCAGCGTCATTTCATGCACATTCAGCGTGCGGGTTCCCGTTTTAAAGTCATAGTGCGGCAGCATCACCGTTTTTCCGGCCAGCAGCTGTTCGAGGTGTTTATTGATCAGCTTAATATCCAGCGCCTGCGGCGTCTCATAGTCGTAGTCGCCGAACTCATCTTTCGGGTGCAGCTCCAGGTCCCAGAAATAGTTATCCACATGAAACGCCCGCAGCTTTTTTCCACCCATTGCAAGCTCTTCGGCCAGCTTCATGGTGGTGGTGGTTTTACCCGACGATGACGGACCGGCCACAATAATCAACCGCACATCACTGCCCTGCCGCAGAACATGCTGTCCGGCCAGGCGGCACTCTGCTGAATAGCGCAGCTCGCAGGCCGCGGCAAAATCCGGAAAGCCCCCGGATTCAATAATTCGGTTCAGGCCCCCAACCGATTCGCAGCCGTGCTCCATGTTCCAGCGGAGCACCTCATAAATGAGCTTGTAGGGAATATTATCGGTCGCCTCGACAGCGCCCTGTTTCGCCTCGCGGATTTCCGTGCGCTTCTGCCGGTAGATAATATAGGCCCGGGCCACCTTCACATGCCCGTTTTCCATCAGCACGGCCTCGACAATATCCTGCAGGTCCTCGACCGTCGGAATCTGCTCAGCATAGCTTTCAGCCGTCCGCAGCTCCACGGCATATGCCAGCCGCTCGGCCTCCTCAAAGCCGAAGCCGCCGCGGGATGCCGCGGCGGCTTTGAAAATAGCATTGGTGATGCGGCTGCGGTCGTACCAGGCCAGTTGGCCGTCCCGCTTGATGATCGATTTAACCGCCCGCATCACCCGCACTCCGAGCTGTAAACCCGAAACAACGCCTCAGACTCCGAACTGCAAATTTCAAACATCCCTGTTTGGTTCATTTCCAATTTCCCGATTTGAAGCTGTTTCGGATTTCGATATTCGGAATTAGGATTTATTCGCCATCCAGGAAGCCCTCGAGTTTGCGGATACGGGTCGGGTGCCGCATTTTACGCAGGGCTTTTGCTTCGATCTGGCGGATACGTTCGCGGGTCACATTAAACTTCCGGCCCACCTCTTCCAGTGTTCGCGGATATCCGTCCACCAGTCCGAAACGCAGGGTAAGCACTTCCTGCTCACGATCGGTCAGCGTCATGAGCACGTCGCCGATCTTTTCTTTCAGCAGGCTGAAAGCCGTCATTTCATCCGGCTTTTCGGCCGATTTATCCTCAATGAAATCACCGAAGTGCGTGTCATCGGAATCGCCAATCGGGCTCTGCAGGGAAATCGGCTGCTGGGCAATCTTCAGGATCGCGCGAACCCGTTCTACCGGCAGATCCATCTCATCAGCCAGCTCTTCCGGCGACGCCTCGCGTCCGAATTCCTGCAGCAGCTGCTTCTGGATGCGCATCAGCTTATTGATCGTTTCGATCATATGAACCGGAATACGGATGGTCCGCGCCTGGTCCGCAATCGAACGCGTAATCGCCTGACGGATCCACCACGTGGCATAAGTAGAGAATTTATAACCGCGCCGGTATTCAAATTTTTCCACCGCTTTCATCAGGCCCATGTTGCCCTCCTGAATCAAGTCCAGGAACGACAGGCCGCGGTTTGTATATTTTTTCGCAATCGAGATCACGAGGCGCAGGTTGGCCTCGATCATTTCCGTTTTGGCCTTAAGGCCTTTGCGCAGCCAGACCCTCAGCTCGGCATAGTGCTTCTCGAAATCCTGCTGCTCCATCTGCAGGTAGCACTCAAGCTCCTTGATCTCTTTGCGGACATTGCGCAGATCCGTATTAGCGCTCTTCGCCCGGCTTTTTTTGAGGCGCTCTTTTTCGGAGAGCAGATGAACCATTTTATGGTGGTAGTTGTCCACTTCCGGCACCACATCCTCAATGGCCTTCTGTTTGAAATGCAGCTGCTTGAAATATTCCGACAGGCGGTCCTGCGCCTTATCGAAATTCCGGATCGCCTTCTTCTCTTCCGGACTGTCCTTCTTCGCTTTGGTGTACTCAAGATAGTACTTCAGCTTCAGCTCGCGGTTGCGGTCGATCCCCTTGAGCACCTTCGGCAGCTCATTAAAATAATCTTCGCGGCATTCCACATGCTTATCGGAAATAATCCGGTCGAAACGCTCTTTACCCAGCTCGAGACGTTCAATAACCCCGAGATAGGCATCCGTTGCGCAGCCGAGCCGGTTGAACATTTTGGTCGTGGCAATCTCCGCCTCCTCAATACGCATGGAGATCTCCACCTCCTGCTCGCGGGTCAGCAGCGGCACCTGTCCCATCTGCTTGAGGTACATGCGGACCGGGTCGTCGAGCACATCGGAACGGGCGCTCTGCTTGTCGGCCTGTTCCTTTTCAAGGCGGGCCTGATACTCTTCCACATCGTCCTGACGGATAATGTCAATTTCCATGCTCTGCAGCAGGCCGACGATTTTATCGATATCCTCAACAACCACCAGGTCTTCCGGAAAGGCTTCGTTGATATCTTCAAAAGTAAGGAATCCGTGCTCCGATGCCAGCGCCATCAGCTCTTTGATGCGGTCATTGCGCTCTTCGCGGTCCATCAGGGAGACCCCGCCGGCAGTTGCTTCGTCAACCGCCGCCACGGTGGCGGCCACTTTCTGCTCCTGCGTCTGCGGCACCGTGCTCTTTACCGGCTGTTCTTCTGCGGCTTTTTTCGCCGGCGCCTTTTTGGCCGCGGCCTTTTTCTTGGCCGGCGCTTTCTTGGCCGCGGCTTTTTTAGCCGGGGTCAGTTTTTCACCCGGTGCGGCGGCCTTTTTGGTAATGCTAGTCGGTTCAGCTTTTGGGACGGCTTTTTTCTTTGCAGGAGCCTTTTCTGCAGCAGAGGCCTTTTTTGCGGTTTTCTTTGCGGAGGTCTTCTTTTTCGAAACAGCCATGGTCGTCCTTATTTATAGAAGTATACAGTTCACCTATTATAGTGAGCAAAGCGCGTAATTAATAGCAACTTCCGCCCATCCGTCAATCCAAACCTTCATTATTTTCAACAAAGGCATCCCTTTTTTATTTCGCTTGAAGAACCGCCGCCGAACAAACACTATTTTCCAATGAACTTCATCTTCAGATCCTATCCTGCACACCCCTGGTTTGCTGAGTGGACCTTTGAACCGCGCGGCTGCAGCGCAAGCTTCCGGGCTTCGGGTTCAGGTCGTTTTTTCCAAAGCCGCGAAGCAGTCGGCCAGATTACCGCACACGCCGAAGACCCCCAGTGGATGCTCCAGATTCCCGTCCCCCAGAACAGCCGCACCCACATGCTGTTCAACGGCTTCTGCGCCTACTACGAGCGCAAAAACAACCGCACCGGCGCGGAGGTCATCATCCCGGAACCCGGCATCATCTGGGGGCGCTTCGAAAACATTCCCGAACCGGTCATCGTATCGGATCTTCCGGTTCAGTCCGACGGCGCCTCCTCCTGGCTTGAAACCGACTCCGGCCTTGTACTGCTCACCGTCAAAGACGGCCGTTTCTGCCTGGTCAACAAATCGCCGGCCCAGGCAGAAGCCGCCCGGACCGCCGACGCCTTCCTCGCCAAGGACCTGGACGCAGCCCTGCAGTCAGAACGGGAAAAACGCAGCGGGGTCACCAACCTGCTGGAGGAAATGTCGCATCACGATGAACTCGCCGTCATCAGTGCGGAATGCATGATGAAGGCACTGCGCCCGCCGGAAGGTTCGATTCCGAACCACTGGACGCAAAGCGCGGCGGCCGACACTCCGCGGATGGACATTAACGAACTCTTTTTCATTGCACCGGCATGGCGCTGGATGGACATACGGACGGCCGAAGAACTGGTCCTGTGCGGCCTCAAGCTGCAGACCAACGCCGGCGCCATTCCGGTGCAGGCTGCGCCGCACGCCTCTTTTTCCACCATCGAAGCGCCTAAACCGCTCCTTTCGCAGACAACCGAAATTATTTTTGAGACCGGGAAATCCGATGATTTCCTAACCCAGGCCCTCCCCCTGCTGAGACGGCATCTCCAATGGCAGCTCCACCACTTCGACCCCAAGCGCCAAGGAGTCTTCTGCTGGAAAAGCGCCGTCGAATCCGTTGTGCCCGGCCTCTACGAATCCGACCTCGTAACGGTCGACCTGACCGTGCTCCTCATTTCGGAAATCGATGCCCTGAACCGCCTGCGGAAGCAGTCGGCCGCGCACCGCGAAGGCGATGACTGGTTCAGCAAAGAGCGAGACACACTGGAACGCAACCTCCTTGAGCAGTTCTGGAATGAGAAAGAAAAGGCCTTTGTGAATGCCTTTCTGCGGGACAAAGAGAGCCAGGTGCACGGCTTTCCGGCATTCACCCCCCTGCTCTGGAAAAACCTGCCGCACACCTACAGAACCAGCATCCTTGAAAGTATTCATGAATCCGGAAAACTGCCCGGCGGCCTCAGCGTCCTGAGCTGGCGCAAATCCGCCATGGACGACAACTCCTTTCCCCTGCTCCAGCAGATGCTCGTTTTCCAGGCCCTGAAAATTGCTGATCCGCACGGCCAGCTGCTGAATGATTTTTCACGCGTCACCCTGCAGGGTTTCGTGGAATGGCACACCCTGGCGCTCGAAGAGGAAAACCGCCTGCCGATCAACCCCGCGCTCGGCGCATTCATCATGAACATCCAGGCCCTGCGGCAATACCGCTACCACGCCAAGGGCGGTATCACCGGCTATGCCTTCAAACTGCTGCGCAGATTTAAGGCCGACCGGTTTGATCTCGGCGTTGTGGCCGCCACCCTTTTCACCGTCCTGAGCGTCCACCTGATCTACGGCGTGCTCCACGCTCCGCCGCCGTTCGATATGCTTGAAGCCCAGATGAACAGCGCCTATGCCGAACAGAATATCGCCGGCACCCTTGAAAACTGCTATGCGATTATCAAGCACTACCCCGACGACGCCGATACCGCACTGCAGCTCGCCGCCAATATCTCGATGCTGAACGGCCGCTTCAAAGAAGCCTCCGAATACTATCAAAGCGTGCGCGAAAAACATCCCGACAGCCCCGGGCCGATGATCGCGCTCGGCCTGGCCTACCAGCTGCAGGGCCGCTTTGCCGAAGCGGAGCAAAACTACTACGAATTCTGCTACATTTTCGAAGAAATTTTCCCGAAGCTCGTCGGCGAAGTAAACCACTTCCGCTACCTGATGCACGAGGGCTTCAAATCCCCGCCGAAGTGGGAGGAAATTTATAGATATCAGCTTATGCATGAATTATAGTCCGCACCCTTGTTGTTTTCAGAAAGGCCCATCATGAAATTGCGTACGATTATTTTTACCGGAGCCGCCCTGCTCATGCTGACCGGCTGCGGCGATAAGGAAGCCCATGCCAGAGAAAAAAAGGCCGACCCGACCTTTATGTTCTGGTGCTTCCGCAAAGAAATCGTTTCTGACGATTATCATATTCCCGAAATGAAAACCCCGGCGGCGGCCTCCTACATTCAAAACCGCCTCAAGGCGGTGCCCGGCTACGTCAGCAGCGATTTCAACATCGCCTCCCAAACCATGACCGTCTCCTACAAAAGCAGCACGGTTCGGAAAATGAATTTTGAGGAGGCCATCGCACTCAGCGGCTTTGCCGTCAACCACCGCCCGGCCAGCCCGAAAGCCCAGGTACCCGAAGGGATTAAATAATGAAAATCACCGCCTCCTCCTCTCCGATTACCGACCATAAAAAAGATGCCCTGATCGTTTTTTTCCAAGGCGAAGAAAACCTGCTGCCCTCCGGCAGCGGCGCGCTTAAAAAGGAAATCAATGCGCTGATCGCAAATTCAGCCTTCAAAGGCCGGCCCGGCCAGACCGCGGTTTTTCCGCTGGCCGGCAAACAGCTCATCGCCGCCGGCGTGGGCGAAGCCAAACACTTTCATAACGGCCTGCTCGAACAGGCCGCCGCCGCCGCGGTACGCGCCGGCAAGGCCGCCGGCTTCAAATCATTCGCCATGCCGGCAGGCATCAAGCTCAAAAGCCTCCCCGAAGCCGACTACCACCTGCTGGCCGGCCGCGGCGCCGCCTGGGGCACCTACAGCTTCGACACCTTTAAATCCGATGCCGAAAAAACGCCGGCCTTTTCGCTCGCTTTCTGCGGCGAAGTGAAAGACCGCACCGGCATCAAAACCGCCCAGGCCCAGGAAGCCGCCCTGCTCACCACGGCCGACCTCGCCAACCTTCCGGGCAACGAAGCGCCCCCGGCCAAAATTGCCGACTGGGCCGAAAAAATGGCCAAGGAAAGCGGCCTCGGTTGCCGCATCATGGACAAGGCCGCACTGGAGAAAAAAGGCTGCGGCGGCATTCTGTCGGTGGCCCAGGGCAGCGCGCAGGATGCGCGCATGATTATCCTCAAACACAAAGGCGCCGACCCGAAAGCCAAACCGGTCGTGCTGGTCGGCAAAACCGTCACGTTCGATTCGGGCGGCATTTCGCTCAAACCCGGCAAAGGCATGGGCTGGATGCGATACGACAAGTGCGGCGGTATGGCCGTGCTGACCGCCATGCAGATGATTGCCCGCCTGAACCCGAAAACGCCGGTCATCGGCATCCTCGGTGCGGCCGAAAATATGCCCGGCTCGGCCGCCACGCGGCCCGGCGACATCATCACAGCCTACAAAGGCAAAACCGTTGAAGTCCTCAACACCGATGCCGAAGGCCGCCTGGTCCTGATGGATGCCCTCGGCCTCGCTGCCGACGAAAAACCGCAGGCCATTGTCGACCTGGCCACCCTTACCGGCGCCTGCATTGTTGCGCTCGGCTCCGCCGCCTCTGCGGTGCTCGGCAACAATCAGAAACTGGTGGATACGCTCATCCACAACGGCGCCGCCGCCGGCGAGCGCCTTTGGCAGCTGCCGCTTTTCAAAGAGTACACCGACGACATGAAGTCCGATTTTGCCGACCTGTCCAACCTCTGCAGATCCGGCACCGCCGGCACCGCCACCGCCGCAGCCTTCCTTCAGGAATTTGTGCCCGAGGATATCCCCTGGGCGCATCTCGACATCGCCGGCACCGCGTGGGTGGAATCGGAAAAACCCCATCAGGCGCCCGGCGCCACCCTCTTCGGCGCCCGCACCCTCGCCCAGTGGATTATGGGCTTAGATTAAGACGGGAGAATGAAGAGCGCTTGTGAGTGCACAGCGGACAGCTTATGCCTCACTCTGAAATCTTCATTCCTTCAAGCATGGATACAGCGCTGACCATCTCAATCTACACGGTTTCCGCCATTCTATGCTTTGCCGCTTTCATCCTTTCCTGCCTGTCCCTTTCCGGCACCTGGCTGGTGCTGGCGGCAGGCGGCCTGCTGGCCTGGCTCCGCTGGCCCGCATTCCCCGGCCTGGGCGGCCTCATCGTTTTGCTCCTGCTCTGCATCGGCGTTGAACTGCTGGAAGCCTTTTCCGGAATCTGGGGCGTACAGAAACGCGGCGGTTCAAAAGCCGCCGGCTGGGCCGCGGCCGGCGGCGGATTCCTCGGGCTGTTTCTCGGCGGATTTATTCCCGTTCCCATTCTAGGCAGTCTCATCGGCATGCTTGCCTGCAGCTTCGGGTGCGCCTTCCTGGCGGAGCACCAGCAGGTCAAAAAAGCCGAGCAGGCGGCCCATGTGGCGGCCGGCGCCGTACTCGCCCGCCTCGCCGTCATCTTTCTCAAAGTCGGCGTCACGATCCTCATGAGTCTCATTCTCGCCGTCGGCATTGCCCTGACAGCATCATGAAGAAGATTGCTTACTACATCACCGCCCACGGCTACGGCCACGGCGCGCGCTCCTGCGACATACTCAACGCGCTGCACACCGCGGCGCCCGATGTGCCGATCATCGTTAAAACCGATCTGCCCGCCGGCTTTATGGCCAGCCGCCTGCTGCCCGGCATCGAAGTCAGGCCCGGCGCGTTTGACCTCGGCCTGATCCAGAAAGATTCCATTCACGTCGACCTCGACGCCTCGCTGGACTCCCTCACGAGGCTCTACCAGCGTGAACGCAAACTGATCGATCAGGAAAAGCTCTTCATGGCCGCCGAAAATATCGGCGTGGTTGTCGCCGACATCCCCGCCATACCGCTCGCCGCGGCGCAGGAATCCGGCATTCCCAATATCGGATGCAGCAACTTCGGCTGGAACTGGATCTATTCCGAATTCGTTGACCGCGATCCGCGCTGGCAGTTTTTCGTCAATAAATTCGCCGACGTCTACCGCCGCACCGATCTGCTCCTTAAGCAGCCCTTCTCCGAATCCATGGAGGTGTTCCCCCACATCATCGACCTGCCCCTGCTCGCCAAACCCGGAACGGCGCGGCGCGGTTTAATCGCCGAAAGCACCGGCGCCGACCCCGAAAAACCCTGGGTCCTGCTCTCCTTTACCTCGCTGAACCTCCCGCCCCAGGCCATCGATCGAATGGCACACCTGCGCAGGTGTGCGATTTTCACCGTGGAGCCGCTGGACTGGAAACACGAAGGCATCCACTGCCTCTCCCGAAGCCTGCTCTCCTTTGCCGACATCATGGCCTCCATCGATTATGTCGTCACCAAGCCCGGCTTCGGCATCGTCTCCGAATGCATTGCCAACAACAAACCGATCATCTATTCCGACCGCAAAAACTTCCTCGAATATCCCGTCCTGGTCGCGGCGATTGAGCAATACTGCCGCCGCGCCTTCATCCCCAACGCCGAACTCTACGCCGGCGACCTCGACCGCGCCCTCACCGCCGTCGAAAACGCCCCGCCGCCGAAAGCCGAAATCGCACGAGGCGGCGCTGAAACGGCGGCGAACGAGATCCTTAAAAGGCTCAGGGCTTAGCGCCGTTCACGGGCGGGACGCCCGTGCCACGCGGCATGAGCATCCTGCCCATGTTTCCCCAAAATGGAGTATTACATCCGGTGACTCCGGAGCTGCTATGACCTGACTGGAATTAGCATCTATGAGTTCATAGAAACTCTACCACCGACTGAACGGATGTTTTGAGAGATAGCCGTTGAAGTAGCGTTCGTCTTCGGAGACTTCTTCGCCGGCCCAGGCGGGTTTTTCGAATTGCTGTGTTTCGGATTCGAGTTCGACTTCGGCCATCACGAGGCCGGCGTTTAAACCTTCGAAAACATCCAGCTCCCACAGGAGGCCGCCGTGCTGGATATAGTGGCGCGTTTTTTCGACCAGCTGTTCGCAGAGCATCAGCATGTAGTTGGCGTCGGCGAGATCGATCTCGTATTCAAACTCCATGCGCGAATATCCGTCGGTCGCGCCTTTCACGGTCAGGAATCCCTGATCGCCTATCACGCGCACGCGCACGGTCTTTTTTTCGTCGGTAACGATATAGCCCTGCCGGCACACTTTGGATTCGGCGACGGCGTCTTTCCATTCATCGGAAATCACCAGGAATTTACGTTCGATTTCCAGCGGCATAATTAAAAGACCTTCGTTAGACGCGAGCTCTCGGGAATCATTTCCTCTTTGAGCATCTCAAACAGCCGCGCGGCCACCGGCCCCGGTTTTCCGTCGCCGACCGGCTTGCCGTCAAATTCAATAACCGGCGTAACATTGGGCGTTGTGCCGTAGATATGCACTTCGGCCGCGGAACGCACGGCCCCGAGATTGATCGGCCGGAACTCGGCATTGGTCAGAACGCGCTCGGCCTTGAGCTGTTTGGCAAATTCCATGGCGCGTTTGGCGGTGGTGCCGGCAAGCACGCGCTCGGGCGGCGGCATGAAGAGCTCTTTACCGCGCGTGACGATGCCGATGTTTTCCGTGGCGCCTTCACCCAGGTTCCGGTTTTCGTCGAGCGAAACGGTAAAGTCGACGCCCATATCGATGGCCTCTTTTTTCATAAGGACATTGGGCAGGTAGTTGCAGGTTTTCACCTGCGCAAAAATACCCGGCTTGATCGGCACCTTGCTGAGTCCAACCCGGACCCCCTCCGGGAGCTGGTCAATTTTACGGCTGGGCATCTCGTAGACCACGATGTAAAGCTCCGGGCCCAGGCAGGCGTAGGGATTGACCCCCATCGTGCCCTGTCCGCGGGACAGCAGCAGCCGAACCAGCGCATGGGGCTGCCCGCCGGCGCGGACGGTCTGGATGATAATCTGCCCCATTTCGTCGAGCGGCATCGGCAGTTCAATCCCCAGCGCCGCACAGGAGCGCTCCAGCCGCGCCAGGTGGTCTTCAAGATTATAGAGGCTGCCGCCGATACATTTGAACGATTCAAACACGCCGTCCCCGCGGTGCACCATATGGTCATCGACAGGAACCGACATGACGGACTGATCCGTAACAATGCAGTCTGTGACAGAGGAATACATGGCATAGAGTTTTTTATCGCGGTGCGGCAGGCGTTCCATCCACTCGGATGCGGAAACCACAGGTTTTTTTAACGAATCGAACATAGCTCTCCTGAAATTTGAAACAGATGACTATTGCTTAATTTCCCGATAATTGAAATTAATTTCCAAGATCGCAAATGGGAAAATAATGCTGTTCACAAACCCGAAGGGAATATTGTTATGCATGACATTATTAAAAAACGCGTACTCGTAACCGGCGGCGCAGGTTTTCTCGGTTCGTTTCTCTGTGAGCGGCTGCTGGCCGAAGGGTGCGATGTCATCTGCATGGACAATTTTTTCACGGGGCGCAAAGCCAACATCCTGCACCTGATGGATAATCCCTATTTTGAGCTGATGCGCCATGACGTCACCTTCCCCTTTTACGTGGAGGTCGATGAGATCTACAACCTCGCCTGTCCCGCCTCGCCGGTGCACTACCAGTTCGACCCGGTACAGACCACCAAAACCAGCGTCCACGGCGCCATCAATGTGCTCGGCCTGGCCAAGCGGGTAAAAGCCAAGGTCTTCCAGGCCTCGACCTCGGAAGTCTACGGCGACCCGAACATTCATCCGCAGCCGGAAACCTACTGGGGCCACGTCAACCCGATCGGCATCCGCTCGTGCTACGACGAAGGCAAACGCTGCGCCGAAACCCTCTTTTTCGACTACTGGCGGCAGCATAACCTGCGCATCAAAGTCGTCCGCATTTTCAACACCTACGGCCCGCGCATGCATCCGCAGGACGGCCGGGTGGTTTCGAACTTCATCATGCAGGCGCTGCGCGGCGAGGATATATCAATCTACGGCGACGGCACGCAGACCCGCTCGTTCTGCTATGTTTCCGACCTGATTGAAGGCTGGGTCCGCCTGATGAATTCACCCGATGAGATCACCGGCCCGATCAACATCGGCAACCCCGGTGAATTCACCATGATTGAACTGGCGGAAAACGTGATCGACCTGACCGGCTCAAAGTCCCGGCTCGTCTTTGAACCGCTGCCGCCCGACGATCCGAAGCAGCGCAAGCCGGACATCACGCTCGCCAAAGAAAAACTGGGCTGGGAACCCACCATTCCGCTGCGCGAAGGCCTCGCCAAAACCATTGAATATTTCGACGGACTGCTGCAGCAGGGAAAATAGTTTTTTTTACAGTGCGCAGGTTCTCCTGCGCATTAAATGATTACATGCTCATCTTCTTAAAGATGAACTCCGGAATGTGCCTGATGATCAGCATGATCCAGCGCCACATCCAGAGGGTGTAGACCACGTTTTTCTTTTTTTCGAGCCCCTTGAAAACCGCATCGGCAATCTGTTCCGGACTGGCGGTCAGCGCGGCCGGCAGCTCCAGGTTTTCCGTCATCTTCGTGCGGGCAAAGCCGGGCTTTACCGTCATTACATGCACGCCTTTTTTCGCCAGCCGGTTACGCAGGCCGCCCAGGAAAGCGGAGAGTCCGGCTTTGGCGCTGCCGTAGATATAGTTGCTCTGCCGCCCGCGGTCGCCCGCAACAGAACTGACGGCAGCAATCGCGCCGCGGCCCCGCTGCTCGAAATCAGCAGCGATAATGCTCAGAATCGTCGCCATACCGGTGAAATTGACATCAATCGTCCGGCGGATATCCTCTACATCGGAACGCACTTTTTCCTGATCGCTCATATAACCGAAACAGGCGATCACCGCATCCGGCTTCGTCTCCAGCGATTCATACAGTTTCCGATGACCGGCAAAATCCGCCGCATCAAAAAGAACGGTCTGAACCGGCACATCCGCGCGCACCTTGAGATCGCTGGCAATCGGTCCAAGCAGTGCTTCCTGCCGTGCGGCCAGCGTCAGGCTCCATCCCTGCTCCGCATATTTTTTAGCAATCGCCTGCGCCATATCCGACGTCGCCCCAAGTATCAAAATATTCTTCATATCAACTTCCTGTCTATCCACAGATTACTCAGATTTCAGGGATGCTAATCTGAGACAATCCGTGAAATCTGTGGATTACAATTTATCCTGTGATTCCGATGCGTTTGGACTGCAGCGATGCAAACTGGGTGGAGCCTTCATTGAGCATGGCAATGGCCTGGCGGAACTCATTTGCGTTGGGATAGGTTTTTTCAAACATGGCCGCATCCATGCGGGAATCCTTGGCCAGATAGAGCCGGCCGCCGTAGTCTGCCACCATGGCATCGAGCTCTTTAAACAGCTCCATCGCTTTTGAGGAAATCGGGAAATCGAGCGCAAGCGTGTACCCGGCCATGGGGAACGACATAAAGCTGTCCTGCTCGCCGAAGAGCTTGAGCACCGCAAGAAAAGAGCCGAGTCCGCTCTCCGTGATCCGCGTCAGGATTTTCCGCATGCCTTCCCGGCCGGCTTCTTTCGGGATCACAAACTGATACTGCGTAAACCCGCGCCGGCCGTAAATCCGGTTCCAGTTATCGACCGCATCCAGCGGATAAAAGAAGCTGTTGTAGTCCACGATGTGCTTATGGGTGCCGGGCCGCGTTTTGTTGTAGTAGGCAAAATTGAAGGCCTTCATGCTCAGCGGATTCAGCGCAAAATTCGGAAAAACCACCGGCACGCCGAGCTGCAGTCCCTTTTTAACCGCCAGCGGTTTTGCACGGTGGGCCTGCTCAACCAAATCGGTCTCCGCCGCGTGCTCGCCGCGCATCAGGATGCTGCGGCCCAGGGCATCGCCTTTGGCCAGGCAGTCGATCCACGCCACGGAATAGGTCCAGTCATCCGACGCTTCAAACCCGTCCATGATCTCATCGAGATTTGATGCGCGGACCGTCTCTTCCCGAATGTAGGCCGTCTCGATTTTCCGCAGCCGGAATGAGGCGTTCAAAATGATACCGCTCAACCCCATGCCGCCGACCGTCACCTTGAAAAACTCCGCATTCTCTGTCGGCGAACAGGTGATGACCGAGCCGTCATTCCGCATAACGTCCATCGACCGAATATGCTGGCCGAATGATCCGTCGACATGGTGGTTTTTGCCGTGCACATCCGAAGCAATGGCGCCGCCGACGGTGATCAGTTTTGTGCCGGGCGTAACCGGCAGGAACCAGCCCTTCGGCACAAACACATCCAGGATTTCAGACAGCAGTACGCCGGCCTGGCAGCAGAGTTCGCCCGTCGCGGGATCAAACGAAAGGAATTTACTGAACCGCCGCGTCAGCAGGATCCGGTCCTGCAGCGACGCATCGCCATAGGAGCGCCCGTTCCCGAATGCAATCACTTCGCCCGGCTGTTCCAGCTGACGCTTCAGCTGTTCAGCGGTGTCGAAACCATTCACCTCGGCCTCGATTACCGGATAATTCCCCCAATCAGAAATCTTACGCATGCACACCTCATTCGGACTTGTTCAATTGTGCCGTACCATATACATATTTCCTTATGAAGACAGTAGAAATCATCTGCCGGAATTGCGGGGCCAACACCCTGCTCAAGCGCGAAGCGGTCTATGACGGCTTCACCAAAACCGGCGAGAAACTGACCTGCTCATCCTGCGGCTTTGAATATGCCTCCGAAGCAGCCGTCCCCTTCAAAATCCGATCCGACCAACCTGTGATCTTCACCGAGGCCGACCGTTCCGCAAAGGTTGAGGTGTTCGACGAGGGCGAAAACGCGCGGCTCTGCCGGCGCTGCGCCCACTATATCGTCAATCCCTTCACGCAGTTCTGCTCCGTCCACAAAAAAGAGGTGCAGGCCACCGACAGCTGTGCCGCGTTTGAACCGGCGCAGGAAAAAGAACCCGGCGCCGGTCTTTTTTAGAAAGCCGGCCGCGGCGGCGTTACGGCCGGGTGACCTGCAGCTTGTAGTAGCGGTTGGTTTCGGTGCCGAGCGGCACATCAATCGTCAGCTCACCGCCGGTACCGGACACTTCGCCCGAAGCGTCCTGCCAGTCCGGATGCACCAGGCTTTCCGCCGCCAGGACCGAATAGCTGTAGCCCGGCTCCGACGCCGAAAACACCGCAGAAAATCCACCGCCATCCATGCCGGCGGATTCCGGAGCCAGGTTTTCAAAGCGGATCGGCGCAGACGGCACCGCGCTCACCTCGTCGGAATCGGCACTTTCCACGGTATCGTATACCGCACTGATCACATAATAGTAGGTGGTGCCGGCGGTCAGGCCGGTATCGCTGTATGCGGTATCATTGGTGCTGACCACTTCCGTGTACGGTCCGCCGCTGACGGTTGAGCGCTTCAGGCGGTACGCCGTCGCGCCTTCCATTTTATCCCAACCGAGATCGACCTGCGATCCGTCCACCGGCACAGCCCGGAGGTTCGTCGCGCCGGCCGCATCGATGATGCTGAACCAGTTGAGGTTAAAGACAGCGCTGCTGCCGGTGGAATTGGCATCGCGGAAAACGAGACAGATCGTATATGTGCCGGGATCGGCATTGAGTTGTGTGGTCACAGTTTCCCAGTCCTGCCATCCGCCGGTGTACGGCACATCAACCGTGCCGAGCAGCGTGCCCGACGAACTGCCGGCCCGCACTTCAATCTGTCCGGCAACGGCTGAATTACCGGTGGATACGCGGGCGGTAAAGACGGCATCGGTGCCGACGGTAACCTCTTCAAACAAACACCAGTCGCCGGCCGAGCCGAACGAAGTATTGGTGCCGCCCCAGAAATCGCTGCAGCTTTCCCACCGCAGTCCGCTTGAGGCGTCGCAGTCCTCCGCTTCGATGATGCCGTTCCGCGAGCGCGCATAATCGATTTTCGACCTGCTGCTGATGCCGATTTCGTTTTCCGCGCTCACCGCATAGAAATAGTCCCGGCTGACATCCGTATCCACATAAAAGGTTCCGTCTACCTGCGCAATGGTTTCATACGGCCCGCTGCTGTCTGCGGCGCGCAGCACGTTGTAGTGATCGGCCTCAAACGATTCCAGCCAGCGCAGCGTCGTTTCGGTTTCGGCCGGCGAGACATAAACGGCATACGGGGCGGCCGGCACATCCGCCGCCTCCCCGCCGTCGCCGCCGGTGATCCGCACATCGGTAAACACAGCGGTCGCGAGCTCGCCGTTATTTTTCGAGCAGACCGCCAGCCCGAAATAGACGGTATCGGCCAGGTCAGAATCCGCGCAGTGCGCCGTGCTCCAGCTGGCGCCGTCCGGCGAGCTGAAGAGCGTGATGCGGTCGCCGATGCGCTCAATCTTAAACCAGTAGGGATATTTCGGGTCCGGGAAACTGTTGTAGGTTCGGTAGGCATTGCCCGGATGGCTGTGCGCCTCATCACCGCGGGTGAAGGCATACATATCTTCGTCGTAGTCCGGATTGGTGAACAGCACGGCGGCCATGGCCGAGTCGGAGGAAAGATCCTCGGTGAAGACCAGCCCGGCCTTGGCCTGATCCTCGGAAGCTGAGAACGAAGTGATCTGCGCAATGATCGAGGCATCGCCGGTTACGGGAAGATAGGCAAAATGGTAGTCGGGTTCGGAGCTGTACCAAAGGTCCGATCCGGCGCCGCTCACCGTCCAGGTGCCGTTGCTGTACGAAGCCCCGCCGGCCGGCGATGCGTCGCCGATATCCGCATTGAAGAGACTGGTCACCGATGCCGCGGGCGCCGCGGCGGCCAGCGGCTCGGGCGCTTCAGCGGTCGAAGCATCGGCGGTTTTCCGGCGGTCAAAACTCTCGGAGTCTTCACCGAGGATATCGCGGTAGGTTTCGAGATAAGGCGCGGTCATGCCTTTGCGCACCACATAGGCGCCGTGAATAATGTTGAGCGCATCCGGACTGCCGCCGTAGGCCTGGCCGCTGTCGCCCAGGTAATTGATTTCGGGATAGACATCATAAACGGTGCCGGCCTGAATAAACGGCGTGTCATAGCCCAGGTTGTAGCGGGCAAAATATTCGCCGGCGGCCAGGAGGCGGTTATCGTGTTCAGCAAACACATCCACCCCCTGTTTCCAGAACGCCTCCGCAATCCAGGTGAGGTGCTGCAGCTGGCCGTAGTCGTGAAAATCCCGCCCGGTATCGCCGATCTGCCCGTTGGGCAGGCTGCTGAGCAGCCCGCCGGCCGCATCGGACCGAAAGCTCTCCAGGCACATATTAAACTTTTCTTCGTCGTCATTGAAGATGGCCACGCCGACGCCGGAGATGAGCTGCAGGATGCCCTGGTTGGCGGAGCGCAGCGGATTGGGCACGGCGATGATATCCTCATCCCAGTAGAGGTTTTCGAAATAGGTTTTGCAGATTTCCGTATCTTCGTCGGTCCAGCCGTCCCAGGTGCCGCGCAGGATGTCGGCACCGCCGAAGACGCGGTAGGTGTAGTCGCCCATACTGAGATAAATCTCGCCGCCGGTGAAGGCCGTGTGGTTGGTTGCCCAGCTGATGAGGATGTCGTGCGCTTTCTGGGCATAGGCTGCCTCTTCGGTATAGTACCACATGCGCGAGAGGTTATAGATGGCCTGCATGTCGTTCTTAAATTCGCTCAGGTTGGTGTTCGAAGTCCGGCCGACCACGTCGCACGGTCCCCGCATGGTATAGTCGAGCGAAGAGTAGGAACTGCCGGCCAGCTCTTCATAGCCCGTTTTCCAGGGCTCCGTATCCAGCTTAGCTTTCACCGCATCGAGATCCTCCACCGTGAACGGCAGACCGGGGTGAATGCACTGGAACACCTCTTCCACATAGAAATCGCGGAAGGTCACTTTGGCGTTGGCGCCGAAAAAGAGGTGCATCGTATTCGTCTCGGTCAGGAAGCCGTCGACCGATATCGGATCGGTGGTGACATTGACCCCGCTGAAACGGCCGCCGTTCCAGTTATCGATTTCAAACTCGACGGTCTGGGTCAGGTGGTTATAGGTCATGTAAAGATCGTAGCCGGGGTCGCCCTGCCAGGAACCGGTGTTGTGCACAGTTTCGCCGTTCCGGGTCACCGTTACTTTGGAACCCGGAACGCCGGAACACCACGAAACATAAATGCTCTGCCCGTGCTGCGGTTCATTACTGTAATCCTCATCCGGCGTCGGATCGCCCAAGCCGAAATAAATATAGGGGTATGTATCGCTCGGCGCTTCGATGGCGATATGCGCCGTCCAGGAGGATTCGAGCCAGTCCGACTCCACCGTGGCCAGATAGCTGCGGGCGGTATTGTCGTCGGCCGTCACCCAGTCCAGCACGGCGCCGCCCTGCAGATAGGAATTTGTCGTTCCGTCCTGCGCCAGCGCATAGTCGTTGGTGTAGGACCAGGCACTGTTGCCGGCAGACGAAATATATTCATCAAAATCCGCCGCAACGGCCGCGGCATCGGTCAAATCATTGGTAAACCAGCCGGCAAAAGCAGCGTTCGCGGCCGATCCAGCCAGCAGCAGCGCCATAAAAACAGTCTTAATCATCATTTCCCCCGTATATCCGCACCGCATGCCCGAGAAACAATGCGGAAACCCCAATTTCAGCCCTGTATACCGCACCGCAGCAGAACACTCGATCCTATACGGAACTAACCTGTTAGCCCGCTTGACCTTTCCCCTTTAACGCCACAAGGTACGGGGCAATAAACATGAGCGAAAAAAATCCAGATGACCCCGACCGGCTGAATCCGCCGCGGCGCAAGCGCGTCACCCTGCGCGATATCGCAAAGGAGCTCGGCGTTTCACACGTAACGGTTTCGAAAGCACTGCGGGGGCAGTCCGGCGCATCCAAGGAAATGCAGGAGCGCATCCGCCGAAAAGCAGACGAAATGGGCTACGCCCCCGATCCCATGCTTTCCGCCCTTTCCAGCTACCGGAAATTAAACCGGGGCCATTCGGTCCAGTCCGAACTCGCCTGGATCAACACCTGGCCGGAACCCGAAAAACTCCGCCAGCACCGGGAATTTGATCTGTACTGGCAGGGCGCCGCCGAAACCGCCAAAGGCTTCGGCTATACCCTCCAGGCGTTTAACCTGGCCGAAATTCCCTCAAAGCGCCTCGAATCAATCCTGCACACACGCAATATTCAGGGCATCCTGCTGCCGCCGGACGGAAATGAAAACGATTCCAACCAGCTCGAGGATTTCGACTGGTCCGATTTTTCAATCATCCGCTTCGGGCACACCGCGGCGTATCCGAAAACGCATTATGTGACCAGTGCCCAAATGATGAATACCCTGATGTCGTTCGACCGCATCGAGCAGCTCGGCTATAAGCGGATTGGTTTTGTGTGCGAATACTGGCAGCAGCGCTACTTCAGCGTCGGCTACTCCTGGGCCCAGAAAAAACGCCCGCCGGAACAGCGCCTGCCGCCGCTGCTGCTCAACACCGCTGACAGCGCGGCGGAACAGCAGAAGCAGCTCGGCGAATGGCTCCAGCATACCCGCCCCGACGCCATCATCACCGATAAAAATGAAATCCCGCAAATGCTGACCGACCTCGGCCTGCGCATTCCCGAAGACGTCGGGCTGGCCACCACCAGCATTCACGACACGATTATTGATGCGGGCATCGACCAGCGTCCCCTCGAAATCGGCCGGGCCGCCGTCCGCATCCTGACCGCTTTAATTGCCGACCGAAGCTTCGGCATCCCCGACTGCCGGCACGAAACCCTGATCGAAGGCGACTGGGTCGACGGCTCCATGCTGCCCGACCGCTCGGCATAAGGCCGCCGCCGCACACGAAATGCGCTGATACCGAAACAAAAAAGCTCCCTGCGTCAACAGGGAGCTTTCAGCATTCAGGCCGGAATGCGCTTTACAGTTTTTCGATGTAGACATAGTAGGCCGGATGAACCCGGCCGACGGTATCGATCAGCTGCGCTTCGAGATCATATTTACCCGCCGGGATGCGGCCCTTGAAAACCACTTCATCCTGCCCGTCTTTAATCTTCTGCGTTTTAGAAATGCCGGCGACATAGCACATGGCTTCTACAAAATCGTCCTTCACGCTGCCGGTCGCGGTTTTATCCAGCTCCACCCGCGGCTCCTGCCCCGGGAACACCGCGTTGATCTCCAGCCCGCTTTCACGCGGGAAACGGCGCAGCGCAATGGAATACTCGCCGTCTTCCACGAATTCAATCTTCCATTTGCCGGTCGACTGCGCCGCCTCGCTGGCGCCGTTCTGGTGCCAGGAATCGTTATAGCGTCCGACAATCTGGTCGTGTGCACTGATCCGGGTCGGATTTTCATAGGGCGAACCGACCTTGATGTAGGCGTAGCGCTCGGCCACGCCGTCATCCATGAACGATTTCCACCATTTTTCATATCCGGCAGCCAGGCGCTCCGCCACTTCCGGATACTGGTCATAGACATTGTTGTCCTGCATGCGGTCTTCGCCGATTTTATAGAGCTTGTTTCCATCGACCAGGCGCCAGTTTTCGTCCATGACCGAATACTTTTTATATTTGATCAGGTTCTGCTCACGCTGCGTATCGATGTAAAGAATGCGGTTTTCCCACACCGGATTTTTTTCGGTCAGCAGCGGTTTCAGGCTTTTGCCGTCGAGCGGTTTTTTCGGCTCGAACTCGAGGCCGAGCAGGTCGACAAACGTCGGCAGCAGGTCATACGCCGCCGCGAGGTTTCCAATATCCTTCCCGCCGGTCAGCTGCCCGTCGGGCCAGCGAATGAAGAGCGGGACGCGGTGGCCGCCGTCGTACTGGCTGCCTTTGGCGCCTTTCAGTCCGGCATTATAAACCGACCGGCCGGCGGAGGTGCCGTTGTCGGTCGTGAAGATCAGAATCGTGTTTTCGGTCAGCCCAAGCTCATCGAGCTTGTTCTCCAGCTTCTTGAAGTTGTCGTCGATATTACTGATCATGCCGTAGAAGCGGCGCAGGCGCGGATGCAGTTCCTTATACTCCTCACCCTGGTACATATCGTAATACTTCTCCGGCAGGTTATAAGGGGAGTGCGGTGCATTGAGCGCAATATAGCAGAAGAACGGACGGTCCTTGTTTTTCTCGATAAACTTCAGCGCCTCGCCGACAAACACATCGGTGCAGTACCCCTCGTATTCGGTGAGCTTGCTGTTATGCCAGTAGGTGTCGTCGAAATAATCGTTCCACCAGTAGTCCGGCCCCTGGCCGATGCCGCCGCCGCCGTGACGGATCACCTCATGAAAACCGCGGTCCTCCGCGCGGTACGGATAGTTGTCGCCCAGGTGCCACTTACCGTACATCGCATTCACATAGCCGTTCTGCGCAAAGACCTCCGGCAGCGTCTGCTCGTCTTCGAACAGGATCGAACGGCCGTTGATCGTGTGGAAAACATTCACGCGGTTGCAGTGGCGGCCGCTCATGATCATCGACCGGCTCGGCGCGCAGGTGGTGCCGACATGGTAGTTGGTAAACCGTACAGCATCCGATTCAAATTTATCGATGTTCGGCGTTTTTACATAGGGGTTCCCCGTGCAGCCCAGGTCGCCCATGCCCTGGTCATCGGTAATCACAAAAACGACATTCGGTTTTTGCGCCGCGCCGGCGGAGAGGCAGGCCGCCGCCGCGCAGGCAAAAAACAAGCGGTTTATTTTTTTCATATGATGCATTCCTTACGTTTAGAATTTTACTGCTGTTTCAAATTATACTGCTCTTCGCTCATCCAGCTCAGGTCCGGCCAGTACGGCGTATCGTTCGGCTGGGCGGCCCCGGCCGTCGTACGGCCCCGGGCAATCATTTCCGTAATCCGCGCGGCCAGCCGCTCGACGGTTTCCGGATGCGCTTCCGCGACATTCCGCTTTTCGGCCCGGTCGACGGTCAGGTCATAGAGCTCAGCGCCCTTCCCTTTACCGGGCAGCACCAGTTTCCAGCTGCCGTCCGTAATCGCATAACGGCCGTTGTTGCCGTGGCTGATAATCGGCAGGCGGTCATAATCGGCCTTCGGATCCAGCAGGACCGCGGCAAAACTCTGGCTGTCCTCCCCGGCCGAATCGGGCAGTTCCGTGCCGAGCAGCTCGGCAAAGGTGGCCATCAGGTCCATCTGCCCGACCTGTTTATCCCAGCTGCGCCCCGGCTCCGGAATGCCCGCCGGCCAGCGCACAAGGAACGGTACGCGGTGGCCGCCCTCATAGACCGAACGCTTGCCCTCTTTCAAGGCGCCGCGGCTGTCGTGCCCAAACTGTTTCAGGCGCTTCTTCCAGGATCCCTCCGGGCCGTTATCGCTGGTGAAAACAATCAGTGTATTTTCGTCGAGCCCCGATGTTTTCAAAAATTCCAGGATGCGTCCGATGTGGTAGTCGGTCTCAATCACGAATTCGCCGTAGGCCCCGGCTTCGCCCTGGCCATGGAATTCCGGCAGCGGACAGACCGGATAGTGCGGCGAGGTGTAAGGCAGGTAGAGGAAGAACGGCTTTCCGTTTTTCGCATCCGCGGCCTTGCCGCCCATCCATTCGATCGCCTTATCGGTAAAGCGCGTCAGGCACTGGTTATCGATAAAATCCTCCGCAATCTCAAAATTTTCCTTCACGGTGCGCGTCGGATCGGCCGATATCCCCGGCTCGGTTTCATAGGGCGGCATAATGCGGTAGTCCATGTGCCGCGGGTTTTTCTTTTTGTTCGAATACATCGTCGGCGGCACTTTGGCATAGCGCCCTTCGAACCAGGCAAGAATGCCGTAGTTCAGCGACGCGGGAACGCCGTAGAAATAGTCGAATCCCTTATCCAGCGGCATGTCCTGCACCGGCTGCGACCAGTCGCGGTTTTCCGGCGTGCCCGGAAAATCCATGCCCAGGTGCCACTTGCCGACCATCGCCGTATGATAACCGTTGTCTTTGAAAAGATTCGCCAGCGTCATGCGCCCGTCGGCAATCATGCAGGGCTGTTCCGCATTGTAAACGCCGGTCTTCAGCTCCGTGCGCCAGGAATAACGCCCGGTCAAAAGGCCGTAGCGCGAAGGCGTGCAGACCGAATCCGAACTGTGCCCATTGCTGAAAATGATGCCCTCCTCCGCCAGGCGGTCCATATGCGGCGTCTGGAATTTGGCTTCCGGGTTCAGAGCGCTCACGTCGCCGTATCCCTGGTCATCCGTATAAATCACAATCACATTCGGCCGGGCCGGCACCGCGGCCCCCGCTGCGTTTACACCGCCGGCCCCCAAAACCGTAAAAGCAGCGCACCAAAGTCCCCGTAAGTATCCCATACAAATAACCCCTATCTATTGTTATACAGCCCACTAAAAAACTAAATCCGGCAACGAATACGCAACAGCCCTGCCCGTTACCCAGTTATCCCCATGCAAAAAGCGGAGAAAATTTTCTCCGCTTTTATAATATCGGACGTATGCCCGGCGCCTGTTCGGACAAAGAACGCCCTGAATTATTACTGCTGCAGCACAACGGCGCAGACACTGTTGGCCGGCAGTTCAACCGTAACCGGCGCTCCGCCCGCTTCAATGCGCTGCAGGCTCACGGCATCCTTCTGGTTTTCCAGGAAGACGATCAGCCCGTTTTTACCTTTCACGGCAATGGCACGGGCTTCGCCGGCATCGGCTTTCAGCAGCTGATCGCCCGGGCGGATAAAGCGGCTCAGCAGCGCAACCGGCGCAAAGTCGTTGTTATAAAAAACCTCGCCGCTGGCCCGGTCGATCCGCACCAGGCTGTTCTGACTCCAGTCCCACCCGCTCTTGCCTTCTTCGTTCAGCACCATGTTCCAGTAGCAGAAGTTTTCGCAGCCGGAATTAAGCCACATGGCCATTTCGCCGAACCGGCCGCGCGCCTGCTTCACCGTATTCTGTCCGTTCGCACAGCTTCCTTCGGTATGCATCATTTTCAGGTCCGGATAGGTTTCGTGCAGCTTTTTCAGAATGTTAGGCCGGCAGTACTGCAGTCCGACGCCGTCCACGGCTTCACTGCCCTGCTGCTTCATAAAGACCAGCGCTTCGTCCCGGCGGGCGCCTTTCTGCGTGACCCCGCGGAAGGTGCCGGCCCAGAGCTGTGTGTCCAAATGTGCCTTCTCAAACTGCGGGCGGATATATCCTGATGCCAGCTCGGCCATCTGTTCAGGCCGCATATCGCAGCCGGGATAGACCGGGCTCATGTCGGTTTCGTTTTGAATGACGATCCGGTCAATGGTTACGCCGTGCTCGGCATAGGCCTTTACATATTTCGCAAAGTAGAGCGCATAGGCCTTGTAGATTTCCGGATCACTCTTCAGAACATTCTTCGACCGGTCATGCCCTGCGCCCGGATCCATCACGCCGTTTTCCTTCATCCACGCCGGCGGACTCCACGGAGAAGCAAAAATCTTCAGCTCCGGATTTTCCGCCATCGCCGCCCGAATAAACGGAATAACCGTTTTAGTATCGCGCTCCACCGAAAAGTGCTTCATCTGAAAATCATTCGGTGTTTCGCTGTAGCTGTAGGCTCCCAGCCCGAAGTCGGATGAGCCGACTGCGGTACGGCACAGGGTCAGACCGGCGCCGGTCTCCGGATTAAACAGCGCTTCCGTCAGCTTTTTCCGGGACGCTTCAGGAAGGCTCATAAAGGCTTCCCCGCCCTGCTCATTAAACGCACCGCCCAGACCGCTCAGCGACGGATGCAGCACCTGCTCCAAATCTACCTTAACCACGTTCTCCGGCTCGCCGGCCGTGGTTTTCACGTTCGCCGCCGTAAGGATCGGATCGGCCTTCACCGGCGCGCCGTCGAGCACCACATAATTCATTTCCACCGGTTTATAGGCTTTGGCCTCTGCTTCAGTTGTCATACTCACTGCTGCTCCAAGTACTGCCGTCTGCAGTATATTCATTGCTGCACTTTTCATATCGTTCCTCCATTAATAGCATGAATTGTCCATACTATGGATCCAGCAATCTCTGTGAATAGATTGATTGTCTATTTATATTGGATAATATGCTCAAATGATTTGCGACCACTTCTTTCACCGAAGCCTTCAGACCATGCCGCGGCGCTTCGACGGCCTGCACGCGCTCGACGCCGGCTATTTTCCACTCAAGCATGAACGGCTCGACCGGTCCGTGGATTCCTTCAACTATTCCGTCATCCTCTCCGGCAGCGGAACCTATGCGTGCGGCACACAGCGGCTCACCGTCGAGGCGCCCTGCGTGATTACCCAGTTCCCCGGAATCCACGCCCTCTACGGCCCTCAACCCGGCACGACGTGGGAAGAGTTCTACTTGATCCTGCCGCCCGAAAAGCTGGCATGGGCCGAAGCCAAAGGCCTGATCGGGGAAAACCGCTATCTGTGGCCGATCCGGAACCTGCCCGCCGTAACGCGCGCCCTGCGCGAACTGCTGCCGCTACTGAAAACTCCGGACCAGCGCCCCGGAAAAACGGACCGCATCGATTTCCTCGCCGAACGGGTGATCATGGAAACGCTGCTGCCCGGCGAAGAACAGCCCGACCCCGCATCCGAAGCCGTAACCGCCCTCGCCCGCGCCATGACCGCCGCGCCGGGCAAAAATTACGATGTCCGCGAACTGGCCGCCGATTTCGGCGTCTCGTTCTCGACCTTCCGCAGGCGCTGGGCCGAACGCTTTGATGTGCCGCCGGGACAA
>JBFHGU010000029.1:0-42866 GCA_041582935.1 Pontiella sp.
CGATAAACCCAAAGTTATATACAAAAAATGATCAAACCTGTGGGAGGAGCTCAGGGTGGCCGACGCTTTCTGGTTCGGTCAACGTCTACTGTCAGAGACGGCTCATCCGTAACGTCCGTTAAGAAGGGGAAATACAGATGGGTAAACAAATCTCGAACGGGCGCAAGACTGCTTATTATGTCGGCATTGGATTGATGATTCTGGGCGGGCTGCTGTTTGCCTCCACCTTTGTCACCATCATCCTGAACTTCGGCAGTTTCGATAACTTTGAGGCCAGGGCCATATCGGGCATGCTGCGTGCATTCGGCGGCATGGTCCTGCTGGTGATCGGCGGAATCCTTCGCGGCATCGGCGCACTCGGCGTTGCCGGCTCCGGCGTAAAACTGGACCCTGAACAGGCCAAAGAAGAACTGGAACCCTACGCCCGTATGGCCGGCGGAATGATCAAGGATGCGCTGGATGAATCCGAAATCAAACCGGGCGGAACATCAGAAAAAATCATCATGATCAAATGCACTGCCTGCGGACAGCTGAACGAGGAAGATTCCAAATTCTGCCAGGAATGCGGAACCAGGCTCTGATACAGTTTTCGCGGGAGCACATACCCAGTACCGCCCGCATCCTGCGGGGGCCCCGAACGAACTTCTTTTCACCTGCCCGGATGCCGTAACACGCCCGTTCTTTGAACGAAGCCCGCTCCGCGCCTCCCCCGAAAACTGCACCCTCACTGCGCCGAAACGCTGCAGCGCTGTGAGAAAAATTATTCCTGCTCAGCCTTCGGCGCGCGGCCCATGAGGTCGATCACCGCTTCGCGCGGATCCTTGCCCTCGTGAACGACGGCGTTGACCTGCTCGGTAATCGGCACGGATACGCCGAGGTCGGCCGCGAGTTCTTTGGCCGCCTGGCAGTTCCAGACGCCTTCTGCGACCATTTTCATGGAGGCCATGATGTCATCAAGCGTTTCGCCTTTGCCGAGGCGCTCGCCCACGCCGCGGTTGCGCGAGTGCTTCGACATGCAGGTGACCATCAGGTCGCCGATGCCGCTCAGGCCGATAAAGGTTTCCGGCTTGGCGCCGAGCGCTGCGCCGAGGCGCGTAATTTCGGCAATACCCCGGGTCATCAGCGCCGCCTTGGTGTTATCGCCGAAGCCCAGGCCGTCGGAAATCCCGGCCGCCACGGCCACCACGTTTTTGAGCGCACCGCCGAGCTCCACGCCGATGACATCGTCGAGGGTGTAGACGCGGAAGGTGTCGTTGACAAAGACGGCCTGAATCTGTTCGGCCACCGCATGGTCCTTGGCCGCAATCGCCACGGCGCACGGAACGCCGCGCGCCACTTCTTCGGCGTGGCTCGGACCTGATAAAACGGCAACATCGCGGCCGAGAATCTCTTCGGCCACCTGGCTCATGCGCTCATGCGTCTTTTCGTCGAGCCCTTTAGTGGCACTGACGACGAGCGCGCCGGCGGGAATGTATTCTTTGAAGGCGTCCACGGTCTGGCGGTAAAAGCGCGACGGCACCACAATGACAACCAGCTCCGCTTCATCGACCGCATTTTCATGGCTCGAAGTCCAGCGGATGGTATCGGGCAGTTTCACGCCCGGCAGGTAGGTGACGTTTTCCTTGAAGATGCGGATTTCATCCACATAGTTTTTAAACGGGCCCCAAACAGTCACTTCGTGTCCGTTGCGGTTCAATACCATGGCCAGTGCTGTGCCCCAGCCGCCGTCTCCGATTACAGTTACTTTCATCTTTAAATCCCTTTCTTCAAATCAGCTGTCCTGCCCGGCGTCTTTCTTTTTCCCGAAGCGGTGCTCTGTACCGTTGAGCAGCCGTTTTATGTTCGCGCGGTGCAGCCAGACAACCAGCACCGCCAGAATGCTCAGGGCGCTGCAGACCACCACACTGTCTTTCAGGAACCAGACGCTGATGCCGACCGCCAGCGCCGCCAAAATGGACGCCAGCGAAACGATGCGCGAAATCAGCAGGCAGCTGATCCAGACCAGAAAACCAATACCGACCGCCGCCGGCGCAACACCGAGCAGCATGCCGGCGCTGGTGGCAACGCCTTTGCCGCCTTTAAACCTGAGGTAGACCGGAAAACTGTGCCCGAGAATGGCGGCGATGCCGAACAGCACACCGTAGACCGGATCAACGTCCCCGATCAGGGGAAAAACAAAGGACGGAATGAAGCCCTTGAGCGCATCGAGCAGAAAAGTGAAGGTGCCCCACCCCTTGCCGACCACGCGGAACACATTGGTGGCGCCGATGTTGCCGCTGCCCTTTTCGCGGATATCCATCCCGCGGGATTTCGCCACCAGCAGCCCAAACGGAACCGCGCCGAATAAATAAGCAATGATTGCCAGTATCACTATTGTCATTTAACTAATTTCTTTCCTGACCTCAGGCTTGATGATTTTTTTCTGCGTCCATCGGGGTGATCTGCGGACCTACTCACCAAAGAGCCATTTTCCCAAATTTTTGAGCTCCTTCTTGAGCTCTTCATCCTCGCCGATCTCATCAATATGGTCGCCGAGGATCTCGACAACCGTATCGGAATCGATCGGGGCAGGCGTGTTTGTAGCGGAAGACTCCCCGTCCGCCAAATCCTTTAAAACTTTCTTAACGGTTTCGCTCCTGCCGATTTCCGGCACCGCTTCCCCGAGCGCCTCCACCGCCGCATCGGCAATGTCCGCCGTCCCGCCCTCGGCCGTCCCGCCGTGTTTTTCCACCTGCCCCTTGATCCAGGCGTTGAGCAGCGAACCCGCATTACCCGTCACCGCCTGCATCAGCGCGGCATGGAAATCGCCCCGCGGCCGGTCCAGGGTGCCCGTAATCGGAACCGTGAGTTCGAGCGCATCAACTTTCCCCATCCCGCCGAGCTTGCGGGAAAGCTTTTCCTCCAGCTCAATCCCGGTCATGGATACGCTGACTTTTGAATCAACGAATGCATGGCGGCGGCTGTGGAACTCCGGCTCTATGCCGAACGGCTCCGGCCGAATACCGGCCCGCTTCCAAAGCGACTCCAGCGAACGCGGGTCAATCTCCATAATCCGGCCGGTCAGGTCGAACGACAGGTCATCCACCGCGCGCACCGGCGCCAGGCGGAGGTCGAGTTCGGTCTGGTAGCTGTTGTGATCGTCGGCCAGCGAACCGGTAACCGATGCCGCGCCCCAGCCGGCTTCCGGATCGGACAGCGTGGATAGGTTGACGGCTTTAAGACGGAGGTCGAGCGCAAGGTCGAGCTGCCCGAGGCTGAAGTCGATGTAGCGGACCGTTGCGCTGCACATCATCCGCTTGAACAGCAGTTCCGGCAGCGGCGGCTTCGGTGCCGGCGCCGGGCGTTCCGGCGGCGGTTCGGCCGGTTGTTCCGCCGGCTCCTTTTCCGGTGCGGGCGAATCCCCGGGCGCTTCCGCGGGCGGTGCCGGCCGGCGGCCCTGCAGGCTGTTCAGGTTGATCTCGCCGGCTTCGTTGCGGATGACGTTCACCAGCGCATTTTCCACCACAACATTTTTTACAATCAGCGGCCGCTGCATGATCAGCGATTTCACATCGACCTCGACATTGATGCGCTCAACCGAAGCCATATTTTCGAGCAGGAAGCCCTCGGGATTGCGGACGGCCACATCGTCGAGATAGAGCATGCCTTTGGGCACATTAATGGACAGCTTGCCGACCCGGGCATCAATTCCCGTCTCGGCTTTAATCCGCGGCAGCACCACTTCTTTCATTGCTTTTGTCAGACCAAACAGCATCACCAGATGAAAGATGATTAAAATCACCGCCCCCAGACCAAACAACAGCCCCAGAACTTTAAACGTCGCTTTCATAAATATGCCGCCAGAATACTACAGTCCGGCGCATTAACCACCTATAAATTTATGAACTGACTGCGAGGGCCGGCGGCACACGGCCCAAAGGGGATTCCTGCTCCGCCAGCGCAGCCTGCTGATCCGGCCGCGGCACCCAGCCGGGTCACATTCGACGCCCCGAACTGAAACAGCTGCCGCAAAAGCAGCCGCCGTTTTTCATTCACCCGAACGCGGCAGGTTCGCCACAGCGCGGAATATAATGCATCCATACTCAACCTCCCGGTTTTTCACACATCATGAGGTGTGAACTTACGGGCGGAAACCGGGCCGCTTCTGCAAAACGCGGATTGCACCCCACCTGCGATCCCTCTATGGTTTCAGGCATGGGTTTGTTTGATAAAAAATTTACGATTGTTGTGGCCTGCAAAGCGAACATTACACGGAGCGCTTATCTGGAAGGCTACATGACGCAGTACCTGAAGGACCACTATCCGTACGCACGCAAAAAGGTGGCGATCAAATCGGCCGGCGTACGCGCCCGGCACGGCAGTTCGGCCAACTCGGTGGTCAAGCATGTGGCGCGGGTTAACGGGTTCAGCCTGGCCCATCACCATTCCGATCCGTTTACCAAAAAACTGGTAAAAAATGCCGACGTCATTCTGGTGATGGAGCAGTGGCAGCAGGATGAGCTGCGGGAACGCTTCCCGAAAGCCAAGGATAAGATTTTCCGCATGATGGAATACCTCTGGCACGACGACCCGAGCGAGATCCGCGATATTCCCGACCCCACCGGCCAGGACACGGCCGATTTCGAGGAGTTTATTGAGGCGGCGCACGCCGAGGTGGAGCGTATCTTCCGCGAACTCGGCCGCGAAGGCGTGATCTAGGTCTTCCCGCGCGCCGTTTATTGAGAGCAGGCGCACGCCGCGAAGCGCGCCCGGCGGTTCATACTGTCCCGCGCACGAAAAAAGGAACAGCCGCTCTTCAACAGAACGGCGTACGACGGGTCCATAGAAAGAGTTGCCGGACCTGCCTCGGACCGGTACGCTTTCCCGAGTTTTTATTATGGAGTTTTCTATGTTTGCTGTGCGCTGTGCCGTTTTGCTGTTCTTCACCACCTTCCTGATTACCCGCCCCCTGGCCGCCAAAGAATTCCTCGACCTCGAATCAGTCAAAACCTGGGCAGCAAAAGCCACGCCGGAAAAATATCCCAACTCCGATGAAGTGCTGCTCGATGATTTCATCCAGATCGAATACCAGGCCGACGGCACCTCGGATTCCTGGGACGACACGGCAGTAAAAATCCTCACGGAAAAAGGCAAGCGCAGCAGCCGCACCATGACGCTCGGATTCGACGCGGCGTACGGCACCAATTATTTCGACATCGTACAGCTCATCAAACCCGACGGCACCGTGGTCGATATCGATCCGGAGGCCAACAGCAAAGTGATGATTGCGCCGGGCCAAATGAACGCCAACATCTATGACCCGAACTCCAAACAGCTGACGCTGTCCGTGCCGGGGCTGGAGGTCGGCGATACGCTGCGCTATGTGATCCGCCGCAAGCGGCACAAAAGCGTGGTGCCCGGCATGTTCTCGGACTACCAGACCTTCGAGGGCTCCACGCCGTATGAGCGCATGACCTATCAGGTGATTGCTCCGAAGGAACGGCCGCTGGTGAAAACGGCCCTGAAGGATGAAATCCCCGGCACCGTGACCTTCAGCCAGGAGCAGCGCGAACAAAGCGATACCATTGTCTACACCTGGAAGGTCAAAGATGTGCCGCGGATGTTCGCCGAACCGGACATGCCGGCGCAGTACACGGTGGTGCAGCGCCTGCTGATCAGTACCATGGAAAACTGGGAGGACCTTTCCAAATGGTATTGGGAACTCTGCCTGCCGCGCCTGCAGCCCTCGCCGGAAATGGAGGCCAAGGCCGAAGAACTGACGAAAGACGCCGCCACAACGCAGGAAAAAATCGAGGCCGTCTTTAACTTCGTTTCGCAGGATATCCGCTACATGGGCATCACCACCGAAGATGAGGCGCCGGGCTATGAACCGCACGACGTCAGCATGACCTTCTCCAACCGCTACGGCGTCTGCCGCGATAAAGCCGCCCTGCTCGCCGCCATGCTCCGCACGGTCGATGTGGAAGCCTTTCCGGTGATCATTATGGCCGGACCGAGAAAAGATGAAGAGGTGCCGCAGCCCTTCTTCAACCACGCCGTCACCGCCGCACTCGGCGCCGACGGGAACTATATCCTGATGGATTCAACGGACGAAAATACGAAGGACATCTTCCCCTCCTACCTGCAGAACATGAGCTATATCGTTGCGCGGCCCGAAGGCGACACCCTGCGCACCTCCCCGGTCATTCCGGCGGAAGACAACCTGCTGCAGATTACCTCCGCCGGTTCCCTGGACCGCGCCGGCAACCTGAAGGCATCGAGCACCCTTGTTTTCGAGGGCATCAACGACACCGTCTACCGCGGCTACTTTTCCAGGATTAAACCCGAAGAGCGGAAACGCTTTTTCGAAGGACACCTCAAAAAATCGATGCCGACCGCGGCACTGGAGTCGCTGAAAATCCTTCCCGAGGAGCTGCGCGACACCTCCCGCCCGCTGACCGTTGAGCTGACCTATAGCGCCGACAATTTGCTGATCGAAGGCGGGCAGCATAAAATGCTGAGCCTGCCGCGGCTCGGCAGCTCGCTGGGCTACGCCAATTTCCTGATCGGCCAGACCGGCCTGGAAGAGCGCAAATATCCCCTTTATACCCGCATGACCGCCGGCATTCACGAAACACTGGACCTCGATGTACCGGACGACCTCGGAACCATCATTATCCCGGACTATAAAACCATTCAGTCCGATGAGCTCAGCTGGCAGGTCGAGACGGCCCAGGCCGACGGCCGCCTCCGCTCCGAAAATACCTTCCTGATCCAGGCGGTTGAATTTACGCCGGCGCAGTACCAAGTGCTTAAAAACAGCCTGAAGGACATCGAATACAACCTGCGTAAAAAACTGATTATCGATGTCCCGGAGGCGGCCGCGGCCGCGCAGCCCGATGTGCGCATTCTCTCGCGCAAAGCCGACATCCGCCTGGAGGATTCCGGGCACTGGACCGAAACGCAGCGCTCGAAAGTGGAAATCCTGACCTATGCCGGCACCAAGGCGAACTCCGAAATCAAGCTCGCCTACAACCCGGCCTGGCAGCAGATTGAGCTGACCAAGGCCAAGGTCACCCTGCCCGACGGGTCGGTGAAAGAACTGAGCGAAGACGCACTCAACATCATGGATGCGCGCTGGGTCTCTTCGGCCCCGCGTTATCCCGCCGAAAAACTGCTCGTTGCCAACCTGCCGGGCGTTGAAGTCGGCAGCGTGCTCGAATATGAATTTGTCTCCCGGGTCGACGGCAAACCCTTCTTCTCCACCATTCAGTATTTCAACAGCCACGAACCGGTCGACTCCAAAACCGTCACGCTCACGGCACCGGCCTCGCTGAACCTGAACATTCAGAACACCGGAATTGAGGAAACCCGCACCGCGAGCGCCGGCACGGTGTCCTACACCTGGCGCGCCGAAAACCAGCCGGCCGTCGAAAAGGAAGAAGCCCTGCCGCCGTGGCATACATTTAATCCGGTGGTGGCGGTCTCCTCCTCCGACTGGAAAACCTACAGCGCCGCCGTGCTGGAAACGCTGCGGGCCAATGCCGGCGCCGCGGCCGAAGCGCGCCGCCTCGCCGATGACCTGACCGACGGCCTGCCGAACGGCCGGGCCAAAGCCGCGGCCCTGCGCAACTGGCTGGCGGAAAATGTCCGGACGGCCGGACCGGCCTTCACCGACCTGCCGCTGTCGGCCCTGAGCCCGGCCGATGTGACACTGCAGGACCGCTACGGCAACAACGCCGACCGCATGATCCTGCTCTACGCCATGCTCAAAGCCGCCGGCTTCAATCCGGAATTTGTCCTCTCCGGCGCCCTGCCGCTCATTCCCGAGGCCGCCGCGCTCGAGCTGCGGGTTCCCGACCGCCGCGCCTTCAGCACGGTGCTCGTGAAGATCGAACTCGACGGCCAGGAAATCTACCTGTCCGGTGCATCGCAGTATGCCGAACTGGGCACCACCGCCTTTGACCGCAGGCCGGTGCTCAACCTCAAAAACGGTTCCCTTGGAACCATTCGGGCGGCCGGCGACTTAAAAGACCGCGCACATACCATTTATGAAATCAGCGTGGCCGCCAGCGGCCAGGCCGGCATGACCCAAACCTCCATCATGCAGGGCACCGGCTTTGAAAGCTTCCACCAGGGCTATGCCGAAATCACGCCCGAAAACCGGCGCCGGCACTACCTCGAAATGGTCAGCGCGGTTTCGCAGTCGGCCAGCGCCGCCTCCGGGCTGATTACCGAATACGATGTCTATCCGGGCAAGCTGGAATTTTCGGTGGCGGCCGACCGCTATGCGGTCAACGACGGCGATTACCTCTACTTCTCAATCCCGGGCGGACTCAACGGACTGCTCTCCTACTCCTCCAACGAACGCACGCTCCCGCTGGCCTGGAACAACTATGTCGACCGGATCGTCGAGTATAACATTGTCCTGCCCGACGGATATGAGCCCGCCATCCTGCCGCAGCCGTTTTCGTGGCAGGCGCCGAACCGCGCCGGAATGATTGAGGTTGCTGTGGAATATTCCGAACGGGCCAATGCGGTCCGCATTGTGCAGCTGGCCGACCTCAAACCCGCCCTGATTGAAGCAAAGGATTTCCCCGCGATAATTAATGCATCAAAAAAACTCGCCCACCCGAATATGCGTACTATCCTGCTGAAAAAAACAAAGGATTAGGACCATGAAACTCCACTGGCTTCAGCACGTACCGTTTGAAGGCCTCGGCTACATCGAGGATTGGGCCGAGGAGCAGGGTTTCCGCATCAGCTGCACCCGCCTCTACGAAGAAGAAGCCGAGTTTCCCGACGTGGATGATTTTGACTGGCTCATTGTGATGGGCGGGCCGATGGGCATCTTCGACTACAACGACTATCCCTGGCTGACCGATGAAAAAGAGTTCATCGAAACGGCACTCGATGAAGAAAAGACCGTCATCGGCATCTGCCTCGGTGCGCAGCTGATGGCCGATGTCCTCGGTGCACGGGTCTATCCCGGCCCGGCCAAGGAGATCGGCTGGTTTCCCGTCACCCGCCTGCCGGGTGCTCCGGCGCTGATTCCCGAAACGCTGACGGTATTCCACTGGCACGGCGACACCTTCGATATTCCCGACGGCGCGGTGCCGCTGGCGGTAAGCGAGCCGGGCATCAACCAGGGCTTTGTCTATAACGACACCGCAGTCGCCCTGCAGTTTCATATGGAAACCACTGAGGACAGCATGGAAGCACTCATTCAGGAATGCGGCGGCGAACTGACCGACGCGCCCTACATCCAGTCCGCCCAGGAGATGAAGGCCGGCCTCTCCAATGCCCCGGCCGTCAATACCGCCATGAAAAACCTGCTTAACGCCCTGCTCTGATTCGGCGCGGCAAATTACGCTTTACGAATCACCGCGGATCCCTACCCTTGGGGCATGTTTATTCTCAACAGCATAGCCCCGATTTTCCTGCTGATCCTGCTCGGCAAGGTTCTGCAGAAAACGAATTTTCTGCCGGAGGCATTCTTCAAAAGCCTGAACCGCTTCGTGTTCTGGCTGGCGCTGCCGGCGCTGCTGATCAGCAATATCAGCCGGGCCGAACTGGATTTCCAGACCATCTCGCGGATCCTGGTTCTCTTCTCCGCCGGAACCCTGCTGAGCCTGGCCATTGCGTGGGGATCTTCAAAAATCCTGAAACTGCCGCCCCCGGCAGCCGCCTCATTCATTCAAGGCGCATTCCGCGGCAACGGCGCATTCGTCGGCCTGCCGGTCATCGTCTACGCGCTCTCCGGGCTCAATGCCGATGCCGAAATGCTCGGCACGGTGGTGCTCGCCCCCGTCGTCATCATTTTCAACATACTGGCCGTAAGCGTGCTGCTCCACTACAGCCGCAATAAAAAGGGCGCCGGCGAGTCGATCACCTCGGTCGTGCTCCAGATGTTCCGCAATCCGCTGATCATGTCCTGCGTCGCCGGCATTGCCCTGAATCTGCTGGGATTGAAACTGCCCCTTTTCCTGAACCGGTCGCTCGAAGCGCTGGGCAAATCAGCTCTGCCGCTGATCCTGATGAGTATCGGCGCCGGCCTCGCCGTCGAAAAACTCAAGGGCGCCGCCTCGCCCTCGCTCGTCGCGGCGCTCATCAAAGTGGTCATCACACCGGCCATCGGCTTCCTGCTGGCCGGCTTTTTCGATCTCTCCGCAACGGAAAAAATGATCGCCGTTTTTTACCTCGGCTGCCCCACCGCCGGCATGTCCTATGTGATGGCCGACGTCATGGGCGCCGATGCACCGCTTGCCGGCCGGATTATTGCGCTGAGCACCCTGATCTCGGCGGTCACCCTGCCGATCATTATTGCAGTGGGCCTCTAAAACTATGATTCGGTTCACGGACATCTCACTCAGCATTCAGGGGCAGAACCTGCTGGAACAGACCGGCCTGCTGGTCAGCCCCGGCGACAAGGTGGTTATCCGCGGTCCATCCGGCTGCGGCAAAAGCTCGCTGCTTAAAACGGTGATCGGCGCGCTCCCGTTTTCCGGCCGGCTGTCAGTCAACGGGGTCGAGCTGCAGGCGAAAACCGCGGCGGAAATCCGAAGCCGAATCGCCTTCATCGACCAGGAACCGGCCCTCGGCGCCGAACGCGTCCGCGAGGCCCTGTTCCTGCCCTTCACCTATAAGGCGCACCAGCACCGGCGGCCGAACGAAGAACTGGTTCACCAGACCCTCAAACAGCTCCGCCTCGATCCCCGAATCCTCAGCAGCGAATCCAAGCGGATCTCCGGCGGCGAAAAACAGCGGATCGCCATTGCCCGCGCGCTGCTGCTGGGTAAAACGATCTTTATTGCCGACGAAATCACCTCGGCGCTCGACCCCGAAAGTAAACAGGCTGTGATGGATGAACTGTTCCGGCCGGAGGTCACCATCCTGTCGGTTTCGCACGATCCCGACTGGATTCTGGCCTGTTCCCGAACCGTTGAATTCCAGAACCGAAAACTGACGGAGGTGCCGCACGATGATTGATATGGATTATATCTCCACCTTTTCCATGTTTGCCCTGCTGCTGATTCCGATCGGCATTTTCCGGTGGCTGGGCCTCGGCCTGGCGCGCGATACGCTCATCGCCGCCGCACGGATGACCGTTCAGCTGCTGCTGGTCGGCGTCTACCTCAAATATATATTCCGGCTCAACAACGGGTTTGTTAACCTCGCCTGGGTGCTGGTTATGATGGCTGCGGCCAATGCCAGCATTCTCGGAAAATCGGGTCTAAAACAAAAAATATTCTATTGGCGCACGCTCATCGGCATTGCCCTCAGCACACTGCTCGTCAGCAGCTGGTTCATCCTCGCCGCCATCCGCCCCGATCCTTTCTACGATGCGCGCTACATGGTACCGCTCATCGGTATGATTCTCGGCAACTGCCAGCGCAGCAATGTGATGAGCCTCGAGCGATTCTACAGCGGCATCCGCCGGAACGAGCAGGAATTCATGACCTACCTCATGCTCGGCGCCACCCTGAACGAAGCCGTGCGGCCTTACCTGCGTACATCGCTCAAGGCCACCGTAAATCCCGCCATTTCCACCATGGCCACCATGGGCATTGTTTCGCTGCCCGGCATGATGACCGGCCAGATCCTCGGCGGCGCCATGCCGATGCCCGCCATCAAATACCAGATCGGCATCATGATCTGCATCTTTACCGCCATGGTCATTGCCGCCGTGGCGAATATCCTGCTCAGCCTTCCGGCCGCCTTCGACGGCTTCCAGCGTCTTCGCCCCGACATTTTCAACGACTAAGCCCCGCACGGAACCCTTCCCCACTGATATTTTTTCACACCTTTGAACGTGTGAAATCATGAATACCCTTTAGTCACGGACTCCGGAGAAGGATGGGCGCGGGTGCTGCCCCGTCTGTTCCGAGGTTTAAAAAGCCGCCTAACATTACGGGTTTGCACTATTTCAGGACCCACGTATAATCCGGCGCTTATTTTGACCAACAAAGGAAGAAGCATGTCCAAATCATATAATATTACCCTGCTTCCGGGCGACGGTATCGGCCCCGAAGTGATCGCGGAATCCGTTAAAGTTCTCGATGCCGTTGCTGCCAAAGCCGGCTTTACGCTCAACTACACCGAACAGAACGCCGGCGGCGCGGCCATCGATGCCCACAACGACCCGATGCCCGACTCTGTGATTGAAACCTGCAAAGCCTCCGACGCCGTGCTGCTCGGCGCAGTCGGCGGCCCGAAATGGGATGCCCTCACCGGCGCCATGCGGCCGGAAAGCGGCCTGCTCAAAATCCGGAAAGAACTCGGCGCCTTTGCCAACCTGCGCCCGGTCACGGTACCGGAATCGCTCGCCGAAAACTCGCCGCTGCGCCCGGAAACGGTGGCCGGCCTTGACCTCTTCACCGTGCGCGAACTCACCGGCGGCATCTACTTCGGCGAGCCCCGCGGCACCGAAGGCGAAGGCGACGACCGGAAATCGTGGAACACCATGGTCTACTCCGTCGGCGAAATTAAACGCGTCGCCCGCGTTGCTTTTGAATGGGCCCGCAAACGCCGCAACAAAGTGACCAGCGTCGACAAAGCCAACGTGCTCGACGTTTCCCGCCTCTGGCGCGACACCGTGATTGAACTGCATCAGGCGGAATATTCCGACGTGGAGCTCGATCACCTTTACATCGACAACGCCGCCATGCAGATGGTCATCAACCCGCGCCAGTTCGACGTCATCCTGACCGGCAACATTTTCGGCGACATTCTGTCCGATGCATCCGCAACGCTCGGCGGCTCGCTCGGCCTGCTGCCGTCCGCCTCCGTCGGCGGTCCGGTCGGCATTTTTGAACCGGTACACGGTTCCGCACCGGACATCGCCGGACAGGGCAAAGCCAATCCGTTTGCCATGATCCTGTCGGCCGCCATGATGCTCGACACCCTCAACGAAACCCAGGCCGCCAACGCCATCCGCGCCGGGGTTGATAAGGTACTCGCCGACGGCTACCGCTCCGGCGACCTGTGGAAAGAGGGCAACATCCTCGCCTCCACTTCCGAGCTGGGCGATCTGGTGAAAGCCGCCGCCGTTGCGGCGATGTAAGTTTCAGTTGCAAAAAGGCACAGAAAGCACAAAGACCGCTCGGCGGACTTTGTGCTTTTTTTATGTGTTTCTCAGCTCGGTCGAACTGATGTCTTCGCGAAACAGCTGCTCGGGAATCGGCATGAAAAGCTCCTCAAACCCGGCGGGGATCCGGACGTTTTCCAACGACTGAAAAATGCCGTTGTACAGCCGGCCGGCGACGATGAACCGCGTACCCAGCATTTGAAACCGCTCCAATACGGCGGGGACGTCGGGATGGTATTTGGGGTCGATGAGGCGGATGGCGGTGTCGCAGCCCATGGCGAACCACGCGCCGGGAAAGAGCTGCGCCTTTTCGATAAACGTCGGGGCCCGGGTCAGGACGACCGGTTCAAAAATGTGTTCGAGCCGCCGCTCCACTTCATCAAGGTCCAGCGCCGGTTTGTCGACATTCCTGACGGAAAGTTCCAGCAGACCGCGGCGCCCGGAGAGCTGTTCGGCCGCGCGGAGCAGTCCGGTATGGCCGATATGCAGCGGGTTGAACGAGCCGGGATAGAGCAGCAGCGGATCCGGCAGGGTTTCGCAGCCGATGAGCAGGTGATCGAGCTTGCCGTTCAGCAGCTGTTCGCAGCGGTGGTTCATTCCGCCGCTCCGTATTCGGCCAGCAGGGTGAGCAGCCGGCCGCTGACAAAGGCATCCTGCTCGGTGCGCGTTCCCGGCGGCACTTCGATTTTTTCGCAGACTGTTTTCCGGGCGGACTGAATGCAGATGAATGCGCGGTCCGCGCCTTTGCGCGCGCGGTTCGTCTGCAGCGCGGCGGTGCAGGCCACGCCGAGCGTGCCTTTTTCAAGCGCTTTGGCCGCCATCCGGCGCGCGGTTTCCTCGGAGCAGGCGGATGCCGGTTTTGTTCCGAGGAAATCCTGAAGGGCTTCGGGGCTGTAGGGAATGCGGACATCGAGCACAAAACGGCTGGCCCCGGGGTGCGACAGCATGGCCTGCACGGCCCCGGCCCCGCCGCCGGTGACGGCCCATACCGCTTTCCAGCCGCTGGACTGGATCTGTTCGATCAGCTGTTCTTCCCGCTCATTCACGGCAAAAAGAATGCCGGAATCTCCCTGCCTTGGGAAGTTCCGGCATTTTCATTTTTTTAAGGCCAGCCTGATTAGTCAATCACGGTGACTTCGGTGATGGTGACCGGCTCCACGGGCACATTCTGGTGATAGCCGGCATTACCGGTTTTGACGCCTTTGATTTTGTTCACCACGTCCATGCCTTCGACAACTTTACCGAACACGCAGTAGCCCCAGCCGTCCTGGCCCGGATAGTTGAGGAAGGCGTTGTCGTTCACATTAATGAAGAACTGGGCGCCGGCGCTGTGCGGATCGGGCGTGCGCGCCATGGCAATGGTGCCGGTGTCGTTCGTGAGGCCGTTCTTGGCTTCGTTTTCAACTTGGTGAGGCGCCGGTTTTTCATTCATGGCTTCATCAAAACCGCCGCCCTGGATCATAAAGCCGTCCATGACGCGGTGGAAGATCGTGCCGTTGTAGTGGCCGGCTTCAACGTAGGCGAGAAAGTTCGCCACGGTTTTCGGGGCCTTTTCCTCATTGAGCTCCAAGGTGATATCGCCCTTAGTGGTTTTCATTAGAATCATAACTGTTTTCCTTTCTTCAACTACAGGTTCTGCAACAGGGGCCGGCACGGCTTCCTGAACGTGTTCCGCCGGCTTTTCCACCGATTCCTCAACGGGGGCCGGCGCGGCTTCCGGTTCGACAGGTTCATGCACTTTAACGCTTTGACAGCCGAACATGAAGCCGGCTGCGGCAGCCAGCAGTAAGATACGTTTCATTCTCTTCTCCTTCGATTTACAGCTAGGGCACGAAAAATATTGGTCTGCCGCGGGGTTGTCGATAAAGTTTGCGCTCGTTTTTGGAAACCACTATGCACGACCTTAAAAAAAAGCTGCGCCGACAGCGCAACCGGATCCGCCGCACCCTCCGCCGCCCGTTTGAAGCCGCCGGATATATCCTGCTGAAATGGACCGTTCCCTTCCTGCCGCGCCGCATCCTGAGCGCCTTTTCCCGCGCCGCCGGCCATATTGCGCTGCACCTGCCGATCCGCGAGCGCCGCGATGCATTCACCAACCTCAACGCCGTATTCGGCGACTCCAAAACCGAGGCCGAGAAAAAGGAGATTTTCGTCACCTCGATCGCCACCTTTATGATGACGATGCTCGATGTCTTCTGGTTCTCCAGGAACGCCGCAAAGCGCATCAGCAAGTTTGCAATATTTGACGATACGCCCCTCGTCGATTCCTTTTTTGAAGACAAGGCGGTCATCTGCATCACGGCCCATATGGGCAGCTGGGAGGTGATCGGCCAGGCAGCGGCCCTGCGCGGCGCCGATTTGGCCAGCATTGCCGCCACCGTGAAAAACAAGACCGTCGACCGCATCCTGATTGAGCAGCGCGAAAAAACAGGCCAGACCATTATTCCGCAGAGAGGCGCGCTCAAAAGCCTGATTGCCCGGCTGCGGAAAAAGGGCAAGACCGCCTTTGTGCTCGATCAGAATACCCACCCGAACCAGGGCGGCATCTGGGTCGATTTCCTGGGCCTGCCGATGTCGGTTTCGCCGGCGCCGGCCGTACTGGCCTACCGGACCGGCACGCCGATCTTTCTCGGCTTCTGCCTGCCGCAGCCGGACAGCAGCTACCGCATCGAGGTGACCGAAAGCCTTGAGCCGCCGCCCTACGACAAGGCCGCCGATACCGATGAAATTGCGCGGGAGCTGACCCAGGCCATTGAAGACCGCATCTCGGCCCAGATCCGGAAATACCCGCAGTTCTGGCTCTGGTCCTACCGGCACTGGCGCCGGCATTCGGGGCGGACGTATCCGGCGCACTATCCCGACTACTAATGTCTTTGCCCTGCCCGGGTGAATTCCCTATGGTTTCGCAGAATTTCCCAACTGGATCACATCATGTCGAACACCAACCGTATTCAGGAGCGGATTAATTTCTGCGTCAAAGGCGAGCTCTGGGAGCAGATCCCGAAGTTCTTTGAGGAACTGCACCCCGCTGACATTGCGGAGATCATCAACCACGCCCCGGCCGGCACGCACAACCACCTTTTCGAACTCATCGACGACAGCATCAAACCCGATGTCCTGGCGGAACTCGACGACCAAACCGAAGCCGACATCCTTGAAGAGCTGACCGACGAACAGATCTCGGACATCGTCGAGGAAATGGCGCCGGACGATGCCGCCGACGTGCTGGGCGAACTCGAAGACAAGCAGCGCGAAGGCATCCTCGAGCTCATGGAGAACGAGGAGTCGGAAGAGGTCCGCGAACTGCTGCAGTACAACGAAGAAACCGCCGGCGGCATCATGACCTCCGACTTCGTCGCCGTGCGCGCCAGCATGACGGCGCAGGAGGCGGTGGATTACATCGGCTCGCTGGACCTCGATGAACCGGTTTATTATGTCTATGTGGTCGACACCGAGGGCCGGCTTTCGGGCTGGATCCAGCTTTGGGAACTGCTCAAACACGGCAACCGCAGCCTCACCCTCGAATCGCTCGCCGAAAAGGAAACCATCTCGGTCCACACCGATACCGACCAGGAAGAAGTGGCGCGGCTGGCATCAAAATACGACCTCAGTGCACTGCCGGTCCTCGACTGGCAGAACAAGCTCGTCGGCCGTATTACGATGGACGACATCATGGACGTCATCGAAGACGAGGCCTCGGAAGACATCTTTAAGCTGGCGGGTTCAAGCGATTCGGAGCTGGAATATTCTTCGCCGTTCCATGCGTCGAAGAGCCGGCTGCCGTGGCTGCTGATTACCCTCTGCACCGGATTTTTCAGCGTGCTGCTGCTCAGCAGTTATCACTCCTATCTGGACGTTGCCCACGCGGCCATCCTCGGCGCTTTTGTTCCGGTCATCCTGGCCATGGGCGGCAACACCGGCATTCAGTCGTCCACGCTGGTCATCCGCGGCATTGCGCTCGGCACCGGGCACACCAAAAACATTCCGCGCATTCTGCTGCACGAAATTACAGCAGGGGCGATCATGGGCGCAATCTGCGGTATTGTTTTCGGGCTCTATGCCCGCTTCGTAATCGGGCAGGAGTCCACCGCATTCGGACCGACCTACCTGGCGTTCACCATCGGAACCGCCCTCTTTTCCGCGATGGCCTTTGCCGCCGTTTTCGGCGCAATCGTTCCCGTCATCCTCAACCGGATGAAGATCGACCCCGCCGTGGCGTCCGGCCCCTTCGTCACCTCGTCCAACGACATTCTCGCGCTGCTGATCTATTACGGGGTAACCATCCTGATGATCGGGCTCGCAAGCTGAAGGATGCGCCATGATTATTCGGGCCACAGCCATACCGCTGGCGGTTTATCCCTATTCAAGCACCTCGCATATCGTGCACTGGCTGACGCGGTTCCAGGGAAAAATCTCGACCATCCTCAAAGGCGCACTGCGGCCGACGAGCCGTTTTCTGGGCGAATACGAACTCTTCAGCACCTCTGAACTGCTCTACTACGCCAAGCCCAACAGCACCCTCTACACCGCCAAGGAGTGCACCCTGCTCGAGCGCCGCGCCGCATTCCGGACCGATTGGCGGGCCATGCAGGCCGCCTCATACCTCGCGGTGCTCTTTAACCGGACCACGCCCGAGGATGCGCCCCACCCCGAACTGTTCGGACTGTTCGAGGAACTGCTCGATGCCGCGCAGGATTTCGGGGCAAAACCCGGCTTCCTGCCCTGGGCCGAACTGAAGTTCTGCGATGCCCACGGCCACGCGCCCAACTTCGAGCGGTGTGTCATCTGTTCCGCAAAAACCAGCCTGCGGTTCTGCGCCTCGCAGGGCGGTGTCGTGTGCGGGCCGTGCGCCAAGGAAAAGAAACTGCCGACGCTGGAATGTCCGCCGGACGTTTTAGCGGTCCTGCGGTCCTGGGCCGCGGCGGAACACCCTTTGGAAAACGGCGGCGAATTAACCGCCGGCCAGCGCACCGCGGTTCATGCCGTCCTGAGCACCTTTATGTCCTGCCACTTTAACCTCAGCCCGGAATACCGCGCCGCCGTCAGCGCCTGACTGCCGACCGCAGCTGTTCATAGGTCGAACCCGTCAGCTCCCGAATAATGCCAAGCTCCTCAGCGCTGAAACCGGGATCGTAATATGAAGGCGGCTGCAGCCGCTCCGAAAAGTCCTGAATGAGCGCCTCATCCTGCGGCAGCGCGCTGTGGTCGAGGATGCGGGCCAGCCACTCCGGGGAATTACCGCAGAGGCCTTCATAATCGACGACTAGGATGGACGGCCCCGTCGCCGGATCCAGCAGCTGCTCGAGCAGGAATTCATGCGCGGCATTCCAATACAGCGCCCAGGCGCGGACCTCTTCGCCCTGCTCCCTCAGGAAAAAAAACTCCCGGCAGTCAGGCGTATTGCTGTAGTTGACCGGCGCCAGGTTTTGGCCGAATTCATAGTGCCCCACGCGGCACATATGCTGCAGGACCGCGGGATCCTTTTCCTCGAGCTCATCAAAGAGGCGCTGCTGCTTGCGCAGCGAAGCGATGTGCCAGACCGGATCGCGGACCGGCACCACAAACCGCGCATCGGGGTAGAGCTTCAGCAGATAGGGCATGCGGCTCAGGTTATAGTTGCCCTTCGCCAGATAGCGCGAGCCCCTCCTGATCAGCAGCAGTTTGCGCACGTGATCGTCATAAAAGGTTTCAAAGGCGCTGTTCTGCGTATCCGTCCCGAGCACACTGGACTGCTCCGAATCATGCAGCCCCTCGAAAAAATGCATCCACAGCGGCTCTTCCATCGCCTCCGGACTGTCCGGCCCCACTTTAATTCCGTCCCGATGCGTCCGCTCCGCCAGCGCGCCCGCCGGCGGTTTCCCTCCGGCCGCCAGCTGCTGGAAACGGTGCCAGCCGTAGGGCGTGAACAGCATGGGAAAATCGCGATAGACATGCGAAGCGGTCTCGGCATGCCGCGCGAGATATTCAAGCAGGATTGTCGTACCCGAACGGGCAAGACCGGTGACGTATATCGGCGCCTTGACTTCCACCGCATCGAGCCGTTCCCGCAGATAGGCGGACTCCAGCTGCCCCAGCTTTTTCCAGACCGACGGCGCACGGAACACCAGCGAACTCAGCAACTGAACTTCCCCGGATACCGCGCTTTTAACTCTCTTTTTACTCACTGCCCACCGCCGCTTTTACTCAATCTTCATCACAATCTTCAGCGCGATCGAAAAAACCGACATCCCGATCAGAAACAGCGCCTCCCAGCCGCGCAGCCATGACGGGCCGAACCCCAGGAACTGCCGGCGCTCAAAACCGAACTCCACCGCATCGGCAGCAATACCCGCCGGCAGATAGCCGGCCGGATTTCCCAGCAGCCAGTGCCGCAGGTTTTTATGCGCCAGATGATTTGAAACCGGAGGCAAAGCCAGCGCCGCCGAGCCGGCCGAACCGGCCGCCGATACCAGCAGCTGCCCGCAGCCCTCAGGAATCACAACCGTGCCCGGCGCAGCGGCCGCCGGGCCGGCCCCGGCGGAAACCGTCAGCACCGCGTCTGCGGGATAGACTGTACAGCTGATTTCCGCGCCGGCGCGCGGGGTTTCATAGGCGTATACCGAATTAATCCAGGCGGTGATGGAAAAGAGCGGAATGACTGCAATGCAGGTCGGAATACAGGTGAACGCCACGCGCTGCAGCGCAATCCGGATGTTCTCGCCGGACAGCTTGAGCACTGCCGACAGATCATCGGGATCCTGCATCATCGCACCCTGGATTTCCCGCATGCGGACTTTAATTTCCTTCAGCTTCGCCTGCGGGGAGCAGAGCCGATAGAGAAACATCACCGCCGCGGAACAGAGCAGCGACCAGAATATAATCGATCCGGCCGGCGTAATGATGCGCGCCGCAACGCCGTCGACCGCGGCAAAAAACGGAAAAGGCAGCCCCAGCAGTCCCGTCTCAGCCATCGGACGGGTTCTCCGTCCTGGTTGCGGCCGTCTTGCCTTTACCGCGGATTTTGCGGATCAGGAACCGAAACGGCCAGATGAGGATCAGACCGAACGCGATACCAACACTTGCAATCAGCGCCCACAGCGCTCCCAAAGCACTCAGTCCGGCGCCCGGACCCACATAAGCTAAAACCATTTTTTACCTCCAGTATTAAATTTAAAATCAAGATCAGCGGCAGCATAGCGCTTACCGCCCCAGACGCAGGCCACATAGGCCTTATCATTTCCTGCCCGATAGGGGCTGGACCATTCCCAGGCCGCCTGCCGTTCGGGCGTCATTTCCAGCACCCGGCCGCCCTGCGTTTCCGTAATCAGCATGTTGCCGTTCGGCAGCTCCTGCACCGATGACCAGCGCCGGCTGCTCAGCGGGCGGCCCTGGTTTCCGGCATAAGCCCAGGTCACTTTTTTCAGCGCGGGATCAAAAGCCAGCACCCCGGACTTGAGGCCGCGCGACTCAAAACCGCGGTTGTCGAACACCAGAATGCTGCCGGACTGCGATGCCTGCGCGCAGTGCGGGCGCTTCCACGGGCCGGAACTCACCCACTTCATCTGCAGGTCGTCTTTATCGAGCACGGCCAGCATATCGGCAAACTTCATGGCAATCAGCAGGTCGCCGGCCTCAACCTGCGGCAGCTTGGCCGCCAGTTTCGGTGTTACCCGCGCAACGGATTCGGTGCCCAGCGCGCCGGCCGGAGTAGGGTCAAGGAAAGTGAGATTACGGCCGCCGACCAGCTGCACCAGCTGATCCGTCAGGCTGCAGCGGCGCAAAACCTCGCCCTCGGGCGAGAGCACCACCAGTTCATCGTCGATGAACGGGGCCACAATCTGCGGCAGCGCCGCCAGCGGTTTGCTGCGGATCCTGCGGACCACGGCGTAAATAAAGCCGTTTTCGTCCACGCAGAAGCTGCCGCCGGTGCGTTCGCTGCATGTCCAGATGACGTTCGAATCCGCATCCATTTTCACCAGGCCGTAACCGCGGACATCACTCATGGCCTCATACGACACCAGCAGGTCACCGTTGGGATAGAGGTGCATGGCCCGCCAGTAAATCAGGGCGGGATCAGCCGGCTCATCAACGTGCGGAGCTTCGGGCCAGGCCGCGCGGAACGGCAGGCTCCATTCATGCACTATGTTTCCGTCTATATCGTACAGGAATGCCTGCTGCGCATGCCCGGAGGAGATGAGCGTGTAACCGCCGGCGGTCAGGGCGCTGCGGTTGACCGTCACGCCTGTTTTCGAGGTTTTCGATGCATTCCAGATGCCGGAGTTGATAAGCAGCCCGCGGTCGAGCGGCCGGTCCAAAACCTTATCCGCGGCCGCATAGACCGGCTTGAGCAGCGCCCGGAACGGCTGGACATCGTACTCGCCGATCAGGATTCCGGCAAAAAACGCCAGGAATCCGAGCCCAATCCATGCTGCAGCTGTAAACAGTTTTTCCATCACGTCTATTTTTCTTTCAGAAACGGCAGTTCGTCTTTTGTGAAGCGGAAGCCGCCCATAACGACCGCGGTGAAGGCTTTATCGGGCGAGCTCTTAAAGGGCGAGACCCACTCCCAGACCAGCTTCTTGTCCGGCGTCACCTCAAGAATGCGGCCGCCCTGGGATTCGGTGATCAGGATATTTCCGTTGGCCAGCTGCTGCTGGACACCGCGGATGCTGCTGTCGAAATCGTGCTTCATGCCCGTGTAGAGCCAGACCACCTCTTCCTCAACCGGGTCATATTCCATAACGGCCGACTTGCCGCCGACCACACGGCGCCCCTTGTTGTCGAAGATCAGCAAGTTGCCGTTGGGGAGCATATCGGGATCGTGCTGGTTTTTCCACGGCCCCTGCAGCGTCCAGACTACCTCGCCGCTTTCCGGCGCCACGGCGGCGACCATGCTCATGCTGCGGAAGGAGACGAGGATCTGCCCCTCTTCAAGCGCCGGATTTCCGGCGGCGAAACCTGCCGGGATGTATTTGGCCGTATTGGTATGCAGGAAATCGCCGTTGCGGCGGTAGATAAACGAATAGAGCTTGGTCTCCTCCCCGGTCTCTTTAAACCGGCGGACCACGGCATCGAACAGGTCGATTTCCCGCAGCACCTTTCCATCCGGGGAAACCACCACAATGTAGTCCCGGAAATAGGGCTGTTTAATTTCGGGGAGCTCCGGCACCTTTTCGTTGGAAATCCGGTGAACGAGCGAATAAATATTGCCGTCCTCCCCCACTGTGACGTCGTGGTGAAAATGGTCATTGACCGTCCAGAGGACGTTGGAATCCTTATCGATCCGGGCGAGGCCGTAGCCCCAGGGGGCCGCGCCCTGCCCGATGTAGACGACAATCACATCCCCGTTAGGCATCAGCACCGCCTGGCGCCACGCGGTATAGTTCGGCTCAACGAGGTGCTTCAGGTGCGGATGGGTCGGCCAGGCTTTGCGGAAGGGCATTGCCCAGGTATGGACCGTGCGCCCCTTCATATCGATCAGCTGCGCCTGCTGCGCGTGGGCCGAAAGAATAAACGTGTAGCCGTTGAAAGCCTGCGCCTTATCCCAGCGCGTCACGCCCGCGGCGGCGGAGCGCGTCGGCACCCACAGGTCGGTGCTGCGCGTCTGGTTATATTCAAACGTCTTGATCTTCAGTGCACTGGCCGCACTGAACGCCTGGCCGAAAAAGTCATAGAGCGGCGAAAGCTGGAATTCCGCCACGACCGCACCGAAGACCAACGCCGAAACTATGCAGATGCCTCCCAATACCCATTTGCCTGCCTTGTTCATTACGGTCCTTATCTCTTGTCCCGGTACGCTGCTGTATCAGCCATTGCAGAGGCCATAAGCGTCCGTCATAAGCCGTCCTGAGGAATTCAGCTGATTCTATTTTCCCAACAGAGGGCGCTGACGTTAACAGGTCATTTCTTAAGGTTAGATTAAGGGGAATCCGGTATGCTCCGCTTTAGCGTTAACCGTTAGAGGGTGTGAATTTTCCTGCAGGGTACGCCAAGGGCATGGGTAAAACCGAGATGATTCTGCAGCCACTCCGGATTCCCGCCGCCGAACGCGAATAAGTTTGCCCCCGCAAAAGCCGGCCGCGCGGAGAAAGCGCAACAAAAGCTGGCTTCCAGCACCGCGAATCTCTTATTATCGACCATTTATTCGAACAAGCCGCAGCCAGCGCGGGGCACGTAACGGGGCAGGAAAGGTGAATCGATGATCATATCGCACAAACATAAATTCATTTTCATCAAGGTGGCCAAAACCGCCAGCTCCAGCGTGGAACTCTACCTCTCCAAATTCTGCGGTCCGGACGACATCATCACCAAGGAACGGGTTCCGGATGTCAAAAAGCTGAAAACCAAGACGCCCCAGAACTACAACGGGTTCTTCAACCCCCTGCCCGACTTTAAATATTACGGCCCCAAAAAAGCCCTGGTCAATACCGGCCGTTTTTTCCTGGGGCGGAAGTATTATGAACACATTCCGGCGGTCGCCGTAAAAGACCGGGTCGGCGAGAAGATCTGGAACTCCTACTTTAAATTCTGCTTTGACCGCAATCCGTGGGACAAAGCCGTATCGGCCTATTACTGGCTCAAGCGGCTCGGCCGCCAGCGGGACCAGGATTTCAGCCGCAAGATCTGCGGAGGGCGGTTTCCCCAAAGTTTCAAGGCCTATTCGATCAATGGCGAATTGGCCGTCGATTTTGTCGGCCGCTTTGAACACCTTGCCGAGGATCTGGAAAAAGCCTGCGGGAAAATCGGCATCCCGTTTGATGAAAAGCTGCTTCCGGCGACCAAAATGCATACGCGGCCGAAAACGCGGGAATGGCAGCAGATGTATACCGAACAGGAAAAGGAAATGGTCGCCCAGGCCTGCGCTCAAGAAATTGAGTTGTTGGATTATAAATTTGAATAAACGTCAGGCCTTTCCTGCAGCCGGCCTCACTTCAGCCATTGCGGCGCCGTAAGAAAACGGAATGAAAAAATTTATTAAAATATACGGCGAGCGCAATACCAACTCCCGCTACCTCAGCCGGCTCATCCACCTCAACCTGGAGGCCGAGGAGCTGCCGGGAACAATCCCCAAATTTTTTGCCGATCTGCAGTACATCCTTCCCGGTAAGGAGTGGATCCGGAACAGCTTTTTCCAGATGACCTCCCACCGCAACCTCGGCTGGAAGCATATGTGCCCCAGACCGGCGGACGAACTAGCCGAACACCGCCTAATCCAAAAAGGCGTGGCCGTCGTCACGATCACCAAAAACCCTTACGCCTGGCTGCTCTCCCTGCACCGCCGGCCCTACCAGCAGTATCACACAAAACAGCTCACCTTTGAGGAATTCCTCAAAACCCCCTGGATTCCCGCGGCCCGTGAAAACCTGGACCGCGGCCTAAGCAGCCCCGTCGAGCTGTGGAACGTTAAAAACAAGGCCTACAAACAGCTCCGATCCATCGGTGCGATGAACCTGACTTCCGAAGGAATCCTAACGAGCCCCGAGCAAACGATTGATCAGATTGCCGAAAAATTTTCCCTTTCCCGGAAAAGCGGCACCTTCATCAATTATCAGCAGTCGACAAAAGGCGACCAAAAGGACACCGAATTCTATCAGGACTACTACCTGAACGAGCGATGGCGCTCTGAGCTCTCGCCCGCCGCCGTACGGACCATTAACCACGCGCTCGACAAACCGCTGCTTAAAAGCTTCGGATATGCCCTGCTCCCCGAATCATAAAGAATACTGACATGCGCATTTTTCATATAGATCTGGCTTATACCAAAGGATGGTCCGGCGGCGACAACTGCACCTTTGAAACCATCAGGTATTTCACCGCCAAGCCCGTTGAAAATATTCATATCACGACCGAGCGCTGCCGCGCGGTCTATGAGGAAAAAGGCCTGCAGGAGCAAAAAAACCTAACCTTCATGACGGTGCCGGACTGCTGCCGGAAACCGGACGGGCTCGAACTTTTTAAAGCCTATTTCCAGCGTATTCGAGCCGTCCGTCCGCTGCTGAAAAAGATCGACTGGAAAAAGGACGATGTCGTCATCCTGCACAATGAATTCTTCGTCAATACCATCCCCGGCCTGATCCCAACCAAGGCCGGCTGCCGTATGTTCTACTGGATTCACATGATCTGCCCCGACCTCTTCAAAGGCTACGGGGGTCAGTTTACAAATCAGTTCAACCTGCCCGACCCCGCCCTGATCCACTACTGGCTCAGCCAGCGGCTCTGCGCGCGGCTCATGTCGCCCGCCGGCAGGACGATCTCGCATAACCCGTACTATGCGGAACTGATTCCCAAGCTCTTTCCGAAATGCGGCTACGAACTCATCTACCCCTACAGCGGTGTAGCCCCCGCATTCCGTGCCGACGCACCCAATCCCGGCCCCTTTGAATACGACTTCGCCTGGCTCGGACGTTTCCATGCCCAGAAAGGGCTGTTCGATCTGATTGACGCCGCCCGCGCAATGCGCACCCGTAAACCGGACTTCAAACTGGCGGTGATCGGCGGCGGCCCGACCGCTATCGAAGACAAGGTAAAACAGCTCATTGCCCAGCACGGACTGCAGGAAAACATCAGCCTGCTCGGACCGCTGTTTGATGCAGAAAAATTTGCCGCACTGCGGAAGGCCCGCGCCTACCTGATGACCAGCCACTTCGAGGGCTACTGCAATGTCATGGTCGAGGCCTTAACCATGGGGCTGCCGGTCGTCGCATTTGACGCGCCGATCCACAATGTATTCGACCAAGGTGTCATCAAAGTGCCCATGCAGGATGCCGCAGCACTAGCCGAAACCGCCGTGGACCTGATCGCCGACGAACCGCGCCGGGCCAAGCTGGCCAAAGACGCCTTCGAGGCCGGCCGCCGCCACACCTGGGAACACGTCGGAGAAGAAACCTTCCGGATCGTCGGCCAGACGGATTTCTGCTGACAAGTCATCCTGAACGAGATGCCCATTCCCGCAGAACGATTTCAAGAAGCACAAGCATGGTCAACAGCACATCAGTGCCATTCTTCTTTCTGAGCGGTATCGATTTGGAAATCCGCCGATTTCTGAATCCGCTCTTCAGCGCGTCTGTTTGTTTTGCGTAACCTGCCCGCCCATGCCGATTATTTAATTCATGAGGATCTTCCTGCAGATCTATGAGCTCATGTCATACACTATACCTAGGCCAATACTCATTAAAAAGTAACCGAAAGACCACAGCATTATTCACACTCTATTTCCTTCCCTCGTTTTCGTCATAAAACTGTAGCATATATCTATATCATAAAGTCTGTATTTTATAATATACCAACAGCCCGGATAAACTGACGAAAGTATTTAAACGAGCCTGAAGCGCTCATCTCGACTCCAAGGCAGGGAGCTATCTTATGAATCGGTTTTGTTTGTTAATTTTCACACTTCTGGCGACTGCAGTTTTTGCTCGGCGACCAAATGTCATCATCATTTTCACTGATGACCAAGGCTCTATCGACATGAACATTTACGGGGCCAAGGATCTTACGACACCTCACATGGATTCATTGGCAAATCGAGGAGTGCGTTTCACCCAATTCTATGCAGCGGCACCTGTCTGCTCGCCTTCACGCGTTGGACTAATGACCGGACGCACACCGCAGCACGGCGGACTCAACGGCAATGTCAAACTAGGCAGTGTCGGCATGCCGGCTTCCCAGATCACTATCGCTGAGGAACTCAAGAAAGCCGGCTATGCAACAGCTCAAATTGGAAAATGGCATCTCGGGCACACGGCAGAAACCAGACCAAACGGACAGGGATTCGATCACAGCTTCGGACACCTCAATGGATGCATAGATAATTATTCACATTTCTTTTTTTGGAACGGTCCGAACAGGCATGATCTCTGGCGCAACGGTCAGGAAATTTTCCTCAACGGGCAGTTTTTCCCTGACCTCATGGTCCAAGAAGCGCGCGAATTTATCGACACAAACAAAGATAGACCATTCTTCATTTATTTCGCGATGAATACTCCCCACTACCCCTATCAGGGATCACCCAAATGGCTAACGTATTACGAGGATCTCGAATACCCGCGCAATCTTTATGCAGCATTTCTGTCGACCATGGACGAACGGATTGGTGAGTTGATTGCAACAGTCGAAGACCTAAACCTAACGAAAGATACGATCTTTATATTTCAATCGGACCACGGCGCATCGACTGAGGTAAGAGCCCACAGCGGCGGAGGAAATTCCGGTCCGTACCGCGGCGCTAAATTCAGCCTTTATGAAGGGGGACTTCGTATACCCGCCATAATCTCCTGGCCGGGCCATATCCCAGAAGGCCAGATTCGAGAACAGTTCGCCACGGGATGCGACTGGTATCCGACCATTTTAGAGCTCTGCGAGCTTGAACCTGCAATGCATAAACTCGATGGAAAAAGTCTGGTGCCGATCATCCAATCAGCAAGTGCACCTTCCCAACATGAAAGCTTCTGCTGGAAATCCGGAGGTACCGAAGCTATACGCAAAGACCAATGGAAGCTGGTAATTAGAGGAGAAAAAATTGAACTCTATGACATTCTGAATGATTTGGGAGAATCAAGAAATCTGACTGAAGAGTTTCCTGATGTTGCCGCGCAACTCATGAAACTGAATCAGGAATATTGGCAAAGCATTCTCGGGAAGGAATATCAGCAGGGCATCGCTGCAAAAGAAAATGCGCCGTCATTCCCGCCCTTTTTCCGCGAAAAAATTTTCATTCCTGCGGTCATCGGAATCATAGCATTAACCGTTCTATTAAATCGAAAGAGACACTGACCTGCGCCCATAAACCTAGACAGATTTAAATGCGAGTTTTCCTTGGCAAACAACCTGGAAGGAAAACTCAAAAAAGCGGCAACGCCCCTATCATCAGCCATGATAAACAGTATATTAGGCCGGACTGCGACATCCGATCCGCTGCTCGACATCGCAAAACTACGGCCGCCGCATTGCAGATAAAACACAGTCAAGAGAACCGCAGATAGCCAAATTCTTTTCTTATTCACCGCAAAAAAATACCTCATCGTATCAACGCCCCGCCTCATGAAGTCACCGCCGCTAGGAACCGGCCGTAAAATACGCTTCGTACTGCTCCACAATAGAGTCCCAGTCGTATTTCCGCGCATCTGTGCGGATTTGAGCCCTATCCCATTTACGCTCCAGAGCGCGGCTGAGTGCACCGGTGAACGCCGTCAGGTCGCCGACGGGAACGAGGAAGCCGTTGGTATCGTCGACAATATCTTCCGGGCCGCCGCAGGTGGTTGTCACCACCGGCAGGCCGCAGTTTAGCGCATCCACATAAACCACGCCGAACCCTTCGTACAGGCTCGGCAGCGCAAACAGATCCGACTGTTCGTAGTGGTCCTTCAATTCATCGTCGGGAACAAATCCGGCAAACACAACTTTTTGCTCAACCCCGCGCTCCTTTGCGCGCAGCTGCAGTTTTTCCAGGTCGGGCCCTTTGCCGCAGACCAGGAACACCACGTCATCACGGCCAACAGCCGCGGCGGCATCGACCAACAGATCCAGCCCCTTGCGCGGTGCCAAACGCTGCACGGAGAGGATGATTTTCTTTTCAGTGGCGATCCCGTATTTCTGACGAATCTCCACCCGGCCGGACGTCGCCGTCAGCATGGAGGTGCCGTGCGGAATGACCTTCGGCGGGGTGCTGCAGCCCTGCTTCACGGCAGAACGGGCCATATGCCGGCAGCAGGTCACGCAGTCGGTGGAGTGGTTCATCACCCAGGCCAGATACGGGTTAAACAGCGCCGGAACCGGCCGCACCGGATCGTATGTATCCCATCCGGCAAGGGTCGTCAGCAGCGGCAGCCGGTTTTTCCGACAGAAGCGGACCACCGCGCCGCCGAGCTGATAGAAGAAGAACATCTGCACAAAATCATAGCCGTGCTCCGCATGGAGTTTCGGCAGCAGGCGGCTCAAGACCATCTGACCGCTGACCGCATCGAGCAGCGTCTGCCGGATCATGGGAAAGCGGAAAATGCGCAGGTTTCCATCAGTTTCCTCCTTCGGGGCATCCGGCAGCTGCGGAGTCACGATATGCACCTCATGGGTCTTCGCATAGCGGGAGGCCAGCTCATAAATAACCTGCTCCCCGCCGCCCCGAACCGGAAAATAACTGGGCGTAACAATCAAAATCTTCATGGACTAACCTTTCTTCACACCGCTGTCCGCCATGACCCGCCGATAGATCTCAAAATCCCGGGCATAAAACTGCTTCACAAAGGCCGCAATCCGCTCGTTGTTTTTCAGCGGGGCGTAGATATCGTCCTCAAGCGGTTTATACACCCCGCAGGCAATCAGCTTCCGCCAGATCAATCCCCGCAGCGTTCCCGGCAGTACCGCCAGGACCAGCGGGCGGACTGCACCGATGCAGGCTTTAAACATGCGGTTCGCGGGCTGCATACTGACATTCACCTGCAAGGCCGCATCGAGGGTCGGCAAACCCCGGGCCTCAAAAAACCGGTTCAGGTTTTCAAACGATCCCATCGGATCGATGTGATCCACCAGCTGCCGGCCGTCGAGCAGGATATATTCGCTCTGGGGAATAAAATGAACAAACCGGTAGTCGATGCTCCGCGGGTCCTGCTCAAAATGGTGCATGGCCTCCTCGGCCGCCTGGATCAAAGCCTTCGGCTCGATATCGCCGCTGGGCAGGTTCAGGAATTCCCGGCACCGCTGCAGCACCGACGAACAAAAACGGTCCATCGGCTCCCGAACCACCGCAAAGCTTTCACAGGCCGTAAACCGCTCGAAAATCTCCGGGAAATAGTCCCGCAGCACCCACAGCGGCAGATGGGTGAAGTGCAGCTTTCCGAGCTGCTCGTGCTGATAGAACTTCTGGGAGAGCGCGGGATCACAGATCCCTTCGCAGAGTTTCCGCACACTCGATCCCGCGCATTTCGGGATATGCACAAAGGCAAACTTATACTGATCAGACAGCACCATCGGATATTACCGTTCCTTTGCTTTCCGCAAGGAAACCGCCGCCCAGGCGCACAGCAGCACAAGCCCCGAAACAACCGCAAACGACGACAGCTTTCTGGCCGCGCTTTTCGGCGCAAAGGTCAGTTCGATCTCCTGCGGGCCGGCCGGAATATGAAGACCCGTCAGCGCACCTTCAACGGCAAAGGGCTCCAGGTCTTTTCCGCCGGCCTCGGCCTGCCAGCCTTTATGGAAACGGCTCGACCAAACCAGCACCGACGCTTCGGCAGGGCTCGTTTTGAGACGGACATATCCGGGCCGCTGCTCCACGATCTCCGCGGCCGTATACGCACTATTGAGCACATCGGCATCGGAATAGACGGCCGCACGGGGCAGGAACTGCTTCACGCGGAAGACGGCAGTCTGCCGGCCGCTCAAGTCGTTCCCCACATGGCACAGCTCCAGGGCCGGATGCGCCTTGAGCGTTTCAAAAACCTGCAGCGGCTGCTGCGAAATGCCGTACAAAAATCCATCCGTCAGCACATACTTCACGTTGCCCAGACGCCAGAGATCCAGCTGCTGGTCCACCAGTTTTTCGACGATCTGCAGCGGAGCGCGCTCCTGCGGGAATCCGGACAGATGCTGCTCGAAAAAGCTGCTGTAGTCGCGCGGCACCCGCGAGCGCGGAATGCTGTCCATCGATTCGATCCCGAAATAGGGAAACAGGTGGGTGATATACATGCCGCCGTTGGCCATCAGCGACAGCGGCGCCATCCGGCCCTGATGCATAATTTTCAGCGTCGTGCAGACCCGGTGCGGCTCAGTATCCTGCTCCAGGAAACTGATGATGTCGTCCCCGCGGTAAAAGGCATCGGGATCAAACAGGCTGCGTTTGAAATAGAAGCGGTCGATGGATACCAGGTCCAACAGCAGGAGAAGGATAAATCCGACGGGCAGCCAGCGCAGCACCGCCTGCTTCTTCGGCCCCCAAACCGCGGCCGCGGACAATCCGGAACCCGCCAACGCAAAACAGACCATCGCAGTTACGGCCTTCACGGCCCCGGCCTGCGCCGCCTCTGCCGCCTGGGCCCCCACCCGCGGCGCGGCGGCCTCGACGATTGTATTCCCGCCGGCCGACACTCCGATCAGCCAGAAGACGCCGACCGCCAGCAGGCCTCCGAAACCATAGAGCCAGGCCAGCAGCACCTTGCGGTTCTGTTCCGTGACGGCAAGATACAGGCTGCGGAACCCGAAGGCGCTGAGCACGGAGAGCGCAAAGACCGTCACACTCATAAACTTCACCGGTGCACGCATCTTGTCCATCATCGGCAGGTGATACCACAGCCAGAACAGCGGCTTGCCGGGCATATAGCCGCCGAAGGCCAGCAGGGTCGCCAACAGCGCACTCAGCGCAAAAAAGCGTACAGCCCCCGACGTCCGGAACGAGGCCGCCAAACCGGCCAGCCCGAAAATAACCACAAAGAAGCCGAGGGAATCGTTACTGTGCGCAATGGGGCGCTCCCCCCAATACGGCCGCTCCGGATCGCCGGTGGTCATGCCGTGATATCCCGGGGCCAGGCTGTCGGCCAGCTCCTTCGGGTTAAGCGACCAGCCGGTTGCAAAGGCCCACTTCTCGCTCTCAACCTTTGCTCCCGATTCTGAAACCCCGGCCTGTTTTCCCTTCACCCGCGCACCGCCGAGCTGCTTGACCAGGTTATTGGCGAAAATGCTCAGGAACATAACCGCAACCAGCACCACTCGAACCGCAATGCCTCGGGCGGATTTCATGCGCGCTTCATCGGCCTTCAGCTGCTCGACGATCAGGAAAAGCGAATAGCCGGCGGCGAAAACCGAAAAATAGAGTCCGCGCTGCACATCATCGTTCTGCACCATGCCCCAGAAGGCGCCGGCCGTCAGCGCCGCCAGAATGGTTTTCCAGCCGGATGCCTGCCGCCCGAACGTATGCGACAGGAAGTAAAACAGCCAGGGCGTGAAGGCCATCTGGCAGATGGTATCAATGTGGCAGGGATAGACCAGCGTGATGAAGTGCGGTGCAAATCCATAGGCCGCCGCGCCGAAAACCGCCGGCAGGGCGCCCAGCTCATAGCGGCGCAGGAAGCAGTACATTCCCGTCATCGCGGAAAACATGGAGAATGTCAGGCAGACGGCCAGGTTCCACTGCTCCGGAAACAGGCTGAAAAACAGCATGCGCGTATGAACCGACCGAACGCCGCCGAAACCGAGCCAATACGTCGGGTTCCAGGTCGAATCGGAAAACGCCCCCATACTGCGCTTCAGCAGCAGCCGCATGCTGTAGTTATCGTCAATGCCCTGAATCGACAGGCCCTGGAACCACACTTCCCAGAAAAACAGAAACGCCAGCGCCAGGAACAGCACCGGCACCCAATTCGTCCAACTTAGTTTTTTCATCCCTGATTCATATCCTTTGTAAAGGTTTACCGGCCCAGCAGGTCAAGCAGGGCGGCATGCACCTGCTCCGGAGCAATATCTGTGAGGCACTGCAGTTTCCGCTCATTGGTACACACGATGCCGTGTTTGGAATATCCGTAGCACGGACTGCACGGCAGCCCAAGCCGTATAATCCGGTGCGGCGCTGCATACGGCGCCACCGACCAATGCGGCGTCGGCCCCATAATAACCGCCTGCGGCACTTTTACCGCCGCGGCAATATGCGTCAGCAGCGTATCGCAGCAGGCAAAGGCATCCATGCGCTCAATCAGCGCCGCCGTCTGCAGGATCGGCCAGGCCGGGGCTTCAAGAATCCGGTCCCCCGTCAAGCCGCTCTGCTGCATAATCGCCCGGCGAAGATCTTTTTCCTCGGGGCTTCCAAACAAAAGAATGCGTGTAGATGCATCCGCGCCGAGCAGTTTACACAGCGCAGCCCATTTTTCCGGTGCCCAGCGGCGCAAGGCCAAATTCTTGGTCATGCCGGATCCCGGATGGATTCCGATCCAGCGTCCGGCGCCGCCCAGCTCCTCCAAATAAGCCGCGGCTTTCGTCTGATTCTCCGCTCCGGGATTCAGCGTCAGCCGCAAAGGGTTTCCGGACAGCGGGCGGCCCAGGCCTTCCGTAATCAGCCGCAGGTTATTTTCCGCCAGGTGTTCCTCTTTTTCATCAATCAGCTTTGTGAGCAGCAGCCGGCCGCCGGCCCCGCACGGTATGCGGAACCGGAATCCGAACCGCTCGGCCGCCCCGATCAGCCACGTCACCGCATTATACTCCAGCCGGTTCTGGGGCATCACGGTGAACGAGAGATCATAGCGGCGCTTACGCAGCCCCAGGCAGAACCGCAGTGTGCGGCCTTTCGATTCATGCATAAAATCATGATGCAGGTGCTCCGACACATTCGGATTGCCTTTGAGGATATCCCGGGCCACCGCCCCCTGCATGGTCAGCACATCAATCGCTGCATCGGGAAAAACCAGGCGCAGTTCGCTGATGAACGGGGTCGCCATCAGCGTATCGCCGGCACCGGCCAGCGAGACAATCAGGATTTTGCGGACCTCACGCATGCGGCTCATGCAGCCTCCGTGGTTCGAATGGTGCGGAAAACGGCTCCGAGCAGCAGCAGGAGCGATCCCCAGCTCCCGACCGCCAGGCAGCTGATAATCTGGGCCGGCGTGCGGTGGAAGAAAAAGAGCAGCAGCAGATAGATGCCCACCGGAAAAACAATCAGCAGGCAGGAGCGGATCTGATGCCGGGCCAGCAGGTATTTCACGGTCATCCCGGAAAGCGACAGCGGCAGCGCGGCCCAGATATACATGCGGGCAATGCGGAAGCATTCCGGATTATCCGTACCGTACATTAACTTAAACGGGATCTCCGGAAAAAACGAAAGCAGCAGCGCCAGGCCGCCGGAACACAGCAGCGCCGCGGCAAGCGGCCCGAAAAACAGTCCGGGACGCGAAGAGTTGACCGCACGCGGGAACATCGCGCCGGTCAGCGGCTTCGACAGCATAAAGACAACGCGCGAAAGCGTGGCCGCCTGCGCGTATGCCGGAACCAACACCTCGTACTCCCCGTACAGGAAGCGCTTAACGAACATGACATCGGAATTCATCAGCAGCAGGAACGCGCCTTGGCCGATCAGGGCGGGCACCAGGTAGCGGTAGATGTGGCGCGTGTCGTATCCCGAAATCGGCTCAATATCCGACACCATGCGGCGGAAAGGAATCCAGCCCACCAGCATGCTCAGCACAATACTCACCGCAACGGCGCCCATCACACCGGCCACTCGTCCGCCGAGCCAGACCACGATCACGGAAAAAACCACCCGGAAAACCGGCTGCAGCGTATTGCACACCGCCAGCACCCCGAAACGCCGCGAACCCTGCAGCACCCCGGTAATCACCGGCATATACAAACGAACCACCGCAATAATGCCCAGGATGATGAGCGCCTCCACCGACGGCGCCTTGAAAAAACGCTTCAGCGGTACCGCAAAAACAATCCAGCCGATCATCGCCGCAAGGCCGACCATCGTAATGCGCCGAATCGCCCGCTTGTAAATCGTGACCCAGACCTCGCCGGCATTGTTATGAATGTGCTCGGCCACAAAGCGCGAAATGGTCATCCGCATCGCGTCCACCGGCAGGGCCATCACGTTGAGCAGGGCCAGCAGCGCCACCACCGAGGCATAATCCACGGTGCCGAGCATCCGCTTCATCGCCGCGTGGAATACCGCAAAAAGAAGCCCGGTCAGGCCGCCCGACACAATCAGCAGGCCGCTGTCCCACACAAAGCTGTATTTCGTTTTCAGTTCAAGCAGTTTTTTCATTTGCGCCGATAGGGAATAAATTTGGTCACAATACGGGCCAGCGGCCGCACAGCCCCGCGGAAAGGCGAATAATAGAGACGCAGGCGGATCATCGCCACCGACATGTTCACACTGGCGCGGGCAATCTGGATCTTTGAACCGGCCTGGTCGTGCCACACCGTCGGAATCTCACTCACCGCCGCGCCGCTGCGGCGCGCCTGAAACAGCATATCCACATCAAACGCCCAATTCGTCACCCCGAGGTTTTCGAGCACAAACTCCATCACGTCGCGGCGCAGCAGCTTGGCGCCGCACTGCGTATCGGTGAGCCGCAGCCCGAACAATACCCGCACCATCAGGTTAAAACAGCGCGAAGAAATGCGGCGCGACAACGGCTGACGAGGGCTCACCTCAGAGCCCTTCATCCAGCGCGAGGCAATGATGCCCCCGCTGGAGCCGATCTGTTCCACCAGGTCGTCAAACGCCCGCGGCGGCGTGGCGCCGTCGGCATCCACAAAACCGATCAGCTCACCGGCGGCGGCCCGCCCGCCGAGCATCACCGCCCCGCCCTTGCCCACGAACCCCGGATCATCGAGCACCCGGACCTGCGGAAAACGCGTCCGGAAACCGGAAGCCACTTCCGCCGTGCGGTCGCTGCAGTTGTTCGGTACCACAATCAGTTCAACCTCATTGCCGTATTTTTCAGTAAAATACGCGGCATAGGCCTCCAGCATGGCCGGCAGGCGCTCCTCCTCGTTATGAGCGGGAATGATGATGGACAGCTTCATTCGGCATCCTTGTGCGTATAAATTTTAAGCTCGGTATGCGCCTGCCCGAAATGCGGTATCGTGCGCTCCAGCCGATAGGCTGAAAGAACCAGACCCCGGAAAAGAGCCGCATCCGCCGCGCCCACCTCGCGAATGGCCGGCGATTCAATGGCCAGGCCGTAGCCGCTGAAAGCCGCCGCCGGGGCTTCGGCATCAACCAGCACGGCCGTAAGCCGTTCGCGGTTGAGCAGATGAAACCGTTCGGCCTGCTCGGAAGTCATTTCCGGATAATAGCTGAAGGGCCCCATTTCCATGCCGCGCGGCACGGAACGGCCGGCCTCGACGGCCAAATAGGTATCCTGCGTCAGGAGCACCGAGCCCTCAGGCGTCAGCTCACGCACGGTTTCGGCGGCATCGTGCAGCAGGGCCAGATCGCTCTTTTCCTTAAACTGCCACCAGATGCGGTCGCGCCCGCGGACAAACCAATCCTGGTTGATGGGCGACGAAAAAGCAGCGCCTACGGAAGCCAGCAACAGGAAGGTCAGCGCCGGCACGGTCCACTGCTCCGGCAGCTTCGGCAGGAGCGTCAGCACGACGGCCGCCGCGAGGATGGGATAGGCAATCGCCTGGTAGTCGTCGTACGGAAACGCAGCGGTGCCGTGCACGAGCGAAATCGCAATCCCGCAGCACCACAGCAGCTGTGCCGCCGGGTGCTGCTTTTTCACCGACGGCTTTGAACACAGCGCCGCCAGCGCCAGCAGGGTGAAGAGAAGATAAGCCTGCACAAAGCGGGAGATGAATCCGGCCTTCAGCGTCAGGAGCTGCCCCAGCCCGCCCGGATCGCGGCCGGCGTGGTAGCCGAGCAGCCCGAAGTGCGCCTGCTCCGGCGCCCGCAGAAACGGCGGCGCATAAACCGCCAGCAGCATCAGGCCGCCGCCGATCCCGAACCAGAGCCAGTCGAACCGGCGCTCCCGCTGGAAAATCAGCCATATACCGGTGACCGGCAGTACGATGCCGGCGGAGAGCCGCGTCCCCGCCGCCAGCGCAAGCAGCGCCCCGCCGAACAGCAGCGCGGCTTTATGGCGGAATGTCAGCAGGTAGAAGCCCGCCGCCAGGAAAAAGGCGCACAGCCCGTAGGTTTTAACCACGGTTGTAAAGTAGCTCTGGTAGACATTGCCGGCAATCAGCAGGAAAACCGCCACCAGCGCAGCGCCGCGTTTTTCGGACACCCGGCCGGCCAGCAGCCCGGCAAAGAGCGCCGCCAGCAGCCCGAATACCGCCGTAACCGCCCGCCCGCCGGCAACGCCGAACTTTTCGACAAGCGGAAATAACACCGCATAGACCTGCGGCAGCACCGGACCCTGGGTGAAGGCAAAGTCGGCATAGGGTTTGTGCCCTTCGGAAACCATTTTGGCGGCATAGAGATACCACCCTTCATCCTGGTTCAGACTGCCGTGTTTCAGGTTCATGCCGGCCAGAAACAACCCCAGCAAAACCGCAAATATTCCAAGGAGTGCTATGCTTTTTTTCATCATCAGCCCTTGAATACCAATTTCTTGCGCAGGGTAAAGTTTGCCGCCATGGCGCAGACGAAGACGAAAAAGTAGGACCAGGTGACCTGCCAGTTAAACCGGGCAATCAGGAAACGGCTCAGCCAGGTGAAGACGACAAAGGAGCCGGTCGAGACCGCGTAGAAGAGCACCACTTCTTTAATTTTCCGGTGCTTCCCGCCGTTGAAAACAAAGAGGACATTGGTGATGTAGGCCACGGTATTGGAGGTGAGAAACGCGATCACCTTATTGATCACAAAATTCCGCAGCAGCACCTCTTCCGGAACGCTTTGAAGCCGCCCGCCGAGCAGGCCGATAACTGCCCCGAACGGATCGCCTTCGCGCAGGCTCGGAAAAACCAGCCAGGCGGTCAAATAGAAGGCGAAAACATCCACCACAAAGGTTATGCCGCCGCAGAAGAGGTATTTGATGAATTGAGCGTGGATATTCTGCTTATCCTGAAGGAAGGCTCTTAAACTGGATATACGATTCGCCATAGAAAAAAACTGTTCGAAGAGTACGCAGAACGGTGAGACCAAAGCGAGTGTTTTATCTCCTGCGAAGTATTAAAACACGGTGCCTGCAGCGGGAAAATGAGCCCGTCCCGGCGGGACCTGCAAACTTGACCTTGAAGCTCATTGGTCTATCTTATGTCTTCATTTTGCAAAATGAGAGGTATGCTTTGAGTTCTGAAAAGTTTTTCCGCAAGTCCGACTGGATTGCCTGCTGGGTAACCTTCGTCATCTCACTCGTTGTCTACACCCTGACGCTTCAGCCCACCCTGGGGCTCGAAGACTCCGGCGAACTCATTGTGGCTTCCGATTTCCTGGGCGTCCCGCACCCGCCGGGCTATCCCATCTGGACGCTGCTGACCTGGTTTTTTCAGTGGGTATTTCATAACGTCACATTTCACGGGCAGCCCAACCCGGCCTGGGCCGTCAACTGGTTCTCCGCCGTTTCCGGTGCCGGAGCCTGCGGCGTCCTTGGACTGCTGATCAGCCGCTCGGGCATGGACCTGCTGCGGAGCCTGCGCCGGGAATCCAGCATCCTGGGCGAAAACACCGAAAGCCTTTTCTGCAGCGCGGCCGGCATCTGCGGCGGCCTGCTGCTGGCGTTCGGCCAGGGCATGTGGTCGCAGTCAGTCATTGCCGAGGTGTATTCGCTCAACATCTTTTTCCAGTCGCTGCTGCTGATTTTCCTCTACCGCTGGATCCGCGAACCCGGCAATGCGAAATGGCTCATGCTCTGCGCCTTCGCCTTCGGCCTCGGCATCACCAACCACCAGACCCTGATGTTTATGGGGCTGGCCATTGCTGTGGCCGTGGTATTTAACGAACTGGAAATTTTCCACGCAAAATATCTCGGCTTCACGCTCGGCGCCTTTGCCGGCGTGGTGGTTTCGCTGGTCGGCGTCTACCTCGGCAACCTGTTCCTGCAGGTGATCGGCATTGCAGGCTGCATCCTCTCGAGCCTGCTGATTCGCAAAAAATTCCTGGTGCGCGACTTCATCATTACGGGCTCGATGTACATCCTGCTGGTCGGCTTCAACAAAATGGCGTCCGGCAATCCGGAACTCGCCGAATATATGTGGGTCTCCGGTCCGGAACACGCCGGCTTCTGGATCTGGACCATCTATGCCCTCGCCGTTCCGCTGATCGCCACCTTTGTGCTGCCCAACGGCAAGGTGGTCGGCCCGACTTTCCTGGTTATGTTTATCGGCCTCGGCTTCTATTTCTACATGGCTTTCTCGTCCGACCAGAACCCGCCGATCAACTGGGGCTACCCGCGCACCTGGCAGGGCTTCATGCATGCCATCACCCGCGGGCAGTACGAACGCGTTAAACTTGCGCACGTCTTCACCCCCCGCTTCCTGGAACAGGTCGCCACCTATTTCATGGACCTGCGCTCCCAGTTCCTCTGGCCGATCGCGATCCTGGCCGTCATCCCCTTCGGCTTTATCTGGCGAACGGGCAAACGCAACATCGGATGGTTTGTAACCACGCTCGTCGCCTTCCTCTCCGTCGGCCTGGTCTTCATGATTCTCCAGAACCCGAAAACCGACATCCAGAGCCTCTTCATCGGCCGCGTGCAGTACATTCAGTCGCACGCCATCTACGTCCTCTGGCTGGGCTACGGCATCCTCTTCCTGATGACCTCGCTCGAAGCGCTGGTGAAAAACAACCCCTACACCAAAGTCATCGGCGTGGCGGCCGTACTGCTGCTGCCGTTCTCGCTCGTCTACAAAAACTATTTCAACGAGGGGCAGAAAAAGGTCGTCGGCGGCTCTGAACAGAACGGCCACGACTTCGGCTGGCAGTTCGGCAACTGGCAGCTCCGCGGCGTCGAAGGCATTAAAGACGACATGAAATACTGGTACGGCGAAGACACCGAGGAGTTCAAAAAACAGTGGGCCGCCTACCCCAATAAAAACTATCCCCAGCCGATGGGCCCCAACGCCATCTTCTTCGGCGGCACCGACCCGGGGCGCTTCGTCCCCACCTACATGATCTACTCCGCCAAAGTCCGCCCGGACGTCTATCTCATCACCCAGAACGCGCTGGCCGATAACACCTACATGAACGTCATGCGCGACCTCTACGGCGACCAGATCTGGATTCCCTCGCCCATCGACTCCAACCAGGCCTTCCAGATGTATGTCCAGGGCATACAGGACGGCTCCATCAATGCCGGAGCCGATGTGACCACCGACGGCGGCAAGGTACAGGTCCAGGGCGTGGCCGGCGTCATGCAGATCAACGGCTTCCTCAGCCGCATGATTTTCGACCACAACCAGTACATCACCGAAACGAAGACCGACGAGAAAACCCGCCCCGTCGGCGCGGCCGTGGTGCACAGCGACCCAGCCATCGATCCCGAAACCGGCCTGCCCCCGACGCGCTCCTTCTATGTGGAGGAAAGCTATGTCCTGCCCTGGATGTACCCCTACCTCACGCCCCACGGCCTGATCATGAAGATCAACAATAAGCCGACGCCGCTCACTGCGCAGGTCATTAAAGACGATACCGACTTCTGGAACTGGTATGTCGACCGCCTGCTCGGTGACGAAAGATTCATCCGCGACATCGTTGCGCGCAAATCCTTCTCCAAGCTGCGCAGCGCCATCGCCGGGCTTTATGCCGCCCGCGGCAAGCTCCGGGAATCCGAAGCCGCCTTCCGCCAGGCCGTTGCTCTTTACGACCTCAGCCCGGAAGCCAACTTCCGACTGGCCGACCTCATCTCCAAACAGGGCCGCTACGACGAAGCCATCGCCATCTTTGAAGACTTCCTCCAAAAAGACCCTAAAAATGAAAAGGCCGAAGCCTTTCTCAATAACCTGCGCACCATGAAGAAAATGAGTGCCCGCCAGGCCGAACTCACCCAGAAGCTCAACGGAAAGAAAATCACCTTCCAGGAAACCATGGAACTGCTGCAGATCCACTATGCCATGGGCTCCAGCGGCACCGGGGACCGACTGGCCCGCAGCCTGGTCAAATCCGGCAGCATTCCGCCCGACGGCCTCATGGCCATGGCGCAGTTTATGGCTGAAAACCATAAATATCCGATCGTTGAGCTGATCCTTAAGAAATACACTGCCGCCAAGCCGAACGATGTCCAGGGCTGGATCAACCTGGCCGGCCTGCAGCTCGTTCTCAACAAGCAGAGCGAAATGTGGCCGTCGCTGCGCAAAGCCGTCGAAGTCGGCGGTGAGCCCGCCCGCGAACTCCTTCGTAAAGACAAGCGGTTCGATGCGATCCGCAAAACCAAGCAGTTCCAGAAAATCGTTCCTCCCAAGCAGACTCCGGCTTCCATGGGGCTCGGCACCATTCCCGGCCTTTGAGGACTCTATGTGAAAATCCTCATCTACGATGACAGCCCCGATTTCGGCGGCCATCAGGTGATGGCCGTCCGCGGCATCGAAGCACTCGCGCAAACCGGCGGGCTCGAACTCACCGTAATGCACCACCCGGAAAACCGGAAGCTCAGCGCCGCCCTGCAGCAGCTTGACGGCCTGCAGGCGGCCGTCGCTGATCCGGGCACTATTCCCGCGCGGCAGCCCGACATTGTACTGTGCATCCAGGGCGATATCGCCCAGTCAGCCGCCGGCATAGCCGCGGCTAAAAAGAGCCGGGCCGAATGCATCAGCTACCTGGCCGTTCCCCACACCCTCGCACACATGGGAGCCAAATTCGGGGCCGTCCGCGACCTCAAAAACAAGCCCCTGTTCAACAAACCCGACCGCTTCATCACAATCTCGGACAGCATGAAAAAAATCATGCAGCAGCGCGGATGCCGCCGGCCGATTACCGTGGTTCCAAACGGAATCCCCGCCCCGCCGATCCCGAAACTCACCGCCCACGATGACCAGTTTGCCATCGGCATCATCGGCCGGATTGAATTTAAACAGAAGCAGCAGGACTTTTTTGTCCAGGCCTACCGCAAACACCCGGCCCTGTTCGGCCGCAGCCGTGTTTTGATTGTGGGCAGCGGTCCCGATGAACAGCCGCTGAAAAAAATGATCCGCAATGACGACCGGATTGCACATCTTCCCCGGCAGGATGACATGGAGGCGGTTTATGAAGTGCTCGATATGCTCGTCATCCCCTCCCGCTTTGAAGGCGTGCCGCTGGTGATGCTCGAGGCGCTCGCCCGCGGCATTCCGGTTATCGGATCCCGCTGCGACGGCATGCAGGACATCCTGCCGCACAGCTGGACCTTCACGCCCGGGGATTCCGCCTCACTTGCCGCCGTTTTTCACGACATCCGTGAAACCTGGACCAAAAATATCGACGATCTCCAGCACCGTATTCTCGAAGAGCATTCGCTTGAACGCTTCAAGGCACAGTTCGTTAAGGCGGTCCTCGGCAGGTAAAGCGGCCTATCCAGGCATGCTTCCGGCACAAAAAAAAGGCGCCCCGAAGGACGCCTTTTCTGCAGTTTCACAAGGGAAACTTATTCGCCGGCATCGTCGTTCAGCGCAGCTTTGCGGCTGAGGCGTACACGGCCCTGATTGTCGATATCGATGCATTTAATACGCATCGCATCGCCCGGCTTGCAGATCGAATCGACGGAGTCGATACGCTCATTGGCCATTTCAGAGATGTGAACCAGACCTTCTTTGCCCGGCAGGCATTCAACGAATGCACCGAAGTCCTTAACCGCAATTACCTTGCCGTCGTAGATTCTGCCGATTTCGATTTCGGCCGTCAGGGCGTTCACTTCGCGGATCGCGGCTTCCATGGCGCCAGCATCGACGGCGAAGATATTGACGGTGCCGTCCTCTTCGATGTCGATCTGCGCACCGGTGCCGTCGGTGATCGCGCGGATATGCTTGCCGCCCGGTCCGATGAGGGCGCCGATCTTTTCAGGATCAATCTTAACGGTGGTGATACGCGGTGCTGTAGCAGCCAGCTCCTCACGCGGAGAAGCGATCACGGCTTCCATCTGGTCAAGAATGTCGCAACGGCCTTTACGGGCGATTTCGAACGCTTCTTCAACCTGATCCCAGTCCATACCGTGTACTTTCAGGTCGACCTGGAAACCGGTGATGCCCTTGCGGGTACCAACCACTTTAAAGTCCATGTCGCCGCAGTGGTCTTCAACACCGAGGATGTCGATCACTTCAACGGATTTGGCCTGGCCGTCTGTAAACAGACCAACCGAAATACCGGCAACCGGAGCCTTCAGCGGAACACCCGCATCCATCAGCGCCAGGCAGCCGCCGCAGGCGGAAGCCATCGAGGACGAGCCGTTGGAGCCCATTACTTCAGAAACCACACGCACGGTGTACG
>JBFHGU010000030.1:0-42526 GCA_041582935.1 Pontiella sp.
ACGGATAGAAGGTTGTCCGCCCGGCAAATGGCCGGTCGGAACCTCAAAGCAACCGGGCAGTCTTGAGTTGATTTAGCGAAGGATTTATATGCCGTACGATTGACATCCCCCATAGAAGGGCCGGAATGGTTGAGCCTGCGAGACCTTCCCGCCTCCGCCGCACAGTTGATCCAGTTCCGAAAACGAAACAGGCTTGTGCCGTGCGGGCTTTGGCGGGAAGGCCGCCCGACAGCTGCCAATTGTCCCGCCTTTTGAATCCACTTTTTCCCGGCCTGCAAAAGCCGGCGCAATTGCATTTGAGTCTTTGTGAGCATTGATTTCTGTGTATATTTCTTCGTGGCGCGACTTTGGATTTGGGTTATTAATTTGGAACGATCCAGGTGGTGCTGGATCTCCCCGGTTCGTCCGGGGAACGCCGCTTGATTTAAAGAAAAGACGACCGCGCTTGAATCAACTTCAGCCATAAGGTCTGGGGAAGGAAAATTATATGCTGAGCATACTTATAATTGTCGCAACTCTTATTGGATTAGCAACTCACCGTTATCTGAGCACTTTCTGGGAAAACGGGTTGCTCCCATATTCGTTCGGGTTTCTGTTCTTTGCAAACTTGTTCGCTTTCGCATACCTTATCGGCTTCATTTGGATGTTCGGCATTATTGCAGGCCTTGTAGTTGCAGCTTTGTGCTATTTCCAGATCATTTATACAGCTGGCCTATGGATTACAGGAATCCCATTTTTGCTTACCATGTTTAGATTGAACTCAATGCCCAAAGTAAATCTGTTGGTTTACGGTGGATTTTCTTTTCTTGTTTGGGGATTGGTCGCTCTCGTTGTAATCAATTTTTTCATCACACCATATGCGTGGGGGTGGAACCTGATCGAAAACAATCTTTGGCCAGTCCTTGTTTCATTCGCAGGGGTACTCGTTGTCGGCAACATCGCAAGAATGATCATCATGTCTCGACTGCTTGCAGATGAAGAAATTTAGGGTGGGTTTATGTCGAAACGTAATATAGGGATCTGTGCAATTTGTGGAGCAGAAGGAATGGTCACAGACGACCACTTGCCTCCCCGCAATATTTTTCCTAAGCCACAGCCGAATGATGTTAATTTAATCACTGTTCCTGCTTGCTCAAAATGCAATGGAGGAAGCAGTCGTGATGATGAAGAATTCAAACTTTACATCAGCCTCAAGTCGGGAATGGAAAAATCTCATTGCCGAAAGCTCCACGACTCCACAAAAAAAACAATTCAGCATAACTCACGACTGAAAAATCAATTGTTGGAAAACTCCACCAATCTTTACCTTCCCAATCCTGAAACAAAGCTACATGAAGAAGTGGTTGTCACTCAATTTGAGCCCAAGCCAATTTTGAGAGTTGCAGAAAGAATCATCAGGGGCCTCTATTTTAAGCACTTCGGCCAACCGCTTGTTTCACAAGCAAAATGCCACATCTGGCTTAATGACATGATAACACCCGACAACAAGGCAGACCTTCTTGGCTTCATTGAAGACATGAAAATCTCAGGCACTCTTGTTTCCGTGGGCACAAACGATGAATTTGCCTATCTTTACTCAGGAACAGAATGCGAGTTTTCAACGGCTTGGATGCTTACGTTTAATAAGGAAACCTACATCTTTGGATTAACAGAAAAACAACCCCAACCAGAGCGTTCACCCTATCGCTTCGCTCAGGCTGACGCTTAACGTTCATATGGCTGAAGTTTGAGTCAGGCTTTCAGCCCTATTTTCTTCGAAAATCATCTGCGCTGCGCTTCGGGTCAACCGGGCATAAAAATTAACCCCTGTTTTCCAATGTTCGGAAAAGGGTCTTAACGACCGTTCCCGGAGGGCGGAAGAGCGTACGCCTGCTGATTTAAACAGAAAGTGGCCCCGGCGGAACCAGTTTCAGCCATAAGGTCTGGATTAATGAAATGAAATATACAGGAACCCAAATGAAAAGAATCATACTCAGCATAGCACTCGTTATTCTCGCTCAGATTTCATTCGGGGATGCAACCCCGGAGGAGCAGAAGCGAAATTACAAGTTGGTTACAGGAGAATCTATGGCCATAATTATGACGTACATGGATGAATTGCTACTTGAGACATGTGAGGAAAGGTTCAGGAATGAAATTAAAGGCTTTCAGGATAGTAGTGCGGAACAAGTAGCTGCAGGGTCTAATGCAACTGTGAAGATCACATTTACCCAAAAAACAAATATAAAAAATATTGTTAATGATATGTATTACTCAGAGATCAGACCGCTTCTAAGAAGTAAATACTCGAAGATGACGGGTAAAGAATTGGATTTAATAGCGACTTTAATCGAATCCGATGAGGAAAATCCAAAAGCTCTGGCACTGAATAATGAAGTAATGAACGAATTTATCCCCGAAGCCGTAGAGAAAGTTCATCAGCAAGCTTTGATGTTCTGCATCGGTTGCACAATGATTAATGATATTCCTAAGAAATAAAAAAAACGTATCCGACCACTAAGCCTTTTAGGTAAAGGTAAAAAATCCCTGATCCGGTATTTTAGTTTTTCCCACTTTCATTTCGATCGAATTTGCCAACCAGGTATCAACGCAGGCCGAAATTGTTCCTTATTCGGTCTCAATCATAATTCTACATGGGCGAGTGGAGCAGGGCGCCCTCACTAGGCGAAGCACAGGAGCAAGTCAAAGGCCTGGGGTGACCAAAGGGCGCGGCAAACCGCTGTGCGGGCTTCGGCGGGAAGGTTTTCAACCGTTCCTGCCCTACAACTGCACTTCGTTGAGGCTGGTTCATGGAGGCCAGGCGTTCCTTCGGCACGAATTATTCCATGCCGTTGAGCTGTTTGGCCATGTGCGAGGCATACTGGTCGGTCATGCCGGAGATATAGTCGGTGACCTTCTGAAGCGAGGGGTAGAGTGCATCGCCGTACTTTGGTCCTTCAAATTTAAGCAGGGCAATCACCTGACTGCAGTGGTAGGAAACGGTTGCGTTTTCAATCCGTTCACGGACGGCGGTGCAAAAGAGCTCCAGCAGGTCGCCCAGCAGTTTATAGCCGCCGAGCTGCAGCTCCATTTTGCGGGGGTTGGTGTAGACCTGTTCGGCAGCCAGATCCTCGGCCGCATCCAGCGGACCCCGAACCGTGTCTGGACATAGACTGATCAGGTCGGTGCTGAATGGAACCTCGCCGGCGAGCAGTTTGGCTTCGTGTGCCGCAAAAACCTCCGAAACGGCCTGAACGGCTTTGCCGATGGAGACCGCCCGCAGGTAGGAGAGCTGGTTCCGTTCGCTCAAGGAGGCATCGGCTTTTTTGCCGCAGATGTCCTCCAGCGCCGCGCGGACAGTGTCGAAGGAGAGCAGTCCGATTTCAAAGGCGTCTTCCAGGTCGATGATGCGGTAGCAGATGTCGTCCGCCGCTTCTGCGAGGTAGGCGAGCGGATGGCGGGCATAGCGGCCGCCTTTGAGTTTCGGCATGCCGGTCTGCCGGGCCACGGTTTCGAGATGGTATTTTTCCGACCGGAATGCACAGAACTTTTTCTTGCCGGGAATCCGGTCGCTTGTCCAGGGATATTTCATTAGGGCCCCGAGGGTGGCGCAGGTGAGCTGCATGCCGCCGTTTCCGGGCTTGTGTTCCAGGTTGGTCACGATCCGGAAGGCCTGGGCATTGCCTTCGAAGCACTGGAAGTCGCGGACCTGTTCCGGCGAAAGTCCCTTGAGGTGGTGCGCATTGCGCGGATCGGAAAACCAGCGCTGGATGGCGTCTTCGCCGGCGTGGCCGAAGGGCGGGTTGCCGAGGTCGTGCATCAGGCAGGCGGCCTGGAGAATCTGGCCGACATGGGTCGGGGTGATGCCGTCGGGCAGCGGCAGGTGTTCGCCGACGGCGATGCCCAGGCTGCGGCCGACAATGGAAACCTCCAGGCTGTGGGTCAGGCGGGAATGGATATGGTCGTTGGTTGAAAGCGGATGCACCTGCGTTTTGTCCGCCAGCCTTCGAAAGGGAGGGCTGAAGGCGATCCGGTCGTAGTCGCGGTGAAAATCCGTACGGGTTTCGCCGGCCGGGTTACTCGTGCGGCTCAGAAGCCGCTTGTCGCTCAGGAGCTGTGCCCAGTTCATAGCGGTTTCCTATGATTCCGAGCCCTTAACCAACGCAAAGAACCGGTCCTCATACTGCTCCCACAGCTTGTTGTGTTTGAGCATGCGGGCCAGGCCGTCAATTTTCGAGGGATCGCGCGCGGCCTCCAGAAAGGCTTTGTCGACGGAGTCGATCATCCGTTTCTTCATGTCGATCGACTGCTGTCGGAAGTCCTGCATATTGCCCTGGGCGGAGTGCTGCACGAGTTCAACCATCAGCTTCATCAGGCAGACCTGCCACGGATCGTCCACCCCGACCAGGATCGCGCTGAGCGGATCGTTTGCGGCGTCGACATTTTCCTTCACCCGGGCCAGCACATTCTCGATGTTGTCGGTTACAACGTACTCTTTGAGTTCCTGTTTCTGCAGCGTGAATCCGTACTGGATGATCCGCAGGTCGTTGGCATGCTCGCGCAGCCAGTCGGCATATTCCTGAGCGTCGGCTCCGAAATCGCCCACATCCACCTGGCCCAGCGACTGCGGGGTGATGATTGCCGGTTTGAGGGCCTTCAGATGGCCCTCGCGGACGATCACCTTTTCAACGTGGTCCATCTGCTGGCACAGCAGGTAATAGTTCACAACGGTGTCGCCGAACGTTTCCAGCTGCCCGGTCGGCACGGTAATCAGTTCGGTGTTGTTCACCGCATACCAGAAGTCAAATTGTTGGTTATCGCTCATAGGTTTCTAAGAATGACAATCTATGCCACGGCTCCTGAATTCAATTCGCAGGAGATGAGTCTACCTTACAGATCACGCCGCGCGTTGCAACCGCCATATGTTACTTCATGTCTTTCTCATGGGCCTGGTAATCGGCGAACTTCATGGAGACGACCTTGGAGATGCCGCGGGTCTGCATGGTTACGCCGTAGATGACGGCTGCCGCCGCAATGGTTTGGCGGCTGTGCGTGATGATGACGAACTGCGACTGGGTGAGAAAGTCCTTCAGCGCCTCCACAAAGCGGTTGATGTTGGCATCGTCGAGGGCGGCGTCGAGCTCGTCGAGGACGCAGAACGGACTCGGTTTTACTTTAAACAGCGAGAAGAGCAGGGCCACCGCCGTCATGGTGCGCTCGCCGCCGGAAAGCAGTGAGATGGTCTGCAGTTTTTTGCCGGGCGGCCGGGCAATGATTTCAATGCCGGCTTCGAGCACATCCTCATCGTCGGTGAGGACCAGCTTGGCCGATCCGCCGCCGAACAGCTTTTTAAACATTTCCTGAAACTCAGCATTCACTTTGTTAAAGGTGTCTTTGAAAAGCTCCGTCGTCGTGTTGTTGATCGTTTTGATCATTTCGAGCAGCTGTTTTTTAGCGGCGGCCAGATCCTCCTGCTGTTTGACCAGGAAGGCATAGCGCTCTTCGTGTTCGGCATGCTCTTCGATGGCCACGAGATTGACCGGCCCCATTGAATCGAGTTTGGCCTGCAGTTCGGCCACGCGGGTTTCAATCGCGTCGCGTTCCGGCACTTCGTCATTCTCCCAGCGGGGCGGTTCGGTTGCCGCGAGTTCTTCTGCGGTAATGTGGTAGGTGCCGGTCACCCGTTCCAGCGCATTGTCGCGGCGCATGGTGAATTCGGCCTTTTCAATTTCGAATTTTGATTTTCGGTTCAGCCGGGCTTCCAGCTCCTGCCGCATCACCCGCAACCGGTTTTCGGCGGTGGTGAGAATCTGGATGGTTTCTTCGCGGCGGGCGCGCTCAGCGTCGAGCGCGGCGGCGGTTTCTTCGAGCCGTATCTCCAGTGGCTCAATCTTATCCTGCTCTTCGCCGATGGAGATTTTGAGGTCCTCGATGCGGCGGTTATAGGAATCCACGCCGTTCGAGCGGTTGCTGATCAGCTCCTGCAGTTCCGCAATCCGCGCTTCCATCGGTTCGCGCCGGCTGTTCAGGTGTTCCAGGGTTGAAGCTTTGTGCGAGTAGACAATGCGGTGCTCGGAGGTGGTCTGCAGGGCCTCGCTGCGCCGCTCCTCCACCTCGGTCAGCACCTGCGTCTGTTCGGCGCTCATCGACCGCACGGCGGCCTGCCGGTCGCGGGTTTCCTGCAGTTCGGTTGCCAGGTTTTTGCGCAGGTCGGTGCCTTCGCTCTCATTCTCCATCAGGCTGTTGTATTCGAAGGTAACGGTTTCAACGCGGTCTTTAGCCGTTTTGGTTTCGCGGACAATGACCTGCTTTTCGCCCTCCTGCAGGGCGAGCTCGCGGCGGAATTCCTCGAGCATCTGCCGGGCGGCGGCAATGGCGGCGCCCGTTTCCGATTCGGCGGCGCGCAGGGTTTCGAGCATGCGTTCCATCGTCCTGGTTTCTGTTTCGAGTCCGTCGATTTCGGTCTGCAGCCGTTCGCGCAGCTGATGCCGGGCCAGCGGGCTTTTATCCTCCGTGCCCGGCATCCAGATCTCGGCGGCGCCGCAGCCGGAAACCACGGTGCCGTTTTGTGTGACCACCACGGTGTCGGCCGCCAGCACTTCCGGAATCTCCGCCTCGGAGCCGACAATGCGCACATTCCAGAACAGCCGGCGGATCAGCGGGGCTGCGGTTTCTTCGTACTGTATGCAGTCCAGCAGGGCTTTGCCGACGGCGGACGAATCGAGCTGAGCGTCCTCTTTCGCAGAAGAGATGCTCAGCAGGCGGGCGCTGCCGGCTTCGTTATCGCGCAGCCAGCTGAGCGCATCGCGCACCAGGGCTTCGTCGCGGACCACGATGGCATCGATGCACGGACGCAGGATTGCTTCGAGGGCGGTCTGGTATTCCGGTGCGGTGATCATCTGTTCAGCCAGCGGGCCGATGATGCCGGTCTGGTCGGGCGTAAAGTCGGCCGGCGGGTCGAGCAGCACCTGGGCACCGGGCGGGAATCCCTCCTGCCGTGCCTCGCCGCCGGAGAGCATCTCCAGCTGCGCGCGTTTGGTCGCGGCGGTTTTCTGCGTATCGTTCAGTTTGCGCTCGTTTTCGACGATCAGGTTTTTACGTTCAGTGCGCTCCGCGTTGAGCTGGTTCAGCGTTTCGGCCTGTTCGGCCACTTTCGCCTGAAGGATTTCAACCATGGCCGTCATCTCTTCTTCGCGTTCGATGAAGGAAGACAGGGCGCGTTCAAGTTCTGCTTTTTCGGCGGCGAGGCGCTCCTTTTTGAGCATGGCCTCGCGGTCGCGCGCATCCAGCGCGTTGAGCTCGTTCTGCATTTTGGAGGCTTTGGAATCGAGCGCCACGGATTCGTTACGCAGGTTATTGAGCTGCTGCCGTTTCCGGTTCATTTCGTCTTCGACGGCGGCCTGAGCCTGCGTTGCGCTTTCGAGTCCTTCGGCGGCTGCGGTTTTCGCGGTCTGCGCTTCGGCGATTTCGGCAATGATGGTTTCGAGCTCACCGCGGTGGGCCTCCAGGCGGATGCGCGCCTCTTCGGTCTCCTGTGTATTGCGCTGGGCCAGGGTGGTCAGCTCGGCAATACGGTCGGTGTTCATGGTGATCAGGTTCCGGGTCCGCTCCAGCTCGCTGCGCGATGCGGAGGCCCCTTCCATGGCCTGGGAGATGGTCTCTTCCAGCTGGGTGAGCGCCGCGCGCGCGCTTTCGGCTTCGTGTTCGGCGGCCTCCACCTGCCGGTGGAGTTCGTTGACCTGGTGTTCCAGCACCTGGAGCTCGCCGGTCAGCTCATTGATTTTGCGGACGTATTCCTGAAGGCGCTGGTTGGTCACGTAGATATCGAGGCTGCGCATCTCTGCCGACAGCTCTTTATAGCGCTGTGCTTTGCCGGCCTGGCGCTGGAGCGAGATGATCTGCCGTTTCACTTCGCGCACGACATCGTCCAGGCGCAGCAGGTTGGCCTCGGTATGCTCCAGCTTGCGGAGCGCCTCTTTTTTGTCGGCTTTGAATTTTGTGATGCCGGCGGCCTCTTCAAAAACCGTGCGGCGGTCGTCGGCGCGCGCGGAGAGAATCTGGTCGATTTTACCCTGTTCGAGCACGGAGTAGGAATCGGTGCCGACGCCGGTATCCATGAACAGGCGCTGGATATCTTTCAGGCGGCAGGCTTTGCGGTTGAGGAAATAGCCGGATTCGCCCGAGCGGAATACGCGGCGGGTGATGCAGACCTCATCGAATTCAATACCGAGTGCCTCGGAGCAGTCGGCCAGGGTGATGCTCACCTCAGCCATGCCGAGCGGTTTTGCGGAGTCGGTTCCGTTGAAGATGACGTCTTCCATTTTTGCGCCGCGCAGGGCGCGGGCGCGCTGCTCTCCGAGTACCCAGCGGACCGCATCGGAAACATTGCTTTTGCCGCAGCCGTTCGGCCCGACGATTGCGGTCATTCCCGGCTCAAATTCAAGCTTGGTCTTATTCGCGAAACTCTTGAATCCAACAATTTCGAGGGTTTTGAGATACACTGAAGATTCCTCCGGAAAGTGATGGGAGAAAATAGCACAGTCGGCGAAATGGATGAAAACCGAAACTGGGCGGAAATCGGGGATTCCCGGGCTGGTTTTGCTGCGGGCGCCGGGTGCCGCGGCCGGCCGGGCCGCACGGCGAGTGACCCGGCCCGCAGTCTTTATTTGTCGGCGGCGTGTTTGGCGATTTCGGTCATGAGGCGTGCGCCGTCGAGGACGGCCACGTAGGGTTTGAGGTCGTCGGCGTGCCCGATGACGTACTCCGTCAGCTGCTCTTTCACGACAGCGGCGAGTGCGTCCGGCTGCCAGGGTTTTGCGATGTAATGGTGCAGCTGGGCCTCGTTGACGGCGCGGACCGTGTCTTCGAGGCCGGCCTGGCCGGTAATCAGGACTTTGCGGGCGCCCTGATAGGCGGCTTCCGCCTGAAGGCTGACCAGGAATTCAACGCCGCTCTCGCCGGGCATCATGTGGTCGCAGAGGGCCAGGCCAAGCGCGACTCCTTCTTCAGCAAGTTCCTGGAGCACTTCCCGGGCATCGGCGACATCTTCGGCCGCTTCGATTCGAAAGGCCGCGGCAAACGGCTGGAGGTCGCGGATGACCGCTTCGCGGACTTCGGGTTCATCTTCTACACACAGTATGGCGATTTTTTTCATGATGCGTTCTCCTGACTTGATGATCGGACCTGTTCTGCCGGCCCTTTTACGGGAAGGGTGACGGTAAATTCGGTGCGGCCGGGCGCCGAGGCGACCTCGATGGTGCCGCCGTGCCGGGTGACAATGCTGCGGGTGATTGAAAGCCCCAGTCCCAGCCCGAAATCAACGCGGCCCTTCCGGGTGGTGAAGCGAAGCTGGAAAATTTTCTGGAGGTTTTCCGGGGCAATGCCGGGGCCGCTGTCGATGATGCTGACGGCAATGGAGGCCTCATCGATGCGCCGCGTCTTTACAATCAGTTTGCCCTGGTTGTCCATGGCGTCGAGCGCATTGCCGATGATGTTGGTCCAGACCTGGTTGAGTTCGCCGGCGTTGGCGATGATTTCGGGAATGGGCTCATACTCTTTTTCGATCTCCACATTGCGCAGGCGGTTGGAAAAGAGGAGCAGGGTGTCGTCGAGGCCTTTCTGGACGGCGATGTATTCGCTGTCGGGGCTGTCGGCATGGATGTAGGAGCGCAGGCTCTGGACGATGCCGGAAATGCGTTCGGCACAGCTGCTGATATTGCGGAGCGCGGAGCCGATCTGGTGGTAGAGTTCAAGCTTTTCGAGCTGTTCTTCCGGCGATCCGGAGACGTCGGCGGTGAGCTGGCGATATTCGGCCGTATGGTGGATGCCGATTTTAACCAGCCGTTCGGCGAGTTCGGTGTCGGCGGTTTCTTTGGCCAGTTCTTTGCGGAGGACCCGTTGCGTGCGGGTGGAAACCGATTCGGAATGGAAGGAGCGCTCGAGGATGTCCTGCAGGCCGTGCCCGTCGGCCATGCGGCTGGAAAGGGTGAGCAGGTCTTTGTGGACAAAGTCGGAGGCGCGGATGATGGCGGCGACCGGATTGTTGAGTTCGTGGGCTACACCGGCAGAGAGCTGGCCGAGCGTGGCCATCTTTTCGGATTCCACCAGCATGGCCTGCGCCTTCTGGAGTTCGTCGAGCGTTTGAACAACCTGCTCATGTTCGGCGGCGATTTCCTTGTTGAGCTGCAGGACCTCCTCCTGCAGTTCAATCAGGCGTTTTTGGCGACGGCCCATAGACTGCAGCAGTACGGAAATCAGCAGGTTGCGCAGGGTGTCGCTTTGCTGCAGGGCGGTGTCGAGCTCCTGGTTGCTGACTCGCAGCAGTTTGAGCGGCGTTTTGGCGGTACAGGAAAAGACGGCGCGCGAGTTGCGGGCCAGCGCAATCAGCCCGAGGATGCGGCCGGTGGTCCGGGAGTGGAAAATAATTTTTTCGCCTTTGATGCGGCGGTAGAGCTCGACCTGCCCTTCGAGGAGGATCCAGATGCCGTTCAGGAGCTGCTCTTCTTCAAACAGGGTTACGCCCGGATCGACACTCAGCCGGGGCGGCGAATGGAGCTGGAAATCGAGTTCGGAAATGAGGCCGTCTTCAATCTCCTCATCGGTGAGATTGAGCAATCCGATCTGCAGGGGATTGAAGGGCTCGCTCATTCCGGCATTACTCCGAGCAGGCTCCACAGCCGCGGAGCCAGGAAGATGTACAGGACGGAGCCGAGCAGGCCGAACAGGATGCCGGTGATCGCCATGTCTTTGGTTTTGATGGCGCCGGTGGAGTAGGCGATGGCATTCGGCGGGGTGCTGATCGGCAGCGACATGGCCAGCGAAGAACCGATGGCGATGAAGACCGCCGATGCAACCGGGCTGATGGCCACGCCGGGTGATGAGGCGAGGCTCATGCCGATCGGCACCAGCAGGTTGGCGGTGGCGGAGTGGGAGATGACCGAGCCCATCAGCAGGGCCGCAATGAACATGCCGCCGGCAATGAAGGCGGGCGACATTTCGGACCAGCTGACGAGGCCGATCAGCCAGCTGTCGAGGCCGCTTTTGCCGACGCCGCTGCCCATGGCGATGCCGCCGGCGACCAGCCAGAGTACGCTCCACTGCATCGAGTGGAATTCCTTGGTGGTGATTACTCCGGCGGAAAGCAGGACCACAACCGGCATGAAGCCGACGATGCTGGAGGGAATGCCGTGCAGTTTTTCCGTAAACCAGAGCAGGATGGTGGAGGCGGCAACCACATAAAAGAGAATGGCTTTCGGGCTGGTGTCAAACTTGGAGTCGATGTCGATTTGGATTTTTGAGTTATTCTGGGAAAAGAATTTTGCGAGGACAAACCAGGCGAAAACGAGGATGATGAGCATGAAGGGAATCACCATGATCATCCAGTTGACGAAGCTGATGTTGATGCCTTCCTTGGCCAGTGCGCCGAGGGCGATGGCATTCGGGGGGGTGCCGACCGGTGTGCCCATGCCGCCGATGTTGGCCGCCACCGGAATGGCGAGGACGAGGCCGACTTTGGTGCGGTCGCCTTCCGGCAGTTTGGCGATGAGCGGCAGGACCACGGCGATCATGGTGGCGGTGGTGGCGGTGTTGCTCATGAACATCGAGAAGAGCGCGGTGATCAGCATCAGGCCGAGGATGACTCGCGAGGGTTTGGTGCCGAACGGTTTGATGAGTACGCGGACGAGGTTGGTGTCGAGATTGAATTTGGCGGAGCCGTCGGCCAGGAAAAAGCCGCCGAGGAAAAGCATCAGCACCGGACTGGCCAGGGCGGCGTAAAACCCTTTGAAGGAGGGCGCGGCGAATCCTTCGGGCAGCGGCAGTACCGCTTTATCGGATATGAACAGGATTTCGAGAATGATAATCAGTGCGGCGGTGGCATGCAGCGGGATGGCTTCTGAAATCCAGAGCGCAATGGCCATTAGAAAAATGGAGAGCACGCGGTGGCCGGGGACAGACAGGCCCTCGAACTGAACAACGAACGGAATAATGAATGCCGCGGCGGCGATTACCAGGCCCGCGATTTTGGTCTTACTGAGCCCTGCAGTTTGAACAGTCATGGTCTTTTCCCCCTGGATAATAAACTCAGCCATAATGCCGCAAAGCCCGGGAAAAACAATTTAGAATTGTTAGAAAGTTGTCAGTAATTGATGAAGGCAGGGCCGGCGGCACAAAGACTCGGCCTGAAATTCGGCTTCCTATAAATTACGTATGGACAAGGGGCAGCCAGTCTGTAAGCTAACCGCTTTTGAATTTTGGGAGAATGAACTATGCCGGCGAAACGTAGATATAATGTCAAAGGAACGAATGATTTTATCGTGCTGGCCGCGATATTCTTTTTTCTCTGCCTGTGGGCGGTGAAGGATGCCTGGTATCCTTCGGAAAAAGTGCTCAAAAAGCACCCGCTGGAAGTGACCGCCTCCTTTGAGACCGACGGCGCGGTTGACAAGATTCTCGCGGATGAGGGCGATGCCGTGGGCGAACAGCAGGTGATCGCCACGCTGCGCGACGACCGGCTTACGGTCAGTTATGAAAAAGCCAAAGACAGCTATACGGAAAAGAAAAAGAAATTTGCGATGATGGACCTCGCTCGTAAGAATGCGGAAAACAACGGGGTGTCCGAAGAGGGCTATGCGGAAATCATCCAGAGCGTCCAGGAGTCCAAAGCCGCTATGGATGAAGCGCTTAAAACGGTCACCGAGCTGAAGATGCAGCTGGATGCCTCGGTGCTGAAGTCGCCGGCAAAGGGCAAGGTGAAGGAAATTCTCGCCGGTACGCACACGATGGTGAAGGCCGGCGATCCGGTCGTGGTGATCGATCCCAAAGACCACTTTTACCTGTTCAATAAAAGTCTTGCGATCTTCAGTTTTTTTGCCTTCTGGGTTTTTCTGGCGCTGCACATTCTTGCGCGCTGATTTAGACCGCTGTAAATCACCATAATCCACTAATTATCACCGGATTAGCTTGACCGTTATTTGCGTCGGACTATTATCCGTGATTCATTTTTGCGAAAACAAACGCTGCTTTTATTGAAACGTCTATTAATCAAGGAGATACATCAAAATGACGAAACGTGATTTGGTAATGCGCATCGCCGACGAAACCGGCCTGATTCAGCAGGATGTTTATGCGGTGATCCAGAAGACCCTCGACTATATCGTGGAGGCCCTTGAGCAGGACGATACCGTTGAATTCCGCAACTTCGGGGTCTTTGAAGTCCGCGAACGCAAACAGCGCATTGGCCGTAATCCGAACAAACCTGAAAATGTCGTCACCATTCCCGCCCGCAAGGTTGTGAAATTCAAGCCGGGCAAAATTATGCGCGAACGTATTACCGGCGAGTAATCGATGGCTTCCAACGACTTCCAGCCGCTGCAGGGCATGTCCGATATCCAGGCGCCGGAGATCTATCTCTGGCGCATGATGGAGGAGCGGGCCCGCGAAGTATTCACGAGCTACGGCTACGATGAGCTTCGCACCCCGGTGCTTGAAAAGATTTCGGTTTTCCAGCGTTCGCTGGGCGAAACCACCGATGTGGTGAAAAAGGAGATGTACTCCTTTAAGCCGAGCAAACACGAACTGGCCATGCGGCCGGAAGGTACCGCAGGAACCATGCGCCATCTGGCAGGCCGCGGTGAAGAGGGCATGAATGCCCGCGTATTCTACATCGGCCCGATGTTCCGCTATGAACGCCCCCAGGCCGGCCGTAAACGCCAGTTCCACCAGGTCGGGGTCGAAGCCACCGGCGAACCGAATCCGCTGGCCGATGCCGAGGCCATTGCACTGCAGAAAAACCTGCTCGATGCCTGGGGCCTGACCGGCTCAGCCATCAAGGTCAGCACGCGCGGTGAACCGTCCGACCGCCAGCCGGTTGCCGAAGGTTTGCGCGAAGCGCTGCGGCCGCACGAAAAAGAGTTGTGCGAAGACTGCCAGCGCCGGATCGATGAAAATGTGCTGCGGGTCATCGACTGCAAAAACGAAAGCTGCCAGCAGGTTGTCGATCAGATTCCTTCGCCGATTGAATTCATGAGCGAGGCATCGCGCAGTTATCTCGATCAGGTCATTCAGGCGCTGGATGCCATGGGTGTTGAAGTCACCGTGGATCCGAAGCTGATCCGCGGCCTGGACTATTATGTCCACACGGTCTGGGAAATCAGCCACAGCGCACTGGGTGCGCAGGATGCCCTGGCCGGCGGCGGCCGCTACCTGATTGACCTCGGTAAAAAAAGTATTCCGGGCGTTGGTTTTGCGGTGGGCTTTGAACGCGCCATCATGGCGCTGGAAGCGTGCGGTATCAACGGCGGGCAGTTTGCCCCCGAAGGCGGTATCTGGCTGGTATCGCTCGGCGATAACGCGCTGCTGGAAAATATGAAGCTGGCTGCGGCGCTGCGCGCCAAGGGCATCCGCTGCGGCATGGAGCTGGCGGCGAAGAGCATGAAGGCGCAGATGCGCAAGGCCAGCCGTTCCGGCGCGGCGAAGGTCATCATCCGCGGCGATGATGAAATCGCCAATCAGACTTTTGTAATTAAGGATATGGAGCAGGGGACGCAGGAAGATGCGCCGTTTGCTGAGTTGTTCGATAGAATTTAATGGAGAATACGATGCATCGTTACAGAACGCATACTTGCGGCGAACTGAGAAAAGAGAATGTTGATGAAACCGTGAAGCTGTCCGGCTGGGTGCACAGCGTGCGCGACCACGGCGGTATTGTTTTTATCGACCTGCGCGACCATTACGGCCTGACCCAGATCGTGATTGATCCCTCGCAGCCCTTTTATAAAGGGGTTGAGCACTGGCGTGTTGAGTCCACCATCTGTTTCACCGGTAAAGTGGTTGCCCGTTTTGAAGATGCCGTTAATCCCAACCTGGCCACCGGCGATATCGAAGTGGCGGCCGAAGAGATGGAAACGCTCGGCGAAGCCAAGGTTATTCCGTTCCAGGTGGCTAAGGATGAAGAGTGTAACGAAGCCCTGCGCCTGGAATACCGTTTCCTCGATATGCGCCGCGAAAGCCTGCACAAAAACCTGATCCTGCGTTCGAAAATCATCAGCCGCCTGCGTGAGCTGATGACCGCCGAAGGCTTTATGGAAATGCAGACCCCGATCCTGACCAGCAGCTCGCCGGAAGGCGCGCGCGACTATCTCGTGCCGAGCCGTGTTCACCCCGGTAAATTTTATGCCCTTCCGCAGGCGCCCCAGCAGTTTAAGCAGCTGCTGATGACCTCCGGGTTTGACCGCTACTTCCAGATTGCGCCGTGCTTCCGCGATGAAGATGCCCGCGCCGACCGTTCGCCGGGCGAGTTCTACCAGCTCGATATGGAGCTGGCTTTCGCTACGCAGGACGATGTTTTTGAGGTGAATGAAAAGGTGCTGCATCAAGTGTTCACCGAATTCTCCGACAAGCAGGTCGACGATATTCCGTTTACCCGCATTCCTTATAAGGAAGCGATCTCGAAGTACGGTACCGATAAGCCGGACCTGCGCAACCCGCTGATCATTCAGGATGCCACCGAGCTGTTCCGCGACTGCGACTTTAAAGCATTCGCCGGTGTTGTGGCTTCCGGCGGCAGCGTCCTGACCATTGCGGCCAAAGGCTGCGCCGGTGAATCCCGCAAGTTTTTCGACGACATGATTAAATTTGCCCAGGGCGTCGGCTCCAAGGGCCTCGGCTACCTGCGCTGGAACAACGGGGAAGTCCAGAGCCCGATCGCTAAATTCCTCTCCGAAGAAACGCTTAACGCCCTCAAGGAGCTTGGCGGGGTTGAAGACGGCGATGTGATGTTCTTTATCGCGGACAAAACAAAGGAAGCGACGGAAATCGGTGCGCATGTACGCAATGAACTCGGCAAGCGCCTTGGACTGATTGATCCGAATGTCTTTAAATTCTGCTGGATTGTCGACTTCCCGATGTACGAGCTGGACGATGAGGGCAAAGTGGAATTCTCGCACAATCCGTTCTCCATGCCGCAGGGCGGTATGGACGACCTGCTGCACAAAGATCCGCTCAAGATTCTGGCCTATCAGTATGACATCGTCGTGAACGGGGTTGAACTCTCTTCCGGCGCGGTGCGTAACCACAGTCCGGAAATGATGATTAAGGCGTTCGATATCGCCGGCTACGACCAGTCGGTGGTGGAAAATAAATTCCCGGCGCTCTACAAAGCCTTCCAGTACGGCGCACCGCCGCATGCCGGTATTGCCCCGGGCGTTGACCGTATGGTCATGCTGCTGGCTGATGAGCCGAACATTCGCGAGGTGATCGCTTTCCCGATGAACCAGAAAGCACAGGACCTGCTGATGAATGCGCCGGGCGAAGTGGAATTCAACCAGATCCGCGATCTGCACCTGCGCCTGCACCTGCCGAAAAAGGCCGAGAAGGAAGCCGGCGAAGCCGAGCAGTAATTGACGCCGCGTAACCAACTAGATTTCAGGGAGATTCCATGACTCAGGAAGAAGTACTTAAACTGTTCGAGGAGACCGGCGCATTGCTGAACGGCCATTTTGAACTGCGTTCGGGGCTGCACAGCAACCAGTTTTTCCAGTGTGCGCTGGTGCTGCAGTATCCGCGGATTGCCGGCCAGCTCTGCGAAGCGCTGGTGGAAAAAATGAAGGCCGAGCTGAAAGACCTGAAGGTGGATACCGTGATTGCTCCGGCGATGGGCGGCATTACCATCGGGCACGATGTGGCCCGTGCACTCGGGGTGCGCTTTATTTTCGTGGAAAAGGAAGATAACGCCCTCAAACTGCGCCGCTTTAAAATTACCCCCGGTGAGCGCTTCGTGATTGCCGAGGATGTGGTCACCCGCGGCGGCCGGGTTCAGGAAACGATTGATATCGTGAAGGAACACGGCGGCGAAGTGGCGGCGGTGGGCATCCTGGTCAACCGCAGCGGCGGCAAAGCCCGGTTTGAGGCGCCGCTGGTGAGCCTGCTGGATATTGAACCGGTCACCTATGATCCATCCGACTGCCCGCTCTGTAAAGAGGGGCTGGAACTGGTTCATCCAGGCAGTAAATAGTTTGGTTTAAGTCCCGTGGATTCGGGACTTTTTTGTTGGGTTTTCCGCAGCCGGACCAATGCGAACAAAGCTGTTCAATCACTTTGACACGCAGGCGGCTGAGGAGTACTTTACGAAGCTTGTTTTTTAGAAATTTAAGGAGGTTGCCTGTGTCGCATCCGTTGGAACCGATTTTCGCCCTTCAGAAGAAGGATCGTAAGCTGATCAAACTCATGCGGGAAATCCGCGATATCCCGCAGCGGAAGAGCGATATTGAAGCGCAGCTGAGCGGGTCGAAGAAGAAGCTTGAAATGGCGCTCGACAGCAAGAAGCATACTGAAGCCACGCTGAAGGAACAGGAGCTTGAGGTGGAAGCCCTCAAGGAACGTGTTACCAAATACAAAAACCAGCAGATGGATGCTGAAACCAATGAGCAGTACCGCGCTTTCGTCAAGGAAATCGGTACTGTTGAGGACGAGATCAAAACGCTTGAGGAAAAAGAAATCAAGCTGATGGAGGATCTCGAAGCCGGAAAAAGCATTGTGGCCGAGTGCGAGGCAAAACTCAGCGGCGAACGCGAAGGTATCGCCGACGAACTGGCGGAACTGGACGAACGCCAGGCGTATCTCGAAGAAAAAGTTGAGAAGATGAAGGCCGACCGCAACCGCGCGGCTGCAACCTGCGATAAAAAGCTTCTCACAAAATACATGCGCATTCTTCAGAACAAAAAAGATGTCGCGATTGTTCTGGTTGAAAACGGCGAGCACTGCGGAGGCTGCCATATGAAGCTGCCGCCGCAGGTGATTCACGATGCGCGGAATCCGACGAAGATTGTCTCCTGCAACTTCTGCGGACGAATCGTCTATAACCCGCCGTTTAACGCGTAAGGTATGACGTTGAGCCGTGGTGAACTCCGCGGCTCACGTTTCAGGAATCCGTTTTAAAATTTCAAGCAGGGTGTATCGGTCGCTCCTTCGGGAGAGGAAAGTCCGGACTCCATAGGGCAGGACGTCCCGGGGTTAACGCGGGAACCCATGTGCCAGACCGCATGGGATGGAAAGTGCCGCAGAAAATATACCGCCCCGGCTTGCCGGGGTAAGGGTGAAATGGTGGGGTAAGAGCCCACCGCGCGGAAGGTAACGACCGCGGCAGGGTAAACCCCGTCCGGAGCAAGATCAAATAGGGAACTGAGGAGCGGCCCGCTCTGTTTAAAGTTCCGGGTAGATCGCAAAGATAAATGATCGACGCCTTCGGGTGAACAGAATCCGGCTTACCGCCCTGTTTGTTTATCTATACGCACCGCGAATTTCGCGGTGCGTATTTTTTTTAATCAGGCAGGATGCCCTGCTGGATAACTTCATAGGCCAGGCGTTCGACGGCCTTGCTGTTGGGCTGTTCCAGTTTGTTTTTGATGTTGATGCGGTGCGTATCGACAGTGTTTTTACTGATGTTCAGCCTTTCGCTGATCGATATGGAGTCGAATCCCTGGCCGATCAGTTTAAAGATGTCCATTTCGCGGTTGGACAGGGTGTCGATGAGTGTGCGCGGCCCCTGGGATCTGCCGTGGCGTTTTTTGAGAATACGGTTGGAAGTCTCGGGGGTGAAATAGAGACCTCCGTCGAGCAGCGTTCGAATTGCTTCTTTGAGGGAGCTCGGCGGCGAGGTTTTCATGACATATCCATCGGCACCGGCCGTGGCAGTGCGCTCGGCAAAGAGCTTTTCTTCGGACATGGTGTAGACGAGCACTTTGAGTGACGGCTGTATTTTTTTCAGCTGCGGGATCAGGTAGGTTCCGTCCATATCGCCGAGCGAAAGGTCGACAATGGCTATATCCGGGCAGGTTTTATCGAGCGCTTTAAGTGCGTCGTCCGCGCACCCGAGTGTACTGCAGATTTCGATATCCTCTTCCGTGGCCAGTAGCGTCTTCAGTCCGTCGTGAATGATTGGATGGTCATCCACAACCATGATTTCATATTTTTTATTCTTCATTTGTAACACGTACCCCCGCATGTGACTGTTTGCAATGTACGGAAGGCTTGCTGCTGAAAGAAAGATTTTTCTGGCGAAAGTGCACCGTTTTTCAGGATTTAAAAGGGTGTTGTGTCATTTCCTGCGGGCCGGGAGTGCGCCCTTGGCGAGCACCAGCAGGAGCAGCAGTGTCCAGATATAATTGACGGGGGTGCTGTGTGCATCGGTATGGCAGATCTGTTCTTCCAGGCCGAGGGTCGGAGAGAAAAAGTTTACCGCAAACCCGGCGGCCAGCGCGCATCCGGCGAGGGTGACCAAGAAGACGGCCAGCTGTTTTTTGCCGATAATCTGCCAGAGGGTTGTCAGCGTGGCGGCATTGGTGGCGGGCCCTGTAATCAGGAAAACAAGTGCGGCCCCGGGGGAGAGGCCGGCCTTGATGAAGGCCAGCGCAATCGGGACGGAGGCCGATGAGCAGACGTAGATCGGAATGCCGATGAAGAGCATCAGCACCATCGCAAAGGGGGAATCGCCGATGTTTTCAGCAAAGAAATCAGCGGGAACGAGGCCGCTGATGATGCCGGAAAGCACGATGCCCAGAATCATGGCTCGGGAAATTTTGCGCGGCAGTGAGATGAAGCCGTAGGACAGCATGCGCTTGATGACGGGTTCGTGTGCGGCAGGTGCGGCGGTTTCTTCCTCTTCGGTTTCATCCGTTTCGGGGGCGGGAACGCTTTCAACGGCCAGGCCGCAGATGATGCCGGAGAGAAAGGCGGCCAGTGCGCGGAAGACGGCAAAAACCCAGCCGAGCAGTGCATAGGTGACCATGAGCGAGTCGATGCCGGTCTGGGGGGTGGATGCCAGGAACGAGGCGGTGGCGCCGCGGCTGGCGCCGTGTTTGCGCAGGGAGGCCGCCAGCGGAATCACCCCGCACGAGCAGATGGGCATCGGCACGCCGACCAGGGCCGCCTTGACCGCGGCCGTGATGCCGCGCCCGCCGAGGTGCCGGCGCACATAATCGCGCGATATCAGTACGGAAAGAATGCCGGCCATCAGAAAGCCGAAGAGCAGGTAGGGGGCCATTTCCAGGGTGACGGCCCAGATTTCATTGAAAATATTCAGTATGCGTTCCATCGATTACCTCGGATTGCATGCTGATATTTTGTCTCAACAGGCTCAAGCCTTATTCGGAGCCAATGCGGTTGGGGGCTGCTCGCCGATGGGAATCGGCTCGCCGAGAAAGCGGGGCCGGCGGCGCAGGATATAGAGGTCGAGTATGGTTTTGACGCGGGCAAATTGTTCGCGCACCAGCGTGGGCGCGGCAAAGGATTTTTCCACGTCCTGGGCGCAGAATCCGATGACGTTCATTTTTTTGCGGCGGCCGATGAAAACGGCGCGGCGCACGTGAAACTCCTGCGAGATGACCGTGAGGGTTTCGAGTTCGAACACCTCCTGCGCCCGGATCATCGAATCGATCGTGCTGAAGCCGGCAAAATCGCAGACGATGCGCTCGGCGGGAATGCCGTGCTGTATGAGGGCTTTTTTCATGGCGCCGGTTTCGTCGTAGTAGACCGTGCCGTTGTCGCCGCTCACGAGGATGTATTCAATCTTGCCGGCCTCAAACAGTTTGACGGCGGCATCGATGCGGTAGTGAAAGTAGATATTCGGCCCGCAGCCGAGCACCAGGCCGACCCGGCTGGCCGGAATGAAGTCGGGGGTCTGATAGACGGCATGGCGGCTGTCCATGCGGATCCAGACATCGGCGAGGGGAATGGAAAGCGCCGCCAGCAGCGGCAGCAGCAGCGCGCTGATACATAACTGTCTGAATGTAAACCGGAACGACATGGACGCAGCATAACCTGACGCTGCCCGGATTTGAAGTTGTTTTGCCTTCGGGTTCGGCACTGCTATATTGGCGGCCATGGAATTTTCGCAAAACATTCGTAAAAAGCTGAAGACGCTGCCGGACAAGCCGGGGTGCTACCTGATGCGCGACCGGGACGGCCGGATTATCTACATCGGCAAAGCGGCCTCGCTGCGGAAACGCGTGCAGAGTTATTTCCGGTCGCACACCCGCCGCACGGCCCAGCCGAAAATCCGCAGCCTGATCAGTTCGATCGAGGATTTTGATTTTGTGGTGCTCAAAAGCGAAGCCGAGGCAATCCTGACCGAAGGCAAGCTGATCAAGGAATACCGGCCGCATTACAACACGCTCTGGAAAGACGATAAGCGCTTTCAGATGATTCGGGTGGATGTGCAGCACCCGTTCCCGACCATCAGCAAATGCCGTATCCGGAAAAAAGATGGTGCGCAGTATTTCGGCCCCTACACGTCCGGCATGGCCGCCAAAGTGGCCGTGGAGTTTCTGGAGCGTAAGTTCGGCCTGCGGCGCTGCCGGCCGCGCGTTCCGGACGCGGAGACCTATAAGCACTGCAATGACGACATCATTGCCAACTGCTCGGCGCCCTGCATCGGCAAGGTTTCGCCGGAGGAATACCGCCGCCGCGTTGAAGAGGTCTGCGCCTTCCTGCGCGGCGAGCGGATGGAGATGCTCAAGGAGCTCCGCGCGGAAATGGAACGGGCGGCGGGCGAGCTGAAGTTCGAAGAGGCCGCGGCGCTGCGCGATGTCCTGTTTCACCTGAACCAGGCGGTGCGGGAGAAGGCGCGCGTCCGCAAAACGCATCAGATGAAGCAGGACGAGGCGCGCGAAGGTCTGAAGGCACTGCAGCAGCACCTGAAGCTTCCGGCGGAGCCGCGCGTGATTGAGTGTTTTGATATTTCCAATATTTCGGGAACCAATTCGGTGGCCAGTATGGTGTGCGCGGTGGACGGCGTGCCGTATCCGAACCGCTACCGGCGCTTTCGGATTAAAACGGTGGAGGGTGCCGATGACCCGCGGTCGATGGCCGAGGTGGTGCGGCGGCGCTATTCGCGCCTGCAGCGGGAGAATAAACCGATGCCGGGGCTCGTGATGGTGGACGGCGGTATTACCCAGCTGCGCGCGGCCAAAGAGGAACTGCGCCAGCTCGGGCTCGACGGACTGCCGATTGTCGGCCTGGCAAAACGGTATGAGGAGATTGTCTGGGATTATACCGACAACTCGGGAAACCTGGTGCTGCCGCGCCATTCGGCGGAGCTGACGGTGGTGACGCGGCTGCGCGATGAGGCGCACCGTTTTGCCATCACCTATCACCGCGACCTGCGCCGGCAGCGGATCATGGAATCGCGGCTGGATGAAATTCCGGGAATTGGCGGTTCCCGAAAAGAGCTGCTTCTGAAACACTTTGGGTCGATGGTCCGCCTGGGCCGGGCCTCCGCTGAGCAGATTGCCGAAGTGCCGGGCATTGGAAAAAAAACGGCGGAACTGATCCGTACGGAGTTAGATAAGAAGGGGTAAAATGAGTATACCAACCAGACGATTTGGAAAAACTGAAGTTCAGATGCCGGTGCTGACGTGCGGCGGCATGCGGTATCAGCAGGGCTGGAATGACCTGGAGCCGGATAAGATTGATCCGAAGATTCAGGAAAACCTGGAGGCGACAGTCCTGCGGGCATTGGAGCTGGGCATCAACCATATTGAAACGGCGCGCGGCTACGGCCCGTCGGAAATGCAGCTCGGCTGGGTGCTGCCGAAAATCGACCGCGATAAATATATGCTCCAGACGAAGATCGGGGTGAAGGAGTCCGCGGCGGAACTGCTGGAGGTTTTTGAAACCTCGATGAAGTACCTCAATGTTGAATATGTCGATTTCCTGTCGATCCACGGGATCAACCTGAATGAGCATATTGACACGTGCCTGAAAAAGGGCGGCTGTTTGGAGGCCGTTCGGCAGCTCCAGAAAGAGGGCCGCGTCCGTCACGTCGGGTTTTCAACCCACGCCGGGCCGGAAACCGTAATCCCGGCCTGCGCGACGGGCGAGTTCGATTACGTCAACCTGCATTGGTATTATATCTATAATCAGCTGCACTGGTCTATGGTTGAGGCGGCGGCCAAACAGGACATGGGCGTTTTCATCATCAGCCCGAACGACAAGGGCGGCATGCTTTATCAGCCGACGGAAAAAATGGCGGCGCTCACGAAGCCGCTGACTCCCATGCAGTGGAACGATCTGTTCTGCCTGTCCCGCCCGCAGGTACATACGCTGAGCATCGGTGCTGCACGGCCGAGCGACTATGATGAGCATGTGGAAGCGGTGACCAAATACTGGGATTCGCCGCTGGCGGGCGAGATTGAGGCGCGGCTGGATGCGTCGATGGAAAATGAGCTTGGAGCGGACTGGATGCGCCACTGGCATGAGGGGCTGCCGTTCTATCTGGACACGCCCGGAGAAATCAATGTGCGCGAAATACTCCGGCTGTGGACGTTTGATAAGGGGCTGGGCCTGCGTGAGTTTGCGAAAATGCGCTACAATCTGCTGGGCAATGCGGAGCACTGGTTCCCGGGGAAACAGGCGCCGAATGTGGATGGCGTGGACTGGAGCTGCCTGGCGGGCAGCCGTTTTGCAGACCGGATTCCCGGTATCCTGCAAGAGGCCCACGAGCTGTTCTTTGTGGATAAAGAAGCGAAACGGCTGAGCGAATCCTAAAGCCGTGCGAGGGTGTTCCAAAGGATTGCCGTGCCGGAAATCATTGTGCCGACCGGCACGGCCCAGGCTTATCTGATGCTGATTGCCGCGGGAACCCGGACCGCCGGGGCCGCGTTTCGGCGGTATCGTCATCGATGCAGACTCGCGGGCGGGATGCCGGTGCGCAGCTGCGGCCCGTTTTACCTTGATTCAGCCGCGGGGATTTCCAATTATCTGCGCCTTTGCAACCAATTCCAATGAAGGAACAGGAGGACTCCGTGATCGGCAGTGGGGGAATCATAAAATCGGCGATGGCTAAACGGGGTTTCAGGCACCGGCGGACTGAGGAGCAGTTCACGATTCGGGGTGAATATGCGCGCAACCTGCAGTATGTCTATTCCAAGGAAATCCAGACCCGCGGCGGCCTGGTGGTTGACCTGGTCTATTTCTGTGCCGATATTCTCGGCGAAAAGCTGGTGATCGGGCTCTATCGCGAAAACCCCACCATCGAGAACGGCGTCTACATCAACGCCTCGCGGTCGTTGGACCTGCGCAGTTTTAACCAGGAAAACGTCGAGCGTGAAATCGATAAACTCGTGACGCCGATAAGGGATTGAATTTAATCAAGGAGAATATAATGAACCACGAAGCACTGTTCGCTGACCGTATCGGCGGCACTCAGTTCGGTAAATCCACCGAAATCTACAAGTTTGAAAAAATCAAACGCGCCAAAGCCAAAGCGCGTGAACTGCATCCCGATCTCGAGATTCTCGACTTCGGTGTGGGTGAACCCGACCAGATGGCGCCGGCGCCGATCCGCGAAGCCCTGAAAGTGGAATGCGACAAACCGGAAAACCGCGGCTATGCCGATAACGGCGGACCGGACTTTAAACGGGCCGCTGCGCAGTACATGAAAGAGTTCTTCGGCGTCGAGGTAGACCCGGCCTCCGAAATCAACCACAGCATCGGCACCAAACCGGCGCTGGCCATGCTGCCGCTCGCGTTCGTCAACCCCGGCGACGTCATCTTCCAGACCGTTCCGGGTTACCCGGTTATGGCAACGCATTCGAAATATCTCGGCGCGGAAGTCGTCGATATTCCGCTGCTCGAAGAAAATGCATTCCTGCCGGACCTTTCGGCCATCGATCCGGCGCTGGCGGACCGCTGCAAACTCTTCTACATCAACTATCCGAACAACCCGACCGGTGCCGTGGCCACGCCGGAGTTCTACGATGAACTGATCGTCTTTGCCAAAAAGCACAATATCCTGATCGTTCAGGATGCGCCTTATTCCACACTGGTTTACGACGGCCCGCGCACCTCGCTGCTGCAGCGCCCCGGTGCCAAAGAGTGCACGCTCGAGCTGCATTCCATGTCCAAAGCCTACAACATGACCGGCTGGCGCCTGGCCTTTTTCTGCGGCGCCCCCTGGGCGGTGAATGCACTGGCGACCATCAAGGACAACTGCGACAGCGGCCAGTTCCTCGCCATCCAGAAAGCCGCCTGTGCGGGCATTGCCGATATCAGCCTCGCGGACGGCATCCGCGACCACTACCAGGACCGCCTCCGCAAAATGGCGGCCGTGCTCAAAGAGGTCGGCTTCGATGCCAAAATGCCGGGCGGTACCTTCTTTATGTACCTCAAAGCACCGAAGGGTGCCGGAGATGTGACCTTTGCTAATGCAGAAGAAGCCTCGCTCTACCTGATCGAGAACTTCGGTATCTCGACCGTGCCGTGGGATAACACCGGACCGTTCATCCGCTTCGGCGCCGTTTTCGAATCGGCCGGCGATGCCGATGACGAGCGCGTGCTGAACGAGCTTAAAACACGCCTGCTGAAGGCCGACCTGAAATTCTAGCAGCTGCGGGGCGGGTACGGTTGAAGCGTGGGTTCGCGCCTCGCTTTACGTCCCGCCTCTTTGTGCCCATGCTCTGGATTATATACAACCTGCTGTTTCCAATCGTCTTTCTCTTCATGCTCCCGAAGTTTATCTCGCGGATGCTGAAGCGCGGCGGCTACGGACAGCATTTCGAACAGCGCATCGGCCATTTCGGCAGGCAGACGAAGGAACGGCTGCGGGAGCATCGGCGGATCTGGGTGCACGCTGTGAGCGTGGGCGAGATCTATGTTGCGCTGCGCTTCATCAAGGCCTACCGCGCACAGCATCCCGAGGCCCGTTTTGCGCTGAGCACCACCACCTCGACGGCGCATAAAATCGGACAGACGGCCATCGACGAGCGCGATGTGCTGTTTTATTTCCCGGTGGACCTGCCGGTCATCATTGCAAAGGTCCTGCGGATCATTGAGCCGCAGCGGATTGTGCTGATGGAGGGCGAATTCTGGCCGAACCTGATCCGTATGGCGGATAACCGGGGCATTCCGATTGCGCTGGTGAACGGCCGCTTGTCTGAAAAATCCTGCCGGGGATACAAACGGCTGAAGTCGCTGACGAAGGATATCCTGCGGCGGATTGATCCAATCTGTGTGCAGGGCGAACTCGATGCGGCCCGCATGCGGGAAATCGGCGCACCTGCGGAACAGATTCATGTGATGGGCACGGTGAAGTTCGATGTTGCCGAGCGCGATCCCGAGGGCGAGCGGACGGCTCAGCAGGTGATGAAGCGGATCGGGGTGCCGGACAATGCAGTCGTCCTGCTGGGCGGTTCCACCTGGCCGGGCGAAGAGGAAGTGCTCTGCTCGATCTATAAAAAACTGCGCGCGGAATTTCCCGGCCTGTTTCTGGTGCTGGTGCCTCGGCATGTGGAGCGGGCTGCGGCGGTCGTCGAGTGTATCGAGGGCTGCGGCCTAACCGTTGCCCGGCGCAGCGAAGCCGATGCTGCGGCGCCTCGGGAAGAACCGCCGGATGTCCTGTTTGTTGATACCACAGGCGAACTGCGCAATTTTTATTCGGCCGCCCAAATCATTTTTGTGGGCAAGAGCCTTTGTGAACACGGCGGACAGAATCCGATCGAGCCGGCCATGTACGGCAAAGCGGTGGTGGTGGGCCCCAATATGGAGAATTTCCCGGCGGTCATGCCGGAATTCCTTAATCGGGAGGCGATCCTGCAGGCGGCTGATGCCGCGGCGCTGGAAGCCATGCTTCGGGAGCTGCTGCGCCGGCCGGAGCGGCAGGCCGAACTCGGAGCGCGTGCCGGATTGTGTGTCGATGAAAACCGCGGGGCCATTGAACGTACGGTGGAGCTTATCGGTGAATAGGTTGGACCTATGCTGTCCGTTATGCCAGTTTGTATAAACTTATTTTAAGAACGGAAATACGATGTCAGATACCGATATTTATAAAAACCGCGAACCCATGCCTGCGGCGAAAAAGCCTTCGAAAAAACGGCGCAGGCGCCGTTCGGCCCCGCAAAGGGCTTTTGATGATAAAGAGCGGAAACGCCGCAGCAGGAACAGCGGACTGCGCCGCCTGCTTCATCTCTTCCGAAAGTCGGAAAATGAAAAGGTCATCTGGAGCGTGGTGGGGGTTCTTTTTGTCGTCATTCTGGTGTCGGCCGCCGTTTGGCAGTTTGTCATCCGCGAGCGCATGATCATTCAGAACGAGCAATCGGACGATTACATGCGCTATCAGCGCGATATCCCTGCTTCCAGCAGTGTGCCCCTGATTTCCTCGCCGGTCCCGGCAGAGGCCGAGCCGGAAGAATCAGCCGCGGAATAACTTTTTGAGCTGATCGAGAATCGATCTGCCGGAACCGCCGCCGCGCGCATAGGGCGGCGGGCTGACTTCGACCCCGATGCCGCCTTCGCTGAAGCCGCTGAAGCGGTTTGCCTGATGCTCCATCATGACCAGCCGCAGCTCCTGCTGCCCGGCCATGTAGATGTAACCGCCGATCAGCGCGAGAATCAGGTTGAAATTCAGCAGGCCGAAAACGACGAACAGGATGCAGAAATATTTTCCGATCGTCACGGCCAGCCGAGTGGCTTCGACCTTCGGCTTTTTCGTTGCAATCGCCGCGCGCAGCACGCGGCCGCCGTCCATCGGAAAACAGGGCAGGATATTGAAGCCGAACAGCATCAGGTTGATGGCGCCGATCCAAAACAGGATCGGAATGCCGGAAAATATACCCAGCAGGCCGAGCGCGAGGCTGACGGCCGGTCCGGCCGCTGCAATCAGCATCTCCTGTTTCGGCTGCGACGGCATATAGGTCATCCGGGCCACGCCGCCGAGGATTCCGAGCTCGATATCCTTCACGCTGCCGCCCAGTTTGATGGCCGTGAATGCATGGCCGAGTTCGTGAAGCGCCACGCTGCCGAAGAGTCCGATCAGTATCGAGAGGCCCAGCACCAGGTTGTCTGAGCCGTAGCGCAGCGCCAGCAGGGGCGACAGGATCAGCAGGGTCATGCTGACTTTAATCGGAATGCCGTATACCTTGCCCAGCAAAAGGGCGTTGTTTTCAAATCTCATTCAAAATCACCTTCAATTAGGGAAGTCCGACAACCTCCCTTCCGCACCGTTCAAAAACAAGCCGAAAGCAATATTTTGCGGCTCTAAAGAAAATAAATCTCGCACATTGCACTGTGTGAAAAAACGCCGGCCGGCGATTGTTTTTGGCGCTGATACGTTGACAGGGCGGGGGAAATACCCTTTTATCCGGAAATTCGGATAAATGAATAATGAGTGATATTCTTGATATATTCAAAGCGCTGGCCGATGAAGGCCGGCTGCGGATTCTGCGGGCGATTGACCAGGCGGAACTTTCGGTAGCCGAGCTGGTCCAGGCGCTGGAAATGCCGCAGTCGACGGTGAGCCGTCATCTGAAACCGATGCGTGATGCGGGCCTGGTGGCCTCACGGCGCGACGGGACGTCGGTTTATTATAACCGCGGCGAACTGTTCCGCGACGATGCGTTCGCCCGGATCCTGAATGAACGGCTGAAGGAGATGGCGGCGGCCCACCGGGATGCGGCGGCCGTCGAGCGGGTGCTGGACCTGCGGCGCAAACGGAGCCGGGAGTTTTTTGACGAGATTGCCGGGCGGTATGGAACGCTGACGGAGCCCGGCGGCGGCTGGCAGGCACTGGCTGCCGGACTGGCTGCGGGATTCGCGGGCAAACACGTGGCGGATCTCGGCTGCGGCGAAGGGGCGCTGGCGCTGCTGCTGGCCCGCTTTGCGGGACGTGTGACGGCGTACGACCAGTCGGAGAATATGCTGCGCCTGGTTTCGGAAAAGGCGGCGGAGCAGAAGCTGCGGGAGCGGCTGGAGCTGAAGGTCGGCAATCTGGAGCAGCTGGATCTTACCGGGGAGACCTACGACGCGGTATTCATCAGCCAGGCGCTGCATCATACCTCGCATCCGGAAGAGGTGATTCGAGCGGCCGCGGCGGGACTGCGCAGCGGCGGGCAGCTGATTATCCTCGACCTGGTGCGGCACGAGCATGAGTGGACACGGGAAGAGTGGGCGGATCAGTGGCTTGGTTTTGAACCGCTGGAAATCCGTGACTGGCTGAGCAGGGCAGACCTGGAACCGGTGGTTGTTGATTCGCTGCCCGGTTCCGCACCCGATCTCTCGGTTTTGATTGTTGTAGGAATTAAACACTAAGTTGTAACGAAGGAGACTTTCAATGGCAGACCAAAAAACAGCCGCGGAACAGACCGCGAAGGAACAAGTGCTCGATTGCGTGATTGCAGATATCGGGCTGGCGGATTTCGGCCGCAAAGAGATGGAGCTGGCGGAATATGAAATGCCGGGCCTAATGGCGCTGCGTGAAAAGTACGGTGAGGAAAAGCCGCTCAAGGGCGCGCGGATTACCGGCTCGCTGCATATGACCATCCAGACCGCCATGCTGATTGAAACCCTGCAGGAGCTGGGTGCCGAAGTGCGCTGGGCGAGCTGTAACATTTTTTCGACGCAGGACCACGCCGCGGCGGCGGTCGCGGTAAAAGGCACGCCGGTTTTCGCGGTTAAAGGCGAAACGCTTCAGGAGTATTGGGAATACACCGACCGTATTCTCGACTGGGGCGCCGGCCAGGGGCCGAATGTGATTCTTGATGACGGCGGCGATGCCACGATGTTTGTGCAGGTGGGCTTCAAAGCGGAGCAGGATCCGAGCATTCTCGATAAGGAGCCGGAAAGTGAAGAAGAGGGTGTTTTCCTGGCGCAGGTGAAAAAGGCGCTGAAAAAAGATCCGAGCCGTTTTTCGCGTATTGCGAAAGAGATTCGGGGGGTCTCGGAAGAGACGACCACCGGGGTGCACCGCCTGTATCAGCTGGCGGAGCGCGGCGAACTGCTTTTCCCGGCATTCAATGTGAACGATTCGGTGACCAAATCGAAATTCGACAACCTCTACGGCTGCCGCCATTCGCTGGTGGACGCCATCATGCGGGCGACGGATGTGATGCTTTCAGGCAAAGTGGCCGTCGTGGCCGGCTACGGCGATGTGGGCAAGGGCTGCGCCCAGTCGCTGGGCGGCCAGGGTGCCCGCGTGATCGTTACCGAAATCGATCCGATCTGTGCGCTGCAGGCGGCCATGGAAGGCTATGAAGTGATGAATATGGATGACGCCTGCCGGATCGGCGACGTGTTTGTGACCACCACCGGTAACTGCGATGTCATCACCGAAAGCCACATGAAACAGATGAAGGACATGGCGATTGTCTGCAACATCGGCCACTTCGATTCCGAGATTCAGGTGGAGAAGATGAAGAAATACGAGTGGACGAATATTAAGCCGCAGGTCGATAAGATCACGATGCCGCATGGGCACAGCATCATCCTGCTGGCGGAAGGGCGCCTGGTGAACCTGGGCTGCGCAACCGGCCACCCGAGTTTCGTGATGTCCAACAGCTTTACCAACCAGGTGCTGGCCCAGATGGAGCTGTACTGCAACCCGGGCAAATATCCGGTCGGTGTTTACACCCTGCCGAAGATTCTCGACGAAGAGGTCGCCCGCCTGCACCTCGAAAAGATCGGCGTGAAACTGGACAAACTGTCAGACAAGCAGGCCGCCTACCTCGGAATTCCGAAAGACGGCCCGTTCAAGCCGGACCATTACCGCTACTAAAATGAACGGGCGCACACGGTGCGCCCGTTATTCTTTGGCTGGGCTGTTCCTATTTTCCGTTGGTGAAATAGGAGCAGGTTCCCTTGGCTTCCATGGTTTCGCCGATGCGGCGGATGGCGTGCACATAGGCGGCCGTGCGCATATCAGTTTTAATTTCGAGGTGCAGGTCAAAGATGCGCTTAAACTCGCGCGACATAATGGCCTGCAGCTTCTGATGGACCTCCTGCAGCTCCCAGTAGCTGCCGGCGCGGTTCTGAAGCCATTCAAAATAGCTGACCGTAACCCCGCCTGCATTTGCAAGAATGTCCGGCACGACTTCGATTCCCTTTGCATTCAGAATGGTATCGGCTTCTGAGGTGATGGGGCCGTTGGCCACCTCAATAATGTGTTTGGCCTGGATGCGCGGCGCATTCTCGGCGGTAATCTGGTTTTCCAGCGCCGCGGGAATCAGAATATCCACCTTGAGTTCCAGCAGCTCCTCATTGGTCATCTGCTGCGCATCGGTGGTTGTGCAGAGCGCGCCGTCGCAGTAGACCGCCTGCACGAGGCGCGTTTCTTTTTTGGTCCGGATCAGGCTGGGAATATCAAAGCCTTCGGGGCGGAAGACCGCGCCCTTGGAATCACTCACCGCAACAATGCGGTAGCCGTCTTTATGCAGCAGGCGGGCGACATGCTGTCCGGCATTGCCGAAGCCCTGAATGGCGATGGTGGTGGTGGAGGGCTCCATGCCGTGCCTGTCCGCAAGTTCCCGAATGCAGTAGTAGGCACCGCGGCCAGTGGCATCGGTGCGCCCCTCGCTGCCGCCCATGCTGACCGGTTTGCCGGTAATCACTGCGGGAACATGCTGCCGGCGGATGGTGGAATACTCATCCATCATCCAGCCCATGATGCGCTCGTTGGTATACATGTCCGGGGCCGGAATATCGACATCCGGGCCGATAAAGTCCGCGGTCAGGCGGATAAAGCCGCGGCTCAGCCGTTCGAGTTCCATCGGGCTGAGCGATTTCGCATCGACCGAAATGCCGCCTTTAGCCCCGCCGAAGGGAACGCCGACCACGGCGCATTTAAAGGTCATCCAGAACGCGAGCGATTTGACCTCGTCGAGCGAGACCGATGGATGGTAGCGCAGGCCGCCCTTGGTCGGGCCGCGGGTGTCGTCGTGGCGGACGCGGTAGCCCCGGAAAAAAGTGAGCGAACCGTCATCGCGGCGCACCGGCACCGACACTTCCAGGCAGGATTTCGGCGTACCGACGCGCAGGGCAATTTCATCGTCAAGATCGGTGTACTGCATGGCGGTGTTGAGGCGTTGCATGGCATCATCGAACAGGGCGTTTTTCATGGTATACTCCTCGTTGAGGAATACATGTTAAGAGGCGGCCGGCGGCGCGTCAACTACCGTACTTGATCAAATCATCGCGCCGTTTATAATGGCCGGCATGCCGCACACAGCAACATCCGGATACGGGATGAACGGCGCTTTTGACTGCCGTGCGCTTGCAGGATACCTGCCTGCTGATTACTCCGTTGAAATGCTTCGCCGGCACCGCTTTTCGGGCCGGCTGCGCGAGACGTTTGACGGGCATCTGCTGCGCGGCGGGCGGGTGCTGCTTCAGATGGACCGCAAGGCGCTGCTGGTGGATTTGAAGACCGGACGGATGGATGAGCAGGAAGTCCCCGGGGACTGGCGCTTTTCCGATGAGCTGAAGGGCGGAGCGGTCGGTCGGGCGTGTGCCGATGCATCGCGGCTGCGCGCGTTTATGCCCGTTTCAGCGCTGGCCGGCGAGGCGCACGACTGGGCGATTCGGAACGGACTGAAAAAGACCGTGGTTCGAATCCGTTCGGTGCAGCTGGTGCACGCCGCCAAACAGGCGGTGTGGATTTTCATTGAGCCGCTCCGCGGCTATGCGGCGGACGCGCAGCGGGTTCGACGGGCGCTCGAGTGCTGCGGCTGCGGTGCGTTCGGCTGCGATTATGCGGCCGCGCTCGGCCTTCGCATTCCGGCGGTTGAACCGGGGCCGGCGGTTCAAATTGATCCGGCGGAGCCGGTGTTTGAAAATGCCTGCCGGATTGCGGCCGCTCTGCTGGCGGCCGCCCGCCGGAATGAGGCGGGCATCTGCAATGATATCGATACGGAATTTCTCCACGACTACCGGGTCAGCCTGCGGCGGATCCGCTCGCTGCTGAGTCTGCTTAAAGGTGTGTATGCCGAGGCGTTCAGTGCATCGGTTAGAATCGAGCTCGCGGCGGTGATGAAAGCGACCTGCCGCCTGCGCGATCTGGATGTCTATCTGCTGGAGCGCGCTTCGTTTTACGCCCTGGTTCCGGAGAACCTGTACGCCGGGCTGGATAGTATGTTCAGCACCTTTGCCGCGGAGCGCGAAGATGCGCTGCGCCAGGTGCGGGCGGTCCTGGATGCGCCGGCCTATGAGCAGGCCATGAAGCAGCTGGCCGCTGCGTTTCAGCCGCCTGCACCGCAGAACCGCGGGCCGGCGGCGGCGCGGCCGATGCGGCCGTTTGCCGAGCGGCTGATCCTGAAGCGGTACCGTAAGGCGGCGGCGATTGCCTCCGGCCTGGGGGCCGATGCGCCGGAAGCGGAGGTGCATGCGCTGCGGATCCAGTGCAAGAAGCTGCGCTACCTGATGGAGTTTTTTCAGCCGCTGTTTCCCGATGAGCAGCTGAAACCGCTGCTGAAAACGCTTAAGCGGCTGCAGGATGTGCTGGGGCGCTTTAATGATTATTGTGTTCAGCGCGAGTCGCTGGCATCATTCATAACAAGCCGTTCAATGACGGGGCAGAGGGGGCCGCAGGCGTCCGCGAGCGCCGGCGCACTGGCGGCGATGCTGTATCAGCTGCAGCAGCAGGTGCGTCAGGAAGTGGAGCTGAACCTGGAGCTGTTCGTGAACAAAAAAACTGCGAATGCGTTCAGGGCGCTGTTTGAGGGATAAACCGGAATGAAAATCGTTGCATGCTACAGTAATAAGGGCGGCGTGGGTAAAACCGCGGCGGCCGTTAACCTGGCCTATGCCGCCGCATTGAGCGGTCAGCGCGTGCTGCTTTGCGACCTCGATCCGCAGGGCGCCGCCGGCTTTTATTTCCGGGTCAAACCGGCGGAAAAGCTGAAAGGCGAACGGTTTTTCAAGGATGATAAACGCTTTGCCCAGTCGATTCGGGCAAGCGATTACGACCACCTGGATATCCTGCCGGCCAACCGCGATTTCCGCGATTTTGATATTTTTCTCTCGCGCATGAAGCATAGCCGGTCGCGGCTGAAAAAGGCGCTGCAGGCGGCGGACAGCGAATACGATCTGCTGCTGCTCGACTGCCCGCCGAACATTTCACGCCTGTCGGAAAATATCTTTAAGATTGCGGAGCGGATTGTGGTGCCGGTGATTCCTACGACGCTTTCCGAGCGGACGCTTGAACAGCTGTATGATTTTTTTGATCGGGAGGGATATCGGAAGAAGAAGATCGTTCCGGTGTTTTCGATGGTGCAGCGGCGCAAAAAGCTGCACGTGGAATCGATGGAGCGCATGCGCAAGGCGTACCGGCGCTTCCTGGTGAATACGATTCCTTTTTCAAGCGATATTGAAAAGATGGGGCTGCACCGAAAACCGGCGCTGTCGTATGCCGGCAGGCGTTCGGCCGCGTGGGCTTATGAAGCGGTCTGGGAAGAACTGGATAAACTGATTTAAGGGCGAATGAAGCATGCAGAAGCAGTACGGGGCCATTCCGTTCATACGGGAGAAGGGAAAGCTCAAGGTGGTCATGATTACCAGCGCGAGCGGATACTGGATTTTTCCGAAGGGCCGCTATGAAGCGGATGAAGGCAAGGCCGGAACGGCGCGGCTTGAGGCGCTCGAAGAAGCCGGAGTGGATGGGCGGATCCTCAAAAACAATATCTACCGAACTAAGGTGTATATAAAAAGCGGCGAGCAAATTGAGCTGGTGCTCTATGCCCTGAAGGTAAACACCATCCATAAAACCTGGGAAGAGGATCGCCGCCGGAAACGCAAAGTCGTGACGGTGCGGGAAGCCGAAAAACTGATCACTTCCGAAGGACTGGCAAAATGCCTGGAAAAATTCGCACGGGATTTTGCCGATTAACTTTTGTTCAAGTTGGTCTTTTTCGTGCTCTTCAGGTGAGCGTTAACAACATAGAGGTTCTGATGAAAAAACGTTTTTTTATACCGGTGCTGCTGGCGTCGGCCGTCATGTGTTCCGCTGCGGAGACGGGCACGATGGAGCTGACGGCATCAAAAGATACATTCGGCCGCAGCAATAAGCGCAACAGCAACAGCGGTGCGGCGCCGTTTCTGCTGCTGGCGCCGATGTCGGGGATCCGCTCGCTGGCCGCATTCGATTTATCGTCGGTGACGAATGAAATCGAGGCGGCGGAATTCTCCTTCTGCATTCAAGAGGATTCTTCCGTGCCGCTTTCGCTGACCGTGGCCCCGATGGTTTACAACCCGGAAAACGCCGGCTGGATGGAGGGCAGGGGAAACCTGGGCGTTCTAGGCCAGAATGCGATGGTCGGAGAGGCCACGTTTGGGTGGCGCTCCTACCGCGATGATTTATGGATGGGCAAAGACGGGCGAACGGTTCAGGACCTGATGGATAAGAATTTGTGGGAGGCGCCGCTCGCAAAGCTGAAGCCGCAGGAGTGGACGGCCGGCGAGTGGGTTGCTGTTCCGATTGAAGATGCTGCATTTCTGGAGGCCATTCGAAAGGAAGATGTCAAAACTGTTACCTTCGGCCTTTGGGGTACGTCTGGAAACGGCATCTATAAAATCGGTTCCAGGGAATCCGCTAGTCCGGCCAGGCTGGTGCTGACGGTTAAACGGCCCGAAGCCACGGCTCCGATCGGCCGCTGATGCTGCCCAGAATAGATTTGTCTTAAAAATTTATTTCGCACCATGCGCTAATGGCATGCGGCCTGCTGAATCTTGTTTATCATCCAAGGGAGAAAAAAGATGACAAGCAAACAGGCAGGAACCGAGGGCGCCGCATTTAGCGCCGACGCCGAAATCCACGAGCTGCTGGATCGGCAGATCATCGAATACCGCAAGGCCGTGGGATATTTCCGCCTCGAGCTGTCGGTGGAAGGTGGGTGCGTCGTTTCCTGGCAGGAGGCTGCGCGCGCGGCCGCCCGGTGCGGCCTGGTGCCGTCCGGACACCAAGCTGCGGCCTAGCATTTTAAATACGGTGCGTCCTGCATTGAAAAACACCGGGCCGGACCGGCCGGCCGGGGTGCGCAGGAATCAGCGTCTTCGCCGGCGCCGCCCACTGCCCGAGCGGCGCGGCTTGCCGGTTTTCATATCGGGCTGCAGGCGCGGTTTCCGTTCGCGCCGGCGCGGCGCGGCCGTTTGATCGGCCAGCACAAAGTCGATAAAGCCGCGCGCGGGGTCGACCTTTGCCAGGGCCACCTCAACCTCCTGGCCGATGGTGAATCTGACTTTGCCGCTTTTGGTTACCGCCTGGGTCATATCGTCGTTAGCTTCCAGCCAGTCGGAGGTAATGGAGGCGAAGGTGATCATACCGCGCTGCAGTGAATCTGGAAGTTCGACAATCATGCCGCGGCCTTTAATCGCCACGATGTAACCCTTGAAGGCCTGGTTGATCGAGGTGTTCATGAGATCGCTGTAGTATTCAATCCGCTTTTTCTCAGTACTCTTTTTCTCGAGTTCGTCGGCTTTCTTTTCCGTCTCGGTGCAGTGGAGCGCAATTTCGGCGATCTGCTCGCCGGAGATGGGATACTGCTGTCCGAGCTCAACGGCTTTGAGCAGGCGGTGAACGAGGAGGTCGGGATAGCGGCGGATCGGCGAGGTGAAATGGGTGTAGTCATCAAACGCCAGGCCGAAATGGCCGATCTGCGTGTTGGAATATTCGGCGCGCTTGAAGTTCCGCAGAATGGCGAGGTTGGCGGTGTATTCCACCGGCGTGCCCTCGGCCATTTTGACGGCGGCGTTGATCTCGGCCCGCGACTGCGGGAGCATCGGAATGCCCAGGGCCTGCAGCTCCATGCCCATGGAGGCCCATTGTTCTTCGTCGGGTTCGTCGTGAATCCGGTAAATGGCCGGCAGTTCGGCCTTAATGAGCGTTTCGGCCACTGCGCGGTTGGCGAGCAGCATGCAGTCTTCGATCAGGCCGTAGGCCTGCCTGGATTCGGAGCGCGGCATCATTTTTTCCACTTTGCCCTGGGCGTTGAGTTTGATTTCAATCTCGGGTGTGTTGATTTCGATCGAACCGTTGGCCACGCGGCGCGCGCGGACTTTCTGGACGAGCGGCCAGAGATTTTCCAGCCGCTGGCGGATTCGATCGGGAATGCCGTGGTCCGGCTCTGAGTCAATAAACTTCTGGACCTGGGTGTAGGTCAGGCGGGCTTTGGAGTGAATGACGGAAGGATAGGTTTTATAATCCAGCATTTCGCCTTCATCACTGAGGTGGATTTCCGCGGTATGCGAGAGGTGGTCATTTTCCGGATTCAGGCTGCAGACTTTGGTGGTGAGTTCTTTCGGTAGCATCATTACGGCGCGGTCGACGAGGTATATGCTGTTGCCGCGGCGGTAAGCCTCCTGGTCGATTTTCGAGCCGGGCTGCACATAGGTTGAGACGTCGGCAATATGCACGCCGAGGCTCCAGCCGCCGTCCGGGTGCGGTTCGAGCGAAACGGCATCGTCGTAATCCTTGGCGGTTTCGGGGTCGATGGTAAAGGTGACGGCATCGCGCAGGTCGGTGCGGCCCTCCATTTTTTCCGGCGTCACTTCGCCGGAGAGCTGGTTGGCTTCATCAATGACATCCTGCGGGAACTCCTCGCGGATGCCGGCTTCGCGCAGCAGGCTGTCGACATCGACCCCCGGATCGGATGCGTGGCCGAGGTCTTCGAGAATGGTGCCGGTCAGCGGGTGGTAGGGATCGTTCCATTCGTTGAGCCGAACGAGTACTTTATGGTTTTCGCCGATGTCCTGCGTATCCTCGATGCGCACATCGTGTTTGAAGCCGGGTGCGTCGGGAATGACGTAGGAATAGTAGGGGGTGTGCTTCAGCAGGCCGACGGTCTGGTCGCTGTGCCGCTGAACAACTGAAATCACGCGGCCTTCCGCCCGCAGGTCGGTCTGGCCGCGCCGTTCGCGCTGGCGGGCGGCGTATTCGGAATGGAAGACTTCGATGGAAACCTTGTCGTCGGGCAGGGCGGTGCCCTGGTTGCGGTCGGAAATATAGATTTCGGATTCGCCTTCTTCGTCGGGAATGAAAATGGCGCCGCCCTTGGCCATCATTCGAATGGTGCCGACCACCTGGTTTCCGACTTCCGGCAGGCCCCAGCGGTTTTTGCGGAGTTTGACAATCTTGCCCTGGTCGGCGAGCTGGAAGAGCGTGTGGCGGAAATCGGCGCGCTGCCCTTTGGAGCCGATATTGAGTGCGCGGGCAAGTTCGTGCTGTTTCATCGGACGGTAGCCGGGCGCGCTCATAAATTGAAGAATTTGGGTGTCGAAGCTCATGGGCAGTTCCTTTAAGGTATATGCATGAAAATTGTGTTTGTTAGCAGTGAGATAGTACCATTCGCATCGACAGGCGGTCTAGGAGATGTTTGTGCGGCTTTGCCGAAGGCGCTGGTTGAGCAGGGGGTTGAGCTGATCCGTTTTCTGCCGCTTTATCAGTCGGTCGACCGAGAGAAATACGGCATTAAACCGTGCGGGGTCGATGTGTATGTGCCGCTGGGCGGCAGCTGGTATCACGCCACGGTCTGGAAAAACGAGTGGGAGGGCGTCACCACCTACTTCATTCACAGCAACTGCTTTTTCGAGCGGCCGGGACTCTACGGCATACCGTCGCACGGCTACGAGGATAACTTTGAACGCTTTGTTTTTTTCCAGAAGGTGGTGGTTAAGCTCATTGATGAATGGAAGCTGAAACCCGACGTGGTGCACTGCAATGACTGGCAGACGGGCCTGATTCCGATGTTCCTGCGTTACGGCATCGGTGAGTATGCCCGCGGCGGAACGGAAAAGACGCTGATGACCATTCATAACCTGGCGCACCAGGGCTGGGCACCGGCCGATAAGTTTTATATGACCCAGCTGCCGGACAGCTGCTATACCATGCATACCCTGGAATTTTACGGCGAGATCAATACGCTTAAAGGCGGGCTCGTGGCGGCCAGTGCCATTAATGCCGTCAGCCCGACCTATGCCGAAGAGGTAAAAACGCCGGGGTTCGGCTGCAAGCTCAATGGAGTGCTCTATCACCGCCGCAAGGTGCTGCACGGGATTCTGAACGGGATCGATTACGACCGCTGGAATCCGGAAACCGATGCTCATATTCCGGCCAACTATTCCGTGAATGATCTTTCGGGCAAGGCGGTCTGCAAAGCGGAACTGCAGAAGGCGTGCGGCTTGAAGGTGGATCCGGACATTCCGCTGCTGGGCATGATTTCCCGGCTGGTGCCGCAGAAGGGCATCGACCTGCTGTTTGATTCCGTTAAGCCGATGGTTGAAAACGGCGTGCAGCTGGTGATCCTGGGAACCGGTGACGACCGCTATGAAACGGCCTGCCTGCGCTGGGCGGAACGCTGGCCGGATCAGGTCTGCGCACAGATCGAATTCTCGTCTGCCAAGGCGCACCGGATTGAAGCCGGCGCGGATCTTTTCCTGATGCCTTCTGAATTTGAGCCGTGCGGACAGAACCAGCTCTACAGCATGCGCTACGGCACAATTCCGCTGGTGCGGGCCGTCGGCGGGCTGGAGGATTCGGTGGTCGATTTTGCTGAAAAGAACGGCACCGGCTTTAAGTTCAAGGGCTATACCGACGAGGCGTTTTTTGAATGCGTGCAGCGGGCCCTGACTGTTTATCGCGATCCTAAACGCTGGAAGCTTTTGATGAAGCGCGCCATGAAACAGAATTTTTCGGTCACGCACATGGCCGAGAACTATATTGAGCTCTATAAAAAAATCATCGCCGGCGATGCTGAAGTGGATTGAACAGCGGCTGCACAGAAAGGCGGAAGCCTCGCACCTGCAGACCGGGCGCTGGGGCGAAAAAGAGGCGGCGCGTTTCCTGAAATCAAAACATTGGAAAATCCTGGGCGCGCGGGTGCGGGCCGGAAAGCATGACGAAATCGACCTGATTGCCGATGACGGCAGCGCCCTGGTGTTCGTTGAGGTGAAAACCCGCAGGAACGAACAGTTCGGCCGTCCGTTTGCCGCCGTGAACAAGGCCAAGCGCAAACGCCTGTCCCGCGCCGCGGTGAACTACCTCAAAAAGAAAAAAATCAAACCGGACTATATCCGGTTTGATGTGGTCGAGGTCATCGGCGAACCGGGCGGCTCGGCGGAGATTCGGCATATTGAACATGCGTTTCCGCTCGATGCCGCCTATAAGCTCTGGTGGTAGGCCGCGGCTTTAATGCTTGTGCTCTTCACCGAGATAGGTGTGCTCAAGCGTGTGGATGGCTTCGGCCAGTTTCTGGGCATTGGCCGCATCGGTCGTCTGTTTGCACTTCATGGAATAGACGATAATCTGGTGCAGTGCTTTCAGGTTGGTTTCATAATGATCCATGCCCTCTTTAATGCGCTGGGCCAGGAAATAATTTGAAGCAAGATCAATGATTTCATCGGCGTGCTTCTCTTTGGTCATGACCCAGCGGGTGGTCTGGTTGGCGTTCTGCCCGGCCTCGATCTGCTGCATGGCTTTGGTGATGGTGGTGACATGTTCTTCCATCATATGGATGCGCATCGTGTCGTCATAGATGCCGCAGGGTACCTGGCAATGCGCCTGTACCGTTGCCGCTGCCGCCGCGCCGAACAGGACCATAATGGTAAGATATTTTGCCGTTTTCTTCATGGGATGTACTCCTTGGTTTGATTTGATTGATGGTTAGAGCGTGTTGAAGATCCGGTCGCCGGCATCGCCGAGCCCCGGCAGGATATAGGCGTTTTCATTCAGCCGTTCATCGACTGCGCAGGTAAAGATGGAAACATCCGGATGGGCCAGCTGGACCTTTTCAATCCCTTCGGGCGCTGCAATTGTGCAGAGCATGGAAATGTTATCTGCTCCCCAGTTTTTCACCATGTTGATGGCTTCAACAGCCGAGCCGCCGGTGGCGAGCATGGGGTCAAGCACGAAGGCGATCTCCGGCGGATGATCGGAAAATTTCTGGTAGTACTCCACCGGCTTGAGCGTCGATTCGTCGCGGTAGAAGCCGAGGTGCCAGACCTCGGCCTGGGGAATCAGCTCCTGCACGGCCTCGCACATGCCGAGTCCAGCGCGCAGGATCGGCACGAGGCCGATGCGGGTTTCAATGTGTTTGCAGGTTGTTGTCGTGAGCGGTGTTTCGACCTGGACCTCTTCAACCGGAAGGGTGGCGGTGGCTTCGTAGGCGAGCAGCAGCGTCAGCCGCCGAATCTGATCGCGGAATATATAGGTGGGGGTTGTTTTGTCCCGCAGCATCGCCATGTGGTGTTTAACCAGCGGGTGTTTAAGTTCAACAACTCTGCTCATGTTCAAATCTCCTATTTCGCGTATTCAACGCATCGTGTTTCCCGGATGACGGTCACCCTTACGGTGCCCGGTATCTTAACTTCCTTGCCGATCTGTTTGGCAATATTTTTCGCCAGCAGCGAAGCGCCGTGGTCATTGAATTTTTCAGGCTCCACCATGATCCGGATTTCGCGGCCGGCCTGCACGGCATAGCTGCTCTTCACGCCCGCATACTGGCTGGCAATCTGTTCGATCTTTTCGAGCCGTTCGATGTAGAGATCGGTAGTTTCCATCCGCGCGCCGGGGCGGGCGGCGGTCATGGCATCGGCGGCATCGCACAGCACGCCGTAGATGCTGTGGACATCAAGCCCTTCGTGCTGCGAGCCGACCGCTTCCCAGACCACGCGGTCCTCGCCGTATTTACGCAGGATCTTTGCGCCGATCTCCGCATGACCGCCCTCCATATCATGATCCAGCGCTTTGCCGATGTCGTGGAAGATGCCGCAGCGCTTGGCAATTTTGGGATCGAGGCCGAGGTCCGCGGCCATCATGGCAATCAGGCGGGCGGCCTCGACGGAGTGGTCGAGGACGTTCTGCTTGTAACTGGTGCGGAACTTCAGCTTGCCGAGAATATGCACCAGTTCCGGGGCCACGCCGGTGATGCCGAGGCCGAACAGGGCTTCTTCGCCGGCCTGCCGAATCGTGTCGTCAATCTCTTCGCGCACCCTCGCAACCGTTTCTTCGATGCGCGCGGGATGAATGCGGCCGTCTTCAATCAGCCGGCCGAGGGCCACGCGGGCGACTTCGCGGCGGATCGGGTCGTAGCTGGAGAGCACCACCACTTCCGGGGTTTCGTCGATCAGGACGTTGACGCCGGTCTCGGATTCGAAGGATTTAATGTTGCGGCCCTCCTTGCCGATAATCCGCCCCTTGATGTCGTCGCTCTCGAGGTTGACCTGGCTGGTGGTGATGTCGCAGACCGTATCGGCGGCATAGCGCTGGATCGCCGTCACGGTAATTTCGCGCGCGCGCCGCTGGGCCTCTTCCTTGGCTTCGCGCTGGGCCCGCCGGATCAGGCGGTCGGATTCGGCCTGCAGCTCCTCCTCAAGCCGGTCCATGATCATTTTCCGGGCCTCCTCTTTGGAAAGGCTGGCCGCATTTTCAATCTGCTCAGATTCCTCCCGAATCAAGCGGTTGAGTTCGTTTTCTTTACTGCGGAGCGCGTCTTTCTGCTCGCTGATTTCGGTCATTCGTCCGGTGAGCTGGAGCTCTTTCGTGTTGAGCATCTCCAGTTTGCTGGTCAGGTTTTTTTCGCGGTTCACCACGCGCTTTTCCAGGTCCAGGATATCGGTGCGCTGTCTTGCAAATTCGCGTTCCGAGTTTTCGCGTGCGCGCAGAATGGCATCCTTGGCCTGCACCTTGGCCTCGCGCCGCACCACTTCGGCTTCCTTCTGGGCTTCGTCCAGGATGGCCTTGGCCTGTTTGCTGGCGGCAATGGCATTGGTCTTGGTGATGTAGGCATGAAAAAAGAAGCCC
>JBFHGU010000031.1:0-41745 GCA_041582935.1 Pontiella sp.
CGCCATCGGCCGCACCCTCCTGCTCCGCGTCGAAGACGTCATGCGCACCGGCAGCCGCTGCGCGACCGTTCCGGTGGGCAGCCCCGTGAAAGAGGCCCTGATTGCCATGACCGGCGCCAAAGCCGGCTGCGTCGCCGTCGTCCATCCCGACAACACCCTCGCCGGCATCATGACCGACGGCGACCTCCGCCGCCACCTGATCGAAACGCCCAACCTGATCGAGCTGCCGGTGGACCAGGTAATGACGCCGCAGCCCAAAACACTCAAAAAGGAGCAGCTCGCCATCGATATCCTCAATATTTACGAACAGTTCAACATCGATGACCTGATTGTGGTCGACGACCGCAACCGCGTCATCGGCGCTGTCGATATCCAGGATATGCCGAAGCTGAAGATTCTGTAAGGACCCTGTTTTGAAGCCGGCGTAAACCCCTGAAAAGACGGGTGGAAACGCATGACTTCCCCATTGACCGCGAAAAACCCAATCGGTAGGGTTTGCGGATTCTTTTTTTATACATACTGGACAAGAGAGAGGTACCCCCCATGGCAATGATGATTTCCAAGTTTAATAAGCTGATCCATAACAAGACCGTCTGGCTGGTCTTCGCAATCTTTATCAGCGTCGCTTTCGTGCTGGTTTACACCGGCGGCAGTTCCAGCAGCGCCCAGAAGGAGCGCCGCAAAGCCGCTAAAGAGGCCGTGGGCCGCCTCTGGGGCAAAGACATCAGCTATTCCCAATATCACCAGGCCTACCGCCGCACCTATGCCGGCTTTGCCCTTTACACCATGATGACCGGCCAGAAATTCAAAATGGATGATGCCGCCGAGGCCGCCCTGAAAGACCGCGCCTGGCGCCGGATTGCCATGCTGATGAAGGCTGAAGACATGGGCCTGGCCGCCACGCCGGACCAGATTATTGAAATGACCAAAAGCCAGCCCTTCTTTGCCAACCCGCAGACCGGCACCTACGACGCCAATGCCTACAACGCATTTGTTGCACGCATTCTCCCGCAGCTCGGCCTGAGCGCGAAGGACTTCGAAGCGATGATGGCCGAACAGGTGCTGATCGAGAAAGTCTCCGCCTCCGCCGCCCAGGGCGCACTGGTGACCGACGAAGAAGTCAAAAAAGCCTTCCACCTCTACACCGACAAGCTGACCGTCAACTATGCGCTCCTGCCGCGCAGCCTGGCCGAAACCCCGGCGGTTACGGAAGAAGACGCCCAAGCGTTTTACGAACAGAACCCCGAACAGTTCGCCATGCCGGAAAAAGCCGTGGTTTACTACGTCCAGTTCCCGGTGAGCGACTACACCAATGCCGTCTCCGTTACCGACGAGCAGCTGGCGCAGATTTATGAAACCAACAAAGAGCGCTACCTGATTCCCGAAACCGCCACCAACGCGGTCCCGGAATACCAGGCCTTTGATGACGTGAAAGCCGAAATCGCCGGCCTGGTTAAAACCGAACTGGCCCGCCGCGCAGCCGCCAACGCCGCAGACGCCATTGTCGCCGAACTGGCCGATGAATCCGTGACGTTTGAAGCGGTCGCTGAAAAAGCCGGACTCAAAGTCGTGAAGAATACCCCGCCGTTCAGCGCAGCTGACGCCGTGCGCGGCGTCGACCCGACCGCACCGTTCGCCCAGGCCGCCTTTAAACTGCAGCTGACTCCCTCGCTGTACTACAGCGATCCGGTCGTCGGCCGCGATACCGCCTATGTGATTGCCCTTCAGAAAAAATACCCGTCGTTTGTTCCCGCGTTCGACGTGGTGAAAGACGATGCCCTGGAAACCGCCCGCATCGCCGCGGCCGAAAAAGCCTATGTTGAAAAAGCCAATGCCGTGCACCAGGAGATCAGCACCGCACTCAGCGCCGGCACCTCTTTTGCCGATGCGGCCTCCAAATACGGCCTGGAAATCCAGACCTCGGAACCGTTCAACATTTCCGAACCGCTCGAGGGCGACTACGCCCGCGAACTCATGGCGGCCACTATTCAGTTTGACCAGGGCACCCTGGTAGACCTCATCAACACGCCGGATGAGTTCCTGCTCGCCTATATTGCCGAAAAAGACGCGGCCGACGAAGCGGAGACGCTCGAGGGCATGCGCAGCCAGCTCGCCTCCAGCATCCGCCAGGAAAAAGCCGCCGCCATGGTGCAGTCCTGGCAGGAATCGCTGCTCGACGAAGCCGGCTTTGAGGATCTTTCCAGCGAAGATTCCTAACCCGCCAACCCAAGGATCCCCATGCCGCTGCACTATCTCATCGTACTCTTCATCGGCCTGCCGGTGCTGGAGTTTGCCCTGCTGATCAAAGTGCACGGCATGGTCGGGTTCCTGCCGACCGTGCTGCTCGTTTTCCTGACCGGCATTATCGGCGCGGCCCTGGTACGGCGCCAGGGCGTGAATATTATTTTCAAAATCCGGCAGGAAATGAGCCTCGGCAACCTGCCCGCCCCTCAAGTCATGGACGGCGTGATGATCCTGATGGCCGGCGCCTTCCTCGTTACGCCGGGCCTCATCACCGACTCCGTCGGCTTTGCCCTGCTGGTTCCTTTTGTCCGTGAAAAAATCCGCTTTTGGCTGCGTAAAAAAATCGAGCACCACATGCGCAGCGGCCGCATCAATGTGAATATCAACCGCCCGAATGATTTCCGATGAATGAAAAACTCCGGGCGGCACTATCGGGGAGCGCGACAGAATGAATGCAGCACAATCCAAACCGCTCTGTGTCGATCTCGACGGAACGCTGGTTAAACTCGACACCCTGCACCAGGCGCTCTTCCTGCTGCTGCGCCGCGAACCGGCCTGCATTTTCAGAATCCCGGGCTGGATCCTCAAAGGCAAAGCCCACCTGAAAGACCAGGTCATGAAACGCGTCGCGCTCGATGCCGCCGTACTGCCCTACAACACCGCCCTGCTCGACTGGCTGAAAAAAGAGCGCGCCGCCGGCCGCCGGCTGATACTCGCCACCGCCTCAAACTACCGCACCGCCGAGGCCGTGGCCGCGCATCTCGGCCTGTTTGACGACATTTTGGCCAGCAACGAACAAACCAACCTGCGCCACCGCCGCAAACTCGAGGCCATTCAGGAAAAATTCCCGGCCTTTGCCTATGCCGGAAACGATAAGGCCGATTTCCCCATCTGGGATGCCGCCGATGAGGTGATTCTCGCCAACCCGAGCTCGGAGGCAAAGCGCAAATACGCGGTCCGCGCCGACCATATTTTCCTAGAGCAGCAGAGCTGCTCCCGCTGTTGCCTGAAGGCCATGCGCCCCCAGCAGTGGCTCAAGAATATCCTCATTCTCTCGCCGGTCCTGCTCGCCCACCGCTTTACCGGGCTCGAGGGAATAATCCACGCGGTGATCGCCTTTTTCGCCTTCAGCTTTGCCGCCTCGTCCATCTATGTGCTCAACGACCTGTTCGACCTCAGCGCCGACCAGCACCACCCGCGCAAACGCAAACGCCCGTTTGCCTCCGGCGACCTGCCGATCGCCGCCGGCGCGGCGCTCACGCCGCTCCTGATCCTGATCAGCCTCGGCCTCTGCGTTTTCCTGCCGCTGAATTTTCTTTATGTGCTGCTGATTTACTATGCCATCACCACCGTTTATTCGTGGCGCTTAAAGCAGGTCCCCGTGGCAGACGTCCTGACGCTGGCGGTGCTCTTTGCCTGGCGCATCATGGCGGGCTCCGTGGCCACCGGCACACCGGTTTCCGGCTGGTTCATCGAATTCTCCATCTTCCTCTTCCTCAGCCTCGCCATTGTGAAGCGCACCGGGGAACTCAAGGAGATCCTGGAACACGGCGCGGAGAGCCAGGCCGTCCGGGAACGCGGCTACACCGTGGACGACCTGCCGCTGCTGCTCGGCTTCGGCACCGCCGCCGGCTACATCGCAATCTTTGTTTTCACCATGTATCTCGGCAGCGACAAAGTGCTCGAACTCTACAGCAGCCCCCGGCTGCTCTGGATTTTCTGCCCGCTCCTGCTCTACTGGATCACCCGCATCTGGCACCTCGCCTGGCGCGGACAAATCAATGACGACCCGCTCGCTTTTGCCGCCCGCGATATCCAGACCTATGTCATTGCCGCCATCGGCGCAACCGTCCTGCTTTACGCCATCTAAACCGGAGAACCAAACCCATGACCAAACCCGCCGTCGACCTCATTATTGTTGGATCCATCGGAATTGATGACATTGAAACGCCCGCCGAAAAACGCGAAGGCCTTCTCGGCGGCTCCGTCAGCTATGCCTGCGCCGCGGCCTCGTTCTTCACCCACACCGGCATGGTCGGCGTCGTCGGCACCGATTTTCCGCAGGAATTCCGCGACACCTGGAGCAGCATGAGCATCGATCTCGAAGGGCTCCAGACGGTCGAGGGTTCGACCTTCCGCTGGGGCGGGAAATACCACGACAACATGGATAACCGCGACACGCTCTTCACCGACCTCGGCGTGTTCGAAACATTTACTCCCGAGCTGCCCGAAGACTACAAAGAGGCGCCCTACCTCTTCCTCGGCAACATCCATCCCGCCCTGCAGCTCCACGTGCTCGAACAGGTCACCTGCCCGAAATTTGTCCTGATCGATACCATGGACCTCTGGATCAATATCGCCAAAGAGGACCTGACGCAGGTCATCAGCAAATGCCATATGCTCACCCTCAACGAATCCGAAGCCCAGCTCTACACCGGCGAGCATTCGCTGACCCAGGCCGCTAAAAAACTGCTCGAACTCGGCCCGGAATATGTGCTGATCAAAAAGGGCGGCAACGGCTCCATGCTCTTTACCAAAGAGGATGTCTTCCTGCTTCACGCCTACCCGCTCGACAGCTTTAAAGATCCCACCGGCGCCGGCGACACCTTTGCCGGCGGCCTGATGGGTGCGCTCTGCGCATCCGGCAAAACCGACAAAGAAGCCATTCGGCAGGCGATGGTCTACGGCAGCATTACCGCCTCCTTCGGTGTCGAAGAATTCAGTCTCGAACGCCTGAAACAGCTCGACCGCAGCCGGATCGAATCCCGCACGGCCGAATTCAAAGAGATGTGCCGCATCTAAAACGGCTCGGAAAATCAGACTGTTTAGTCTTCATAATACGCCGATGGATTTATTAAGCTCCTTGAAGTAATTTTACGGGGGATTACATGAAAACGATTCGGGGTATTCTGGGAGCGGCTCTAATTCTAACTTCATTCGCATCGGCGGAGCCGAACGTATCGATCACTATTTCTGACGGACCGGAGTCTCAAACCGGGCAGGCCAACACGTCAGATGAATCAGAGTGGACGGCCCTTTTAATGGAAGGCCGCGCCACCCTGGTGAACGGCGATCAGGCAACCGCGGTTGAAAAATATTTCAATCCGGTCATTGCTCACTATGAAACAACCTACAAAGACAGCCCCCAACAGCTCTTCTGCTCCGATAACAATAAACAATCGCTGATGTATCTCATGACGGCGGCTGTCGCGGTTAATTTGGGTAAAGAAAATCTGCCGGACCACCTCATGCCGAAAACCTTCCTGGCGGCGGGGCGGCATACCCTGGATCCGAAAGCGGAAACCGTCGTCCTCTCATCCACCTGGGCCGAAGCCTACTTCCTGAAGGCCTACGCAGCCATCGAAACCGGCCGGACTGATGAAGCGCTGAAGTTCCTTAAAAAGGCCATCTATCTCTCTCCAAACAATACGACCTATTGGTCTGAGCTCGGGCATGTCCATCAGATGCTCAAAAACTGGGAGAGCAGCATTAAAAATTTTAAACTGGCCGAAGAGGCCGCTTCGGTGTCCGAAGAGGCCGCGCGCGATTCAGACCGCGCCAGGGCCTGGCGCGGCATCGGCTTTGCCTATATCGAACTGGGCAAACTCGACCAGGCGGAAGCTCTGTTCAAACAATGCCTTGAGCTCAACCCGGAAGACCGCAAAGCGCAGAACGAACTCAATTATATCGCCCAGGTTAAGGCCAAACAGCAGTCACATTAACGACAGCGCGTCCACATCCACGCTCAGGGCAACGCCCTTCGGCAGCTTGAAGCGCTGCTGCACGTGGCGGATCGGCCTGGTCATTTTCACCGTGTGTTCGCAGCGCAGCATAATCTGGTAGCGCCAGTATCCTTTGGCGCGCGCCAGCGGCGCGGGCATCGGCGGCGATGCCGTCACCGACTCAGGCAAAACCGCTTCGAGCCGCTCGAAAAAGCGATCGGCCGCAGCCATGACATCCATCTCCGACTCGCCTTTAAAGGTGAGCATCACAAGGTGGGAAAACGGCGGATAGGCCAGCTCGCGCCGGAACTCCAGGTCCTGCGAGCAGAAGCCTTCATAGTCGAGGCTTCGCGCGGCCTGGATGGCCGGATGGTGCGGCGTGTAGGCCTGCACAATCACCTCGCCGGCCTTTTCGCCGCGGCCCGCGCGGCCGGCCACCTGCGTCAGCAGCTGAAAGGTCCGCTCGCCCGCCCGGAAATCCGGTACCTGCAGCGACATGTCGGCATAGAGCACGCCCACCAGCGTCACGTTGGGAAAGTCGAGGCCTTTGGCAATCATCTGCGTGCCGAGCAGGATATCAAGTTTGCCCGTCTTAAACTTATCGAGCACGGTGCGGTAGGAATCCTTCTTGCGCATCGTATCCGAATCCATACGGGCCACGCGCGCCTTCGGGCAGAGCTTTTCAAGGATCTCCTCGATTTTCTGCGTGCCCATGCCGGAATATTTAAAATTCAGATCGCCGCAGCTTGGACATTTGTCCGGCACCTTTTCCTCCCGCCCGCAGACATGGCACATCAGTTTGTTGGCCCGCTTGTGATAGGTCATCGAAATACTGCACTCCGTGCACTCCGCCGTATAGCCGCACATCTCGCACTGGATCGATGACGAAAAGCCGCGCCGGTTCAGAAACAGGATCACCTGCTCACCGACATTGAGCCGATCGTAAATGCCCTGCACCAGCTCCGCTGAAAAAATCGTCGGGCGGCCCTCTTTCTCCGCCTCGATACGCATGTCTACAATCCGCATCAGCGGCATTGAGCGGTCATCCACGCGCTGCAGCATTTCCGCCAGTTCGTACCGCCCGCTCTTCACATTGGCAAACGACTCCAGCGCCGGCGTCGCAGAACCGAGCACCACACAGCAGTTTTCCAGGTGACCGCGCATGACGGCGACATCGCGCGCATTGTAGCGCGGCGATTCATCCTGCTTGTAGGTCGGCTCATGCTCCTCGTCGACCACGATCAGCCCGACATTCTCCACCGGCGCAAAAAGCGCCGACCGCGCACCGACCGCAATCTGCGCCTGGCCGTCGCGGATCCGATGCCATTCGTCGTGACGCTCGCCGTCGGACAAACTGGAGTGCAGCACCGCCACGCAGTCGCCGAACCGCGAACGAAAGCGGTCCACCGTCTGCGGCGTCAGCGAAATTTCCGGCACGAGGACAATGGCGCCCTGCCCTTTATCAATTGCATGCTGGATCGCCTGCAGATAGACCTCGGTTTTACCGCTGCCGGTGACGCCGTGCAGCAGCACGGTCTTCGGCTTTTCCCGGTCCATCGACGCGCAGATTTTTTCCAGCGCCGTCTGCTGCTCCACCATCAGATCGAACGGTTTGGTGCGCAGCAGTTCCATCCCGGCATGCGGATCGCGCTGGATCGTCTCTTCGGAAATGGTCACCAGTCCGTGCTTTTCCAGCGTTTTGATCGGCGAATCCGAACAGCCCGTCCGCTCCTTCAGCTCCGAAACCGTCATCCCGCCGTGCTCCTGAAGGGTTTCAAAGACGAGCTTCTGCTTGCCCTTTAACGTAGACGCGACGCCCTCGCCGCGTTCACCGTCCCAAAGCGAATACGAATCGGCAGGAAGCCCTTCCGGATTCTCTTCAATATACTGTTTAAATTTTTCAAGACTCTCGGCATTCCGAACAATATGGTCGAATGATTCCTTCTGCCAAACCGCCCAATCCTCACCAATGAGTTTTTTAATTTTACGGGAAGAAACCGATTTCCAGCTTTGAACAATTTTTGAGAGCGTATTTTCTCTAAGAGGCGAAACCAGCACATGAACATGATTCGGCATCACGACGTAATGATGCAGCCGGTAATGCTTTCCGTTCATTTTTTCGAGCGTATCGCTGACTGCAGCCCGAACATTGGAATTTTTCAGAACGCAGCTCCCGTGACCAGCATCGATCCATTGCTCGATGCGCTCGGTGAATAGTTCGCGGTATTGTGCCTGCCATTCCTTCAGTGCAGCGGCTACGTCCTCGCCGCGTGGTGCCCCCTCCTCTGCCAGGTGACGCGACGAGGGCGTCGCATCTACGTTCTCCGGGCGGGGATTCTTGGCCAGCCACTCGGCCCGTTCTTTGTTCCACTGCGCGAGTTTTTCCTTCGGAAGGGAGTCTCCGAGCCGGAAGGTTACGAAATAGGTCGTGCCGTCCTGCCGCCAGTGCGGGAGATTGCCATGTTGGTTTCCGACAGGTGATTTTGGGTCAAAGTCATTGAACGGCAACGTGGACGCCTTCGCGAGCATGTCTCGCGTCTCATCGCGTTGCCGAAGTTCCGCAGGTGCCTGACGCGACGAGGGCGTCGCGTCTACGAGCTGAACAAACTTCTGTTTTTTATGCCGGGCGCCGTGGCGGCGGACGGCACTGGGAAGCACCGTGCGGACCGCATTTTCGATCGGCGCGCAGTAGTAGTCGGCAATCCAGTAGGCGAGCTTCATAATCTCGTCGGGAATCAGCGGCTTTTCGCCGACGACCCCGCCGATCTCCTTGAGCTCGCCGGCAAAAGCGGAATAGTTCGAAAGCCCCACCACAAAACCGCGCAGTTCCCGCCCGTGAAACGGGACGCTCACCTGCGAACCGACCTTGATGGACGGCTGGAGATGCGCAGGAATTTTGTAATCAAATTCCCGGTCGAGCGAAATCTCCACCACTACTTTTGCAATCGAAGCCATAAGCCGCACAATGTAGTTTCCGACCCTCGAAAAGGCACGAAAAAAGCCTGTCCGCTTGATTTGAACTTCGGCATCGGTAGAATCCGCCGAATGACCCCGATATTGGAAATTGATCGAGAAAATCCAGAACGCCCGGCCCTGGAAAAGGCCCGGCGCGTTCTGAACGACGGCGGCCTGGTGATTGTTCCGACGGAAACGGTCTACGGCATCGCCTGCGATCCGGCGGTTCCCGGCGCTATGGATAAACTGATTCAGGCCAAAGGGCGCGACGGCGATAAGCCGATTGCCCGTCTCGCCGCCGACGGCGCACAGGTGAAGGCCGCGGCGGCAAACTGGAACGCCGGCCTCGAGGCCCTGGCCGCAAAGTGGTGGCCCGGCCCGCTGACCCTGATTGTGGAAACCGCCGACGGCTGGACCGGCTACCGCGTGCCCGACCACGCCGTGCCGGTGGAGCTGGCCAAACTGTGCGGCCGAACCCTCGCGCTCACCAGCGCCAACCTCAGCGGCGATCCCGACACGAAAACCGCGCAGGAAGCAGCGGCCTCGGTCGTGGCCGACCTGGCGCTCGATTCCGGCCCCTCCGCCGCCGAAGCAGTTCCGAGCACCGTGGTGAAAGTCGACGGAACGGCCCTCACCTGCCTGCGCGAAGGCCGCGTTCCCATGGCCGAAATCGAAGCGGTATTTTCCCAGGGATTGGAGCCATGAGCATGGTTTTATTTGTCTGCACCGGAAACACCTGCCGCAGCCCGATGGCGGAAGCGCTTTTCCTGCACCGCCAGGGCGATATGGGCTGGAAGGCGCGATCCGCCGGCGTTTTTGCCGATAGGGGTTCCCCGGCCAGCCCCAATGCCGTGGCGGCGATGGCCGAGCTCGGCATTGACCTTTCAAAGCACCGCAGCCAACCGGTTACGCCGGCGATGGTTCAGAAGGCCGACCTGATCGTAACGATGTCCGCCGGCCACACCGCACAGGTCTGCGCCCGCTTTCCAGAGGTTGAAAACAAAGTTTTCTTGATTAACGCCTTCGGAACATCGAAAGTCCCGGCCGACGTTTCCGATCCGTTCGGCGGATCGCTAAACACTTACAAAAGAACGCGTGACGAAATTGATCGGGCCCTTTCGGACCTGATCCTTTTTATGCGCAGCGAACAGAAGTAAAAAAGGAACGTATTTTATGAAGATTGCAATTGGTTCAGATCACGGCGGTTTTGCACTCAAAACCAAAGTAGCCGAAATCCTGAAGGGCAAAGGCATTACAGTGGAAGACCACGGCTGCAGCAGCGCCGATGCGGTCGATTATTCCGACTATGCCGCCGCCGTGGCCAACGAAGTTTCCAACACCGCTGCAGACCAGGGCATCATCGTCTGCACCACCGGCGTCGGTGTCAGCATCACCGCCAACAAATTTCCGCGCGTCCGCGCGGCCCTCTGCCTCAATCCCGATATGGCGAAAATGGCCCGCCAGCACAACGATGCCAACATCCTCTGCCTTGCCCAGAAATACACACCGGAAGCCGAACTCTCAGCGATTATTGAACAGTGGCTCTCCGCCGAGTTCGAAGGCGGCCGCCACGAACGCCGCGTCAACAAAATCAAGGATTACGCCGCCGAAAACAGCGGCACCATCGCCGTGTACGACGGCGATCCGGAAATCTACGCCGTCATCAAAAAGGAAGATGAGCGCCAGAAGGAAAACCTCGAGCTGATTGCCTCCGAAAACATTGTGAGCAAAGCCGTACGCGAAGTACAGGGCTCGCGCCTGACCAATAAATACGCCGAAGGCTATCCCGGCAAGCGCTGGTACAACGGCTGCGAGTGGGTCGACGAAGCCGAGCGGCTGGCCATCGACCGCGCCAAAGAGCTCTTCGGCGCCGAACATGCCAATGTGCAGCCGCACCACGGATCCGGCGCTAACATGGCGGTCTACTACGCCATGCTCAACCCGGGCGACACCATCCTCGCCATGAGCCTGGCCGAAGGTGGCCACTTGACCCACGGCCATCCGATGAACTTCTCCGGCCGCTTCTTCAAAATTGTGCCGTACGGCGTGGACAAAGAAACCGAGCAGATCGACTACGACAACATCCAGGCCCTCGCCGATGAGCATAAGCCGAAGATGATCGTTGCCGGGGCATCGGCCTATTCGCGCATCATCGACTTCAAACGCCTGCGCAAAATCGCCGACAGCTGCGGCGCCTACCTGATGGTCGATATGGCGCACATCGCCGGACTCGTGGCCGCAGGCTGCCACCCGAACCCGGTGCCCTATGCCGAATTTGTGACGACCACCACGCACAAAACCCTGCGCGGTCCGCGCGGCGGCATGATCCTCTGCCGGGAAAAATTCGCGGCGGATATCGATAAGCAGGTATTCCCGGGCATCCAGGGCGGCCCGCTGATGCACACCATCGCGGCCAAAGCCGTCTGCTTCCATGAAGACCTCCAGCCGAGCTTTAAAACCTACCAGCAGCAGGTCGTGAAAAATGCGCAGGCCCTGGCGGCCGCGCTGGAAGACAACGACATCCGCCTGGTCTCCGGCGGCACGGACAACCACCTGATGCTGGTTGACCTGACCAAAACCGGCGTAACCGGCAAGGATGCGGCGATTGCCCTCGATAAGGCGGCAATCACGGTGAACAAGAATGCCATTCCGTTCGACACCAAGAGCCCGTTCGTCACCTCCGGCATCCGTATCGGCACCCCGGCGGTTACCACCCGCGGCATGAAGGAAGCGGAAATGGAAAAAATCGCAAACTTCATCAAGCGCGCGATCCGCAATGCGGACAACGACGCCGTGCTGGCCCAGATCAAGGAAGAGGTTATCGCCCTCACGGCCGAATTCCCGATTCCGTAATTTTCCAGTCAGCTGGAAAGTGAAAAGCGCCCTCGCAATGCGGGAGCGCTTTTTTTCGGGTTTCGGTCGGTTTATTCCGGCGGCGGCAGCGGGCATTCGAACGAGGGGTCAACCGCGCATTTATAATAGGTCCTGAAACCGAGCACAGCTTCGTCCAGCCCCGGAATATTTTTCATGATGTCAGATTCAGTATAGTAATCGCGCTGGTAATAGACCACCGCCTCGCCGTCGGCAAATTTGATGATCGACATCCCCGGGGCCGTGTAGGGCACCCCGTTGAATTCGCCCTCCATAACCCACGAGCAGGTGTAAATTCCGTTCACGCAGGTTTCATCCTCTACGGTGGTCACCAGATTGGAAGAGCTGGTGAAAAGCCGGCCGAGAAATTCGGCCATCATATTAATGCCGTAGATATCAACGATCGGGTCGTGATACTCGATGTCATCGGTATAGAACGGCAGCACCGAAGGCCAGTTTGAGGACTGCACTTCGATAAGCCGGCGCCCGACATCCAGCCGCTGCTCGTAGAGCTTCACCCGCTTGGCAAACTGCTTACGGGCCCGTTTGAGCGCCTCTTTTTGGTCGGTGCGCCCTTTGGCATCGGCCGATGCATCGAATGGAAGCAGCAGAACCGAAGCCATGAACATTGCGAATATTGCTGTGTATTTCTTCATTTCATCCCTCCCTACTATTGCCTGTAATGCACGATGTTACACCGGCAAGCTCTTTAGCTTTCTTACGCCGGGACCGGGCCGGCGGCAAGGGATATCGGCGCGGATGCGCGAAACGGCGCAGACGGGCCCGGCACTTCGGACCGCTTTTTTCATGCCCGTCCGCATCATTTTGTTTAAGCTGTAGCACTATGAAAAAAGCAACCCTCCTGACTCTCACCGCCATTGTTGCCGGCACCTGTGCCGCCGATCCCGAACCGATCAGCCTTGCGGACCGCATGCAGTGGTGGGAGGAGGCGCGGTTCGGCATGTTTGTCCACTGGGGCATCTACTCCGTCCCCGCCGGCTTCTACAAAGGCGAGCCCACCATCTGGAGCGCAGAGTGGATGATGGAAAAAGGGCAGATTCCCATCGCCGAATACGAGACCTATGCCGCGCAGTTTAATCCGGTTGATTTCGATGCCGATGCACTGGCCTCCCTGGCCCGGCAGGCCGGCATGAAATATCTGGTGGTGACCGCAAAGCATCATGACGGCTTTTCCATGTTTGCCTCCAAGGCGAGCCCGTATAATGTGGCTGAGGCGACTCCGTTCAAGCGCGATGTGATGAAAGAACTGGCCGAAGCCTGCGCCAAACAGGGACTGCGGTTCGGCTTCTACTATTCCCAGGCCCAGGACTGGCACCATCCCGGCGGCCTCGGCAATACGTGGGACACCACCCTCGAGCGGGTCAGCAGCGATGAGTATGTCTATAAAAAAGCCCTGCCCGAAGTGGAACAGCTGCTGACCGAATACGGACCGATCGCCATCTTCTGGTGGGATACCCCGCGCGAAATGAGCGATGAAGTGATCGAGCGCCTGCACACCATTACCACCGAACTCCAGCCGGCCATCATCACCAACGACCGCCTGGGCGAAGGCTATCCGGGCCATCATAAAACGTTTGAACGCGAACCACCGCGCCGCCGGCCGGAAGCGCGCTACTGGGAGCTCTGCCAGCCGATCAGCAGAAGCTGGGGCTACCGCAGCGACGACCATGATTTTAAACCGGCACACACGCTGATCCGGAACCTGTCGGATTCCTGCAGCAAGGGCGGCAACTACCTGCTCAATGTCAGTCCCACCGCGGCAGGCCCCATCAGACAGGAAGCCGTCGACCGACTCACCGCCGTCGGGAAATGGATGGCGGTCAACAGCGAATCGGTCTACGGCACCCAGGCGAGCCCGTGCGCGGAGATTCCGGAGTGGGGCCGTATCACCTTGAAAACAGCGGCCGGCAAAATCTTCCTCTACCTTCACGTTTTTGAGTGGCAGGAAGGCGCCGCGCTTACTGTGCCGGTTGAGAATGAAGTGCGCGCGGCCGTGCTGCTGGCCGATCCGCAGCGGCCGGTCACGGCGGCCTCTACCGACGAAGGCATAACCGTCCGGCTGGCGGGGAGCGCCCCGGATGACGCGGTATCGGTTATCCGGCTCGAACTGACCGAAGCGCCCAATGCGCTGCCGGAACCGCCGCTGGGCCAGGATGAACAGGGAACCGTGCTCCTGCCGGCCTACCGCGCACAATTTGAAAACCTGCAGGGGCCCGGCGCGGCCTACCACGAAAAGCACGATGCCGTTGACGAGTGGGAAAGCGCCACCGCAAAGGTCTACTGGAACTTCCAGATCGAAAAGCCCGGTACGTTCGACATCATTGCGCTGGCCGCGGCGCGGCAGCAGTCCGCCGTCATCGTCACCGCCGGCGGCGAATCCCGCACGGTGCGCATTGCGGCGCAAGACAAGGACCAGAGGGGTTACCAGCCGCTGCACCTCGGTCAAATCACCATTACGGAACCCGGCAGCCAAACGCTTTCGCTGATGCCGGATGCCGCACGCTGGAACCCGATCCGCCTGCGCGAGGTGCGGCTGACAACCGTTTCCCCCTAAGAAAAAAGCGCTCCGGTTTCGGAACGCTTTCTCCAGGTCAGGATGAGGGGAAATTATTTATTCTGATATTCAAAGCCGGCCGGAACCACCGTCTGGTCGCCCTGCGGCTCTCCGAAGAGCTGATAGTTGCTGGGCAGGTTCGGATAACGGTTGGAGACCACGGCCGATTCCACCTCCTGCGCCTGATAAGCCGCCACACTGCTGGTGGTGGTGTACAGGCCCGTGTTGGTGGCCGAGTTCCGGGCGGTCATCCCGGCATACTGCAGGCCGATAAAGGCCACAAAGAGCGCCGCAATGCCGTATTTCGGCTCGGCAAAAAACCAGGGGATGTTGAGTTCAAGGAGGTCGAGCAGGGGCTTGCGCTGTTTAGACTGGGCCTGTCTCACCTGACGCATAATATTCTGTTTATTGCGCGTCATGCGGGCGGGATCGGGAGTTTCGAACGACTTCAAATGCAGCAGCTGCTGCAGCATCGCTTCGGCCGGATCCTGGGCCGTGACTTCTTCGGTGTTTTTTTCGTCCATCATTTCATGAATTCCGATAGTTCCGTTTGCATTTGTCTTCGGGCATAAAACAGACGCGACCTTACTGTTCCCACCGAAGCCCCAACCATTTTCGCGATTTCATCGTGTGGAATTCCCTGCATATCATGCAGCACCACAACCGTTCTGTGCTTTTCAGACAGGTGCTGCAGGGCCTCGTTCAATTTTTTTTGTAATTCGGATAAACTGATGTTTCGAAGCGGCGATCCCTTCGCCGTCATTTCATGATATGCATCGTCGAGTTTGATATCCTGGTCAAATGAATCGAGGCTCAGCGCACGCTTGCGGTTGCGCTTTTTACGGTAGTTGATGGTCTTGTTGACCGCGATGCGGTAGACCCAGGTATAAAAAGAGGATTTACCTTTAAAGCGGGGCAGGGCCTCGAAAGCCTTTACAAAGACTTCCTGGGTCAGGTCTTCGGCATCCTCGCGGTTCGAGGTCATATTATAGGTCAGGCCGTAAATTTTATCGTGGTAACGCTCCACCAGAACGTCGAACGCATGCACATCGCCCTGCTGCGCTTTCAGCACCAGTTCGCTGTCCTGCGGCCCCGCGTCCTCCAGCGGTTCCTCCTCGGCGGAAACCTTTCCCTTTTCAGAAAGCTCCTCTTCCGGAAGATCTTCCGGCTCTAAATTTACATCACCAGCCATACGTGCGCGCTATGTTAATGCTTAGCGCCCCCCTTACGAGTAAAAAACATTCAAGACATTTGAAGGGTAATCCCGTTCAATTTTTTTGTGGAGTAAGTGCGGCAGAGCGATTGAATTCCGGGCATTGCCGCATGCCCGGCAGGCATGCTGCAACCGCACTGCACTGCAGCGCTCCAAGCCGCTATCGCTTCGGCGGCTCCCGGCCCAGCTCCGCCAGCACCAGCTTCAGGTCGCTCCAGGCCTCCTTCTTTTTCGAGGGATCGCGAAGCAGGTAGGACGGGTGGTAGGTCGGCATGAGCTTGATTCCGGCATACTCCTGCCAAACCCCGCGTATCCGCGAAATGCCCACCGGTTTGCCCAGCAGCCCCTCCATCGCCGTGCCGCCGAGCCCGACCAGGACTTTCGGCTGAATCAGCCGAATCTGCGCACGCAGGTACGGCAGGCACATCTCCATCTCTTCCGGGTGCGGCTTGCGGTTCCCCGGCGGGCGGCATTTCACCACGTTGCCGATGTACACCTCATCGCGCTGATAACCCATCGCCTCGATCATTTTATCGAGCAGCTTGCCGGCCTTGCCCACAAACGGCCGGCCCTGCGCATCCTCTTCAGCCCCCGGCCCCTCGCCCACGAACATGATGTCCGGCGAATCGCCGCGGCCCTCGCCGGGCACCGTCTTATTGCGGCCTTTGCAAAGGCCGCAGCTCGTGCAGCCTGCAATATGGGCGGCCGCTGCGCTCAGCGATTCAAAATCTTCCGGCACCGGCACGGCCTCAACCACAATCTCGGGGGCCGCTTCCGCCGCCGGCTCCTTCGCCAGCGCCTCCAGAACGGCGCGGTCGACCTCCAGGCGCACGGCGCCGTCCTCGCGCTGGCGCTGCAGGTATTTTTCAATATCCTCCAGCAGCCCGTAAAATGTCGTTTCCTCAGCCATTGCGCAGTGCTTCCAATAAAGAGGACATATCTTCAAACAACGGCGCTTCGAAGGAAAGCCTTTTCCCCGTTACGGGATGATTAAACGAAAGCGCGGCGGCGTGCAGCATCTGCCGCTCCGGCTCCCGGGGAAGGCGGCCCTTGTGCGGTCGGCCGTACACCGTGTCGCCCACAATCGGATGCCGAATATGTGCCATGTGCACGCGGATCTGGTGCGTGCGGCCGGTTTCGATCTTCACGCCCATCCAGGCGCAGGCCGCAAACTGCTCGAGGCGCCGGAAGTTGGTGATCGCCTCGCGCCCGTTTTCCTTCAGCACGGCCTGTTTTTTGCGGTGCACCGGATGGCGTCCGAGCAGGGTTTCAATCCGGCCGCTGCGGGGCGGTTCGCCCCACACCAGCGCGCGGTATTCCTTCTCCGTTTCGCGCGCCTTAAACTGGCGCTGCAGTTCGGCCGCCGCCGGCGCCGATTTGGCCACCACCATGATACCGCTCGTATCCTTGTCGAGCCGGTGCACAATACCCGCCCGCTCCAGCGTCTGAAAAACCGGATCGTGGAACAGCAGCCCGTGCAGCAGCGTACCCGACGGATTTCCCGCCGCCGGATGCACCACCAGGCCCGGCGGTTTATTCAGGACGAGAACCGCGGCGTCTTCGTAAAGAATATCAAGCGGAATGTCTTCGGGCACCGCCGTCGCCGGCTTCTCTTCAGGAAGGGTCCACGTCAGCGCGTCGCCCGCTTTCAGCCGGGCATTCGGCTTGACCGCATGCCTATTCAGCAGAACCTGCCCGGCCTCAATCAGCACTTTCCACTGCGAGCGCGACAGCCCCTCGACGCGGGAAGCCAGGAAGGCATCGAGCCGCATGGCCGCGCCCTCTTTTTCGATGATTAATGATTGTTGCTTCGCGTTTTCCATGGCTTCAAGATATCGGTCTATCTTGCGGGAGCTCAACATGGACATTCAAGCGGAACTTATTTCCATCGGCAACGAACTGCTCAGCGGCCAGACCCTCAACACCCACGGCCGCGACCTCGGCGAGGCCCTGCAGCGCATCGGGCTGCGGCTGATGCGCGACACCACCATCCCCGACGACATTCCCATCATTGGGCGTGCGGTCGAGGAATCACTCGCCCGCGTTGACCTCGTATTCGTCAGCGGCGGCCTCGGCCCGACCATCGACGACATCACCCGCGATGCCCTCGCCGGCCTCTTCGGGCGCCGGATCGTGCTCGACCAATGCGCCGTCGAACACATCGAAGCGCGGTTTGAGGGCAAAGGCAGAAAGATGCCGGAAGCGGCCGCCCGCCAGGCGCAGGTGCTGGAAGGCGCGGCCGTGCTGCACAACGCCGCCGGGCACGCCCCCGGCCAGCGGCTTGAGGTGCCGGGCGGAAAAACCCTTTTCGTCCTGCCCGGTCCGCCCAACGAATTCAACGCCATCCTCAGCGAGGAAATCATCCCCTGGCTGAAAACGCGCTATGCCGGCATCAAACCGCGCACCGTCCGCGTGCTCCACACCCGGGGCATCGGCGAATCGGACATCGTCACCATTCTCGAAAAAGCCGCATTCCAGCCGCCGCACGTCGATATCGGGTTCTATCCCGGCCAGGGCCGCGTGAAAATCCGCCTCTCCGCAGCCGCCGACCACGCCGCAAACGTCCTGTCGGCCCAGGCCGAACTGCAGGAGCTGCTCCGCGGTTTTATTTTTTCCGAATAAGGGCGGCAAAGGCGCCGTCGGTGCCGGAGTCGGGCGGAAAAGCCTTGCCGGTTTTGACGAGGCGGAAACCGGGGTTCTGCGCAATCCAGCGCGTCACGAGATCTTCATTTTCTTCGGGCTCAAGGCTGCAGGTGCTGTAAACCAGCCGCCCTTTATCCGTGAGCAGCTCGGCGCAGGCAGTCAGGATTTCGTTCTGCAGTTTGGTGATGGTTACAATCCGCTCTGCGGTGACCCGCCAGCGGGCGTCGGCGCGGCGTTTGAAAACCCCGGTGTTCAGGCAAGGCACATCCAGCAGCACGGCATCGAACTTCCGGCCGCCGAAATCGGGTTTCCGGGCATCGCCTTTCACAATTTCAACCCAGTCGAGCTTGAGGCGTTTCTGGTTTTCTTTGAGGACATCAATGCGGTCGTCGTGTATATCCATGGCAACGAGCTCGCCGCGGCCGCCCATGCGGCCGGCGATCATCGCGGTTTTCCCGCCGGGTGCGGCACAGGCATCGAGCACGGCTTCGCCGGGGCGCGGAGCGAGCAGGTCGACCGAAACGGATGTGGCCGGGTCCTGAACCGTGAACCACCCCTCATTATAGCCCGGCACTTTTTTCACCGGAACACCGCGGGGCAGCACCAGGAAAATCTCTTTATCGGAATAGGGGTGCATGAGCGGCTCAATGCCGGCGGCGCGCAGCTGATCGATAAAATCAGCGGCATCGACGGCCGACTGCTCAATCCGCAGCATGGTCGACGGCGGCTCGTTGTTCCACGCCGCCAGCGCCAGGGCATCGGCCTCGCCGTACGTTTTTTTCCAGCGTTCCAGCAGAAACTCAGGATGCGAGAGGCGAATGTGGGCGGGCTGTTTTTCGAGCTGCTCGAGCACCGCGGCCTTTTCGCGCTGGGCGCGCCGCAGCACGGCATTGATCATTTTCGCCGCCCCGGCGCCGCCGGGGTGCTCTTTGGCGGCGTTGACCGTTTCGTTGATGGCGGCATAGTCCTCGACATTGTCCATGAAAAGAATCTGGTACAGGCCGACCCACAGCACCGCCTTGAAAAACCGTTTCGGTTCCGATTTGAGCCACGCATCTTCCAGCCACTGGAAAACCGCACGGCCGCGCACCACACCGTTTACCAGTTCAAGAATGAAGGCATGGTCCTGTTCGATTTTCGCAAGCTGCCGGTCGGGGAATTGCTGATTTTCCAACCATTGGGAAACGATTTCGGCGGCCACGAGGCGGCTGTTTTTCTTTTTTATCATGCTCTCTTCTTTTCTTAAGGGGACCCTGTATGAAAACCGGACCGCTCAGGCTGCGTATGCGTTATTTCCCTTCGAAGCCGCCCTGAATCCGGCCGAATTCAGTCAAACGGCATGCACCTTACCGAATTCCGCCGGTTTGAAAAGTCCCGTCTAACCGCTCCGAGCAATACTTATCTGCTTGAGTTAAGAGTGAAAAACCTTCCGACCCGGCCGGCGCTTAACCGACACAGAATACGGACTGGCATGTGAAATGCTGAATTCGGGCACATTGCACGACATCCGATTCAATCAACATCAACCGTTAAAGGGACATTGTTACATGAAAACGAAAATGACACCGATCGTATCATGGAGCATATGGGCCGGCGGCTTGTCGCTGGTGCTGGGTTTTGTTACCCGCCGCCATGTGATCGCCGGTTTTGCTTCTGACGAAACAGGGATGAGCTATGTCATTGCCGCCCTGTTTGCCGCCGGCCTGGTGGTCTCCTTCCTCTCCGCGCGCTCCCTCCATAAAGAGTGGCGCATCCTGCGCGGCATCAAAGCAACTGATGCCATTCCGCAGTCCCGCGGCCAAACCGATATCTGCGCGGTCTTCCGGAAACTCGACGAGTACAAAGGCAAGGGAGAATCCGTCGACATTCACACCGCCATTGACACCTACCACTCCAAGCACAATTCCCGCGTGCGCTCGGTCTCGATTATGGCCGCGCTGGTCATCTCCATGGGGTTGCTCGGCACGGTGGTCGGCCTGATCATGTCGATTTCGGGTTTGGGCGCGGTGGTCGAAAACATCGGCCTTTCGCGGACCGATATGATGGCGGCGCTGCAGGCTACGGTTGCCGGAATGGGCACGGCCTTCTACACCACGTTCTTCGGCGCCCTCGGCGGCCTGATTCTTCGGGCGGTTGCAGTATCGCAGCTCAACTCCCTGTCCGAGCTCTGCTCCGAGGCGGCGGAATATGCCGCCAAAAACCTTGTGGTCAAAGCCGAGAGCAAAGAGGAAGCCCTCAACCAGCAGCTCGCCAAAGTGATCAGCAGTTTTGAAAATATGCAGCACGAAATGGATGCACTCACCGGACGCATTGCAGCATCCATCGAAACCACCCTAGGTCAGTTCGGCGAATCCATTCGGACCGTCGGGGAACACGCGGTGGAATCCACCCAGGCGGCCGTCACCGGCATGACCGCACAGCTTGAAGCCGTCGGCGCATCCGCTCAGGAATCCATGGGCGCGCTCAACGCAGTTGTGGTGCAGTCCAGCCAGGAACTCGGCGAATCCTTCGGCGGCCTCAACGCGGTATTGGCCGAAGCCGGCGGACGCGTGAACGAGTCCTTTGACGGTCTGGGCGATTCCGTTCAGCAGGCCTCCGAATCCGTTTCCGGTTCCCTGGCCGACTTCAAACTGTCCATCGACGGCACCACGGCCGAGCTCAACGACGCCGTCGGCGAGCTCCACACCTCCATCGTACAGGCCACCGGCGAAATGGTCACCATGGCCCAGGCCAAACTGGATACCGATGCCACGGAAATTGCCGGCCACCTGTCCGTCGCGGCAACTTCCATCCAGGCCTTCCTCGCCCATAAAGCGGCCTCATCCGGCAAAGAAGAAAGCCAGAGGGTGGCATAATGCGTGCGTCTGTCCGTCATGAAGCCCCCTCGGATAACGAGGGCATCTATGAGACCTTCTCCGATATGGTTCTCTGCACGGTGATCGTACTGATCACCCTGGTGGTGGTGCTTGCGCTGAATGTTGTAGAACAGATCAATGTCTACATTGAGCCGAACCACTTCAGCGGGGGTGCAACCCGCCCCTGGCTCTATATCCAGGCCCAGGAAACAGACTTTTCCCAGACCACGGCCCCCCAGCTCGCGGCGGAACGCGCCGTTTACGGCAGCCGCCCGTTCGTGCTGGTGAACCTCTTCAGCCCCTCGGCGGCCAACGCGCAGACCGATGTGAAAGACGGCCGCACGGTTTCCTCTGCGGACGGGCAGTCGTTCCTCGGGCAGGCCGACCTGCCGGCCTATAACTTCCTGCAGCTGGCCGCCGGCATTGAGCCGGGTTCATTCCCGGTGCAGGGCGACCAAACCGCCCTGCTGCTGCCGAAGTTTTCCCACAAGGAAATCCTGCTGGAGGGCAATGCCCCGAACGGCTATACCGCCACACCGGACAACGACCTGGCGCTGCGGACCATGGCGCTGGCCTGGCCGGTTTACGGCGGCGAGCTCTACCCCCGCCGCGCGGCAAAGGATTATCTGAACGCACGAACCAAAATCTATGTTGAAGTGCTCGAGTCCCAGGACGATACGCACCGCATCATGATCGGACACAGCGTGTTCAACCTGCCGCAGGATATCGAAAACGGCCGCCTCGGCTGGCTGGCCGGCTTCACCTCCGGCCTCACCGAAATCGTCTACCTCGGCAAAGCCTGGAATGACCCCGCACAGCACACCAACAAGCGGATCGCATTCTTTGAGGAAAACGGATTTACCGATGCCGCCCAGGCCTACCGCGCATTCAGCTATCCCGGCGAACTGACCGAGCCGCAGCAGGCCCTGGTGCGGCAGCTGACCGACATCCGTTCGGGCATGTCCCGTTCGCAGCTGGAGCGTTTTGTCCGCGATGCCGAGGCGCAGCAGCAGATCTCCGATGCCCTGGTCAACCATGCGGGCGTGCAGGCTGTATTGCCGCCGCTGCTCGCCTATAAGAGCGCCTGGAAAGCATATACCGACCACTGCATCGCAGCGGAACACAGCACCACGCCGCCGGAATGGCTGATGAACGAGTTTCTCGTGCCGCTCGGTTTTGACCAGGCGGTTGTCCGCGGCCTGCGCGAGGATTCCTAACCGGTTATTCCGGGAAACTTTTCAAGGAGCAGTTCGACTTCGAGCTGCTCCTTGTCTTTGAGCTCCAGCAGGATTCGAACGGTTTCGCCCACCGACTTGTTGTAGATGATCCGCTCAATATCCTGCTTGCTCTGGACACTACGGCCGTCCACCGCCCGCACCGCAGTGCCCGGCACCAGGTTGGCGCGCGATGCCGGCGTGTCATTCCAGATGTGGGAAATCACCACGCCCGCCCCGCCGAACAGCTCATCGCGGAACCGTTTATCCACATCCTGAAACGTGGCGCCGATCCAGGGCCATTCATGCTTGCCCGTCTCAATGATCGACTTCGCCACCACCATGGCGAGGTTGGAGGGCACCGAAAATGCAATGCCCACCCCCTTCTGCTGATCGTCGGTTTTCTTTGCGGTATTGATGCCGATCAGCCGGCCGTCGGCGTCGATCAGCGGGCCGCCGCTGTTGCCCTCGTTAATGGCGGCATCGGTCTGGATAAAATCTTCATAGGGCAGGATATCGACCTTCCGCCCCTTCTGGCTCACGTGGCCCACCGTCACCGATCCGGCGAGGCTGAACGGCGAACCGATCGCAATGGCCACCTCGCCGACGCGCACCCGGTCGGAATCGCCGAACTCGACATACGGGCAGTCCGTACCCATATCCCTGATTTTCAGCACCGCCAGGTCCGTCGCCGTATCAAAGCCGACCACCACCGCGCTCATGCGGGAACCGTCGTTCAGCACCACTTCCCCATCCACGGCATTCTCAATCACGTGCCAGCTCGTCAGCACATGGCCGTATTCGTCAATAATCACACCGGAGCCCTCGCCCGCGGCCTCTTCCTGAATATCGCGGTAGCCCTGGTAAATGCCGAACGGGTCCAGCGCAAACCGCTCGCGCTTGCTGTGCACCTTCTGCGTGCGGATCACCACCACGGAGGGCATCACCTTTTCCACGGCATCCGCCACGGCATCGCTGAAATCGCGCGCCGCATTCTTGCCGGGCAGCGGGCGCTGCTGCGGGGTGAAGTGCGAGCCCGGCACATCAATCCGGCGCGGGGCCGACACCTCGCGGGTCCGCTGCCGGTTCAGGGCCGAAAACAGGGCCGTAGCCACCATCACGCCGCAGGCGCCCAAGAGTAAGATCTGCCGCAGCTTCATCAGTCCTCCACCTCAAACGGCACTTCCGCCAGTCCGCCGTCTTTCTTCACGAGCTTCTCAATCTTCTGCTCCACCTCATCCAGCTTCTTCGTGCAGACTTCCACCAGCTTTGAGCCCTCTTCAAAATGTTTAATCATTTCCTCAAGGCTCAGCTCGCCGCTTTCCATCTGGTCCACCAGCTCTTCGAGCCGCTCGAGCGACTGTTCAAAATCAACCTGTTTTTTCTCCGCCATAGTCATTCTCCCGAAGCCGTTGCTTACCCTATTTCCGTCACTCTGGAAACCACTTTTCCATCCGCCAGTGCCGTCACCAGCTTATCGCCGGCTTTCACATCGGCCGCCCGCCGCACCACGGAACCGTCCGGCCGGCGCGTCAGGCTGTAGCCGCGGCCCAGCACCGCCAGCGGATTCAGCATCCGCAACTGATTCTCCAGCGACTCAAACCGCTGCCGGTCGCGCTCCGCCCGGCGCTCCATGGCATGCCGCATCAGCAGGCCCTGCTCATCCACGCGCTGGTGCGCCTGCCGCACACTCGACTCCAGCAGATGCTCCATCTGCACCGCCGAACGCTCCAGCCGCTGCGCCGCCGCCCGCGCTTCCAGCTTCAGCAGATCGCCCATGCGGGTTTCCAGCGACCGAACCGTCTGCCGATACTGCTTCACCAACACCGCCGGTTCGCGGAAGACATACGAATGCGCCGCCCGGTTCAGCCGCAGCTGGAAATCCCGGTTCATACGCAGCAGGCTGTCGTTCAGCCGCCGCCGATAAAGCGCAATTTCCGCCTGGAGATCGCCCTTTTCGCGCACCGCCAGCTCCGCCGCCGCCGACGGCGTCGGCGCGCGGACATCCGCCGCAAAATCGGCAATCGTGAAATCGATCTCATGCCCCACAGCAGAAATCACCGGAATCTTCGACCGGGCAATGGCGCGCGCCACCACCTCTTCATTAAAATTCCACAGGTCCTCCACCGAGCCGCCGCCGCGCCCGACAATCATCACATCAATATCGCCGCGCGTGTTGAGGTAATCGATTGATTTTGCGATGCCCTGCTCCGCCCCGGCGCCCTGCACCTTCGCCGGAATCAGGAGCACCTGGATATTCGGAAACCGGCGGGTCAGGACGTTGATAATGTCCCGCACAGCCGCACCGGTCGGCGAGGTCACCACCCCGATTTTCCGCGGCAGCACCGGCAGCGGTTTTTTGCGGGCCTGATCGAACAGGCCCTCCGCCGCCAGTTTGGCCTTCAGCTTTTCAAACTGCTCCTGGAGATTGCCCTTGCCGGCCTCCTCCATTGCTGAAGCAATCAGCTGGTAGCGCCCACTCGCTTCGTACAGGCTCGGCCGCGCGAGCATCTGGACCTGCAGCCCGTCCTTCGGCCGAAAGGCCACGCCGGCATTATCGCGCGCAAACATCGCGCACGAAACCGCGGCGCCGGCATCCTTCAGCGTAAAATACCAATGCCCGCTCGAATGGATCGTCACGCGCGAGAGCTCGCCCTCCACCCAAACCTCGCCCATGGCGGACTCCAGCACCATCCGCGCCTTGCGGTTGATGTCGGACACCGAATAGACCTGGCGCTGCGCTGCCATCGTTACAGGGTGATGCGGAGCCGTTCAATGGAACGGGCTTTGCCGCTTTTCATATCGACGTCCACGATAGCGCCTTCGAGGGTGGGATCGCCTTTGGCCACGTCGAATTTCTGCGGTACGCCGGTCAGGAATTTTTTAACGACCGGTTCGACTTCGCGGCCGAGCACGGAATCCTGCGGGCCGGTCATACCGAGGTCGGTCATATAAGCCGTACCGCTGGGCAGCACCCGGTTATCGGACGTCTGGCAGTGCGTGTGCGTGCCGAAAACCGCCGACACCCGGCCGTCGAGAAAACGGCCCATGGCCATGCGTTCCGACGAGGCCTCGCCGTGGAAGTCGACAAAGACCACTTTATCGGAGCTGAGCATGCCGTTGAGCATGCGGTCGGCCGCCTGGAACGGGCAGTCATACATCGGCTGCATGAACACGCGGCCGATCAGCTGCAGTACAACCAGCGGGCCCTCGGGCGTTTCGACCCGCACCCAGCCCTTTCCCGGCGCGCCTTTTCCGAAGTTGGCGGGGCGGATGATCCGCTCCTCCATATCAATGCCCGCCACCATCTCTTTGCTGTCCCAGGCGTGGTCGCCAAGCGTAATGACATCCGCCCCGGCATTCAGAATGGCATTGGCAATCTCCGGGGTCGGTCCGCGGCCCGATGCGGCGTTCTCGCCGTTGGCGATGATAAAATCAACGCGCCCTTCGGCCTTCAGCTGTGCGGCGGCCTGCGTAAATGCACTGCGCCCGGGTTTTCCAACAATATCTCCAACCAGTAAAACCTTCATCTCTTGCTCATCTCCAATAAATTGCAGCGCAGTCTACAGATTTCAAAACGCGTGTCGAGACGCTCTGCCGGATGAGGACCGCCGGCCGGAAACCCGGCGCGGCCTCAATAGGTCTTGATTTCGATATCGGTTACCGGCTCGCAGCAGCAGGGCAGGATTTCGCCTTCGCGGACATAGGCGAGCGGCGGACCGGCCGGATAGTTCACGATGCCGCGCAGCAGCTTGACCCGGCAGGTGCCGCAGATGCCGGAGCGGCAGTGGCTGTCCAGTTCGAGGCCGCACTTCTCCAGGCAGTCCAGCACATTGCGTTCTTCGGCCGCCTCATAGGAATAAGGCTTCAGTTTTTCGTCAACGTGAATCCGGTGCGGCATGGCTATAACTCAAATCCGGCAAAGTCGGAGCTGTCTACGGCGGCATCGATCTGACCGACCAGGTAGGAGGAGATTTCGGCTTCCTGCGGGGCCACCTGGACGTTATCGCTGACCAGATAGGCATTCATCCACGGCAGCGGATTGGTCTTGATGTCAAACGGGGCGTCATAACCGATCGCCAACATCCGCTGATTGCTGATGTATTCCACGTACTGCTTCAGGATATCGGCATTCATGCCGATCATGGAACCGTCTTTGAAGAGGTAGTCGGCCCAGGCTTTTTCCTGCTCCACCACATCGAGGAACAGCGCGCGCCCCTCTTCGTGCAGCTCGGCCGCAATCCCGGCCATTTCCGGATCGTCCCGGCCGTCGGCCCAGAGGTTGAGAATGTGCTGGGTCCCGGTCAGGTGCAGCGCTTCGTCGCGGGCGATCAGTTTGATGATTTTGGCGTTGCCTTCCAGCAGCTCGCGTTCGGAAAAGGCGAAGGAGCAGGCAAAGGAAACGTAGAAACGGATCGCTTCGAGCGCATTGATGGCGCAGATGGCCAGGTAGAGGCGTTTCTTCAGCTCCCGCCGGGTGACCTTGATCGAACGGCCTTCAGCCTGCACCGTCCCCTCGCCCTGCGAATGGTAAATATGCGACATCAGGATGATTTCATCGAAGTGGCGTGTAATGTCCTTGGCACGCTTCACAATATCCTCATTCACCACGATATCATCGAACACGCTGCTCGGATCGGCAAAGAGGTTGCGCAGGATATGCGTGTAGGAACGCGAATGGATCGTCTCGGCAAAGGCCCAGGTCTCCACCCACGTCTCGAGCTCGGGCAGCGAAACCAGCGGCAGCAGGCAGACATTCACACTGCGCGCCGCCACGGAATCGAGCAGCGTCTGGTATTTCAGGTTCGAGATAAAAATGTGCCGCTCGCTATCGGTGAGCGACTGCCAGTCCGCGCGGTCTTTAGAAATATCCACCTCTTCCGGCCGCCAGAAAAAGGAGAGCTGTTTTTCGATGATGCTCTCAAAGATCGGATGGCGCTGCTGGTCGAAACGGGAAACGTTGACGCTGTTACCCAGAAACATCGGCTCTTCAAGCGCGTTGTTCCGGTCCTGCCTAAAAGTTGAAAATGCCATGTCTGCTCCTTCTAAATTTTGCAGGCGCCGCCGATGCAGTCGTTGTCCTGGATTTCGCCCTGCCGGTCGGCCGCGCCGTCGCGGGTGTTGTGGTAATAGAGTGTTTTCACGCCGAGGGAATAGGCCTTGAGCATATCCCTGAGAATCTGTTTCACCGGCACCTTGCCGTCCGGATACCTGGACGGATCATAATTGGTATTCGCGGAAATCGTCTGGTCGATGAACTTCTGCATAATGGCCGCCAGTTCCAGATAGCCCGTGTTGTCCGGAATATCCCAAAGCAGCTCGTACTCGTTTTTCAGTTTTTCAAACTCCGGCACGACCTGCTTCAGCACGCCGTCCTTACTGGATTTCACGCTGATCAGCCCGCGCGGCGGTTCAATGCCGTTGGTTGCATTTGCGATCTGCGACGAGGTCTCCGAAGGCATCAGCGCCGTCAGCGTGGAGTTCCGCAGGCCATGCGCAGCAATCTCTCTGCGCAGCGCTTCCCAGTCGAGATGCAGCGGTTCATCGCAGATGTCATCCAGGCTTTTCTTATAGGTATCGATCGGCAGGATGCCTTGGGAATAGGTGGTTTCATTAAATTTCGGGCAGGCCCCGAACTCTTTCGCCAGTTCCACGGATGCCTTGAGCATATAATACTGCATCGCCTCAAAGGTCCGGTGCGTCAGCCCCTTGGCCGAACCGTCGGAATAGCGCACGCCGTTTTTCGCAAGGTAATAGGCATAGTTGATCACCCCGATGCCCAGCGTACGGCGATTCATCGATGCATTCTCCGCCGCCGGCAGCGGATAGCCCTGGTAGTCCAGCAGACTGTCGAGTGCGCGGACCGCCAGGCTGGACAGCTCTTCCAGTTCATCGAGCGATTCCAGCGCACCGAGGTTGATGGCCGAAAGTGTGCAGAGCGCAATTTCGCCGTCCGGATCAGCCACATCATTGAGCGGCCTGGTCGGCAGTGCAATTTCGAGGCAGAGGTTGCTCTGGCGCACCGGCGCGGCGGCCGGATCAAACGGGCTGTGCGTATTGCAGTGGTCGACGTTCTGCAGGTAGATACGGCCGGTGCCCGCCCGCTCCTGCGCAAAAACGGTGAACAGTTCCAGCGCCGGGATCCGTTTTTTACGGATGGACTCATCCGCTTCATACTGCAGGTAGAGCCGCTCAAATTCATCCTGGTCCTGGAAAAACGCATCATACAGCCCGGGCACATCGCTGGGACTGAACAGCGTGATGTGCTCGTCTTTCAGCATGCGCCGATACATCAGCTTATTAAACTGCACGCCGTAATCGAGGTGCCGCACGCGGTTTTCCTCGACCCCGCGGTTGTTTTTCAGCACCAGCAGATCCTCAACCTCGAGGTGCCAAAGCGGATAATAGAGCGTGGCAGCCCCGCCGCGCACCCCGCCCTGCGAACAGCTTTTCACCGCGGTCTGGAAATGTTTGAAGAACGGAATACAGCCGGTATGGAATGCTTCGCCGTTCCGAATCGGGCTGCCCAGCGCGCGGATGCGGCCGGCGTTGATGCCGATTCCGGCACGCTGGCTGACGTATTTGATGATCGCACTGGAGGTGGCATTGACCGAGTCCAGGCTGTCGCCGCACTCAATCAGGACGCAGGATGAAAACTGGCGGGTCGGCGTACGGATACCTGCCATGATCGGCGTCGGCAGCGAAATCCGGAAAGTCGAAACGGCATGGTAAAACCGCTCGATATAGCCGAGACGGCTCTCCTTCGGATAGCGGGCAAACAGGCAGGCGGCCACAAGGACGTAGAGGAACTGCGCACTCTCGTAAATCCGGCCGGAAACGCGGTCCTGAACCAGGTATTTTCCTTCGAGCTGTTTCACCGCCGCATAGCTGAAGGTCAGGTCGCGGTCATGGTCAATGAACCGGTCCATGGCGTCGATCTCCTGCTTCGTGTAGTCCTCCAGCAGGTGCTTGTCGTAGCGCCCGGCCTTGACCATTTTGGAAACGTGCTCAAACAGCGCCGGCGGGGTAAACCGGCCGTATGCCTTTTTCCGCAGGTGAAACACGGCCAGGCGGGCCGCCAGATACTGGTAATCGGGCGCCTCTTCCGAAATCAGGTCCGCCGCGGCTTTAATGATCGTTTCATGGATGTCCGCCGTTTTGATTCCGTCGAACATATGGATCTGTGATTTGAGCTCCACCTGCGAAACCGACACATTTTCCAGTCCTTCGGCCGCCCAGGTAATTACCTTGTGAATCTTCTCCAAATCCAGCGGCGCCTTCTCGCCGCTCCGCTTAATCACCAACAAATCGCCACTCATACTGCACTGCCCTTCCGGAACTCACTAAAACCTACTGACTTAGCCTGATCTACTGCTCTTCAATCAGCATTTACACATACAATAATGTCTCATATAGCGCTATATATGCACATTAACCTCAAAGGTGCACAACATATGGTATGCAAATGCGCCTTTCAATGCTTATTTATAATTTCATATTTCACCCGCGCTGTATCCTGGAAAAACCGCACCTTCAGCCGGCTCAACGTTTGTTCGAATTGATCATTGCCCCGGCCGGCCGCTTTCTATATCTGTTTATCCGGATATACGGATTTCTGTAACGGAAGGCGGTGAAATTCCGCCGCGGCCGCGCCGCTGTAACCGGATCATCAGCACAATCCACGGGCCCCGGCCCGGAAGGGTGCTGACGGGATGCCGGAAGCCAGAAGACGACAGGAATCCGAACCGCCGGGCAGGGATGGTCCCTCCCCGGAAACTCAACAGGAGAGACAATGAAATCACATATTCTCGGCTTCCCGCGTATCGGAAGCCACAGAGAACTCAAATTCGCCGTCGAAGCTTACTGGCGCGGCGAATCCACCGAAACCGAACTGCTGGAAAAAACGGCAGCCATCAAACAGCACAATTGGCAGGTCCAGAAACAGGCGGGGCTCGACTACGTTACCGTCGGCGACTTTTCGCTCTACGATCACGTGCTCGATCTTTCCCGCATGGCCGGCGCCGTTCCGAGCCGCTTCAACGCGGGCGATCCGCAATCGCTCGACACCTATTTCCAGATGGCGCGCGGCGATGCCGCACAGGGCATTGCCCCCATGGAAATGACCAAATGGTTCGACACCAATTATCACTACATCGTGCCGGAAATTGAGCCCGGCACCCGATTCAGCTATTCCTGCCGCACCTTAGTCGAAGAGACCCGGCAGGCCCTCGCGCTCGGGTTTAAACCGAAACCGGTCCTGCTGGGCCCGCTGACCTACCTGACGCTTGCAAAATCAGAGCGCCCCGCAGACCGCTGGAACCGGCTCGACGAGCTCATCCTGGTCTACAAAGAGATCATCAGCGAACTCGCTGCACTGACGGACTGCATTCAGGTTGATGAGCCTGTCTTCTGCACCGACCTTCCGCCGGAGATCCGCAGCCGGGCGGCCGCCGTGTTCGAACAGCTCCACGACAGCGCAGGCGGCAGCCGCCTCATGCTGGCCGCCTATTTCGGCGCACTCGGCGACAACCTGCCGCTGGTCGCTTCGCTCGCGGCGGATATCCTGCACATCGACCTTGTGCGCGCCCCGGAGCAGCTCGAAGCCGTCCATCAGGCATGGCCCCGGCATAAGACCCTCTCGCTGGGCCTGGTCGACGGCCGCAATATCTGGAAGACCGATCTTGAAAAGGCGGTCCAGCTTGTCCGCGGCCTGCGGAATGCAGAGCAGCTGTGGATCGGCAGCTCCTGCTCCCTGATTCACTGCCCGGTCTCCCTGGCCGCCGAGAAACAGCTGCCGGCTGATGTTGCAAACTGGATGGCCTTTGCTGCCGAAAAATGCACCGAAGTCGAACGCATCAAGCAGGCGCTGCTGGGCCGGGACATCACCCCCGCACTGGAAGAGAACCGCGCCGCGCTCCGGAGCCGGCGTGAAAGTCCGCTCACATACGATCCGCAGGTACGGCAGCGCTGCAGCGGCGTCACCGAGGCCATGCGCCGCCGCGCCTCCCCATTCAGCACACGGAAACCTGTTCAGCAGCGGCGGCTCGGCCTGCCGCCCTTCCCCGCCACGACGATCGGCTCATTTCCGCAGACCCGCGCAATTCGGAAAATCAGGCGAGCCTATAAAGACGGGCGCTGCGCCGAAGAGGAGTATCGCGCAGCCATTCAGGAAGCGATCCGCGAGGTGGTTGCCGAGCAGGAAAAACTGGGACTCGATGTCCTGGTGCACGGCGAACCAGAGCGGAACGATATGGTGGAATATTTCGGGCAGCAGCTCAACGGCTTCTGCTTTTCCCAGAACGGCTGGGTGCAGAGCTACGGCAGCCGCTGTGTGAAACCGCCCATCATCTGCGGCGATATCTCCCGGCCGAAACCCATGACGCTCGAATGGACCCGCTACGCCCGCAGTCTAACCCGGAAACCGCTCAAAGGCATGCTGACCGGCCCCGTAACCATCCTGTGCTGGAGCTTTGTCCGTGACGACCTGCCGCGCAGCACCGTCTGCGAACAGCTCGCCCTGGCCGTGCGCGATGAAGTACTCGACCTCGAAAACGACGGCGTGGAGATTATCCAGATCGATGAAGCGGCCCTGCGCGAAGGACTGCCGCTGCGGCAGCGCGAACGAGCGGCCTACCTGGAATGGGCGGTGAACAGTTTCCGGCTCGCCGCGGCCGGCGTACGCGATGAGACGCAGATTCACACACACATGTGCTACAGCGAGTTTAACACCATCGCCGGCGCCATTGCCGCCATGGATGCGGATGTCATCAGCATTGAAGCCAGCCGCAGCGGTATGGAACTCCTGCGGGCCTTTAAGGAGTTCCAGTATCCCAATGATATCGGTCCCGGTGTTTGGGATATCCACTCCCCGCGCGTCCCGAGCCAACAGGAAATCGTGCGGCTGATCGAGCTGGCGCGGGAAGTCATTCCCGATGAACAGCTGTGGATTAATCCCGACTGCGGGCTGAAAACCCGCGACTGGCCCGAAACCCGCGCGGCCCTGGCCAACCTCGTCGGCGCCGCCCGCGCCCTCAGGAACAACTAGATAAAAAAAACGGCCGGGCGCTAAGCCCGGCCGGAAAAAAAGCCCCGCCTATTTATCGATACTCAGCAGCTCCGCTTTTTCCACCAGGCGGATAAATTCGGCGCGGTACCCGGCATCATCAGCCCCCTTTGCGGCTTTGGCGCGCTGCAGCACCTCCTCGTAGCTCGCATTCCCTTTATACGCCGACCCGCGCAGCAGCATGCCGAACTCGGCCACCGCGCTGGCGAAAGCCAGGTTATCGGAATTGGTGATGGAATGAATGTCATTCACCGCAATGGCCCGTTTGATCAGTCGGCTTTCATCCTCGTTCGGATTTTTATAGCGCAGCTTCACCGTCATCAGCTCATCGCTGTCGACCACCTGGGTCTTCTGGTATTTCAGATCCCCGGCCGTCGGCACCATCAGGTCCGAACCGGCAGGGATCAGCTCATAAAGAGCGGTCACCGTGTGGCCCGCGCCCAGCTCGCCGGCATCCTTCAGGTCGTCGTCAAAATCCTCCTTGGCGAGCATACGGTTTTCGTAGCCGATCAGGCGGTAGCCCTTCACATGCTTCGGGTTGAATTCGATCTGGACTTTCACGTCTTTGGCAATCGTTACCAGCGTGCCGCCCATTTCATTCACGAGCACCTTCTTCGCTTCGAGGATGTCGTCGATGTAGGCATAGTTGCCGTTGCCCTTGTCGGCCAGTTTTTCCATCTTGGAATCCTTATAGTTGCCGGTACCGAAGCCGAGCACAGTCAGGTAGATCCCCGATTCCCGCTTCTCTTCAATCAGCCGGACCAGGTCGCCGTCGGAGCTGGCGCCCACATTAAAGTCGCCGTCCGTCGCCAGGATCACGCGGTTGTTGCCGTCGCGCATGAATGCCTGCTTCGCCAGTTTATAGGCCAGCTCAATGCCCGCGCCGCCGGCCGTTGAACCGCCGGCATTCAGGCGTTTGACCGCATCCAGGATTTCCGCCTTATCCGCCGTCGGCTCCAGCACCACGCCCGCGGCCCCGGCATAAACTACGATCGAAACGCGGTCCTCCGGGCGCAGCTGATCCACCAGCAGGCGCATGGCTGATTTGAGCAGCGGCAGTTTATCCGGATTGTTCATCGAACCCGACACATCCAGCAGGAAGACGAGGTTGTTCGGCGGCAGGTCGGACTTTTCAATCTTCAGCCCCTGCAGACCGATCAGCGCCAGCTGATGCTCCGGATTCCACGGGCAGGCCGCCACTTCGGTCGAAACCAGGAACGGCTCATCGCCTTTCGGCTGCGGATAATCATACTCGAAATAGTTCACCATTTCCTCGATCCGCACGGCGTCCAGCGGCGGCAGCTGATCGTTGGTCAGGAAGCGGCGCACATTGGCATAGGCCGCGCGGTCCACATCGATCGAGAAAGTGCTGAGCGGATTCTGCATGGATTCTTTAAAGGCATTTTCAACGATCAAGTCGTACTGCTCCGCCGAGAACGTCGGCGCTGCCGGAAGGGAGAGGCCAGAGGAACCGACAGCAGCTTCACCGTCGGCAAGTGCCCATACCGCAGATGCCGGTTCCGGAGCCGCAAAACCGTCAAAATCCTCCTTGGGGCGCCTCACAGCGATCTGCTTGCGGACCTTCAGTTTCGGCATGGACGCATCCTGCGGAACCTGCAGCTTTTTCAGCTGCATTTCGGGCCGGTTCACCGGCTTCGAAGAAAAAGCGACATCGTGCTCTTCCTGCGGTTCGACATCAAAGGTTACGGCATTCTTCTCCAGGACGGTCACCATCACAAAGCTCATGCTCAGCACAACGAAGAGGCTGCAGGCCGCGGCGGTCACAAGGACGGCGCGGGTGCGCGGACTGTACCAGAGGTCAGCCCACGAAAACTTCGGGGCCGGCGCGGCGGCTTTGATGCGGCGCTTCAGCCGTTCCGGGGCCGGCGCGGCTTCAAGCGCGGCTCCCAGCAGGGTCAGGGTCGACCGCTGGGCTTCGAGCGCCGCGCGGCACGAACCGCACACCTCAAGATGTTTATCCAGGGCCTGGACATCCGGTTCGCTGAGCTCGCCGTGCAGATAGGCCGTGAGCTGTTTTTCAAAATGCTTGCAGTTTTTCATGATACCACCCCCGCCTGGCGCAGGCTTTGGGAAAGTTTTTTCGTTGCGGTATGAATCAGGGTTCCGACGTAGCCCTCGGAGCGTTTCAGGACGTTGGCAATTTCCTTATAGGACATGCCCTCCTGGAGCCGAAGGACGAGCACTTCGCGCTCTTTCGGTTTCAGCGCACTCAGGTGCTGCATCACCAGCGCCTGTTTTTCGTCGCGCTCCTGCTGGGCTTCCGGATCGTTGGCAAACAGGTCGGCCTGTTTGGACTGCCGTTCGTGCAGGTTCCGGCGGCGCGATTCCTTGCGGATATAATCGACCGCGGCATTGTGCGCGGTCCTGAAGAGCCACCCTTTCACCTGAACTCCCCGCGCCTGGATTTTTCCCAGGTTGCCGTTCAGGCGGATAAAGGTTTCCTGCACCACATCCTGGGCAGCATCGGCGTTGTTCAGCACCCGCGCGGCGTAGCGCAGCAGGGCTCCCTGATATTGTTCCATGGCGTCCTCCAAAGATAAAATTGCCGGAGTACCGGGGCACTGCGCCTGTGGCGTATTCAATTCCGAAGCCATAATCTGAGTTCCTGCGTTCAGCATGCCGGAAATTCCTTTCTCCATCCGCTTGATGCCCTTGTCAGCCCCGTGCTGACACTCTGGATACGCCGCCCGCAGGATCAATCTTTGCAAATGATTCAAAAAAGTTCGCGGAAAATTTGTTGGGAAGAATGGTTTCGTCTAAGGTCGCCCCTGTACAGGCGGGTTATCTGAAAGGGAGACGGTCGGAATGGGAAAGTTTATCACGCGGGTCCTTGCCGGATTGCTGCGCTCGGCGCCGGCGAGCGGCCTGCCGGCATTCAGTTTGCTGACGGCGATGCCATGAATGCGCTTCGAACATCCTGTATCGACCGCGCGCGCAACGACGTGCAGGACTGCCTCATCATCGGCGCGGGCATCAACGGCGCGGTCTGCGCCGCGGCACTGGCGGCGCGCGGCCTCAAGGTGACGGTTGTCGATAAAGGCGACTTCGCCTCCTGCACCTCGCAGGAGAGCTCCAACCTGGCGTGGGGCGGCATCAAATACCTGGAAAACTACGAATTTGCCCTCGTCCGGAAACTCTGTACCAGCCGGAACCGCCTGATGGATGCCTACCCCGGCCAGGTCCGCGAGATCCGCTTTTTCACCAGCATCCAGCAAGGCTTCCGCAAGCCGCGCTTCCTGATTTACTGCGGCGCCCTGCTCTACTGGTTCATGGGCGGCTGCCGCACCAAAGCGCCGCGCCTGCTCTCGGTGAAAACGATTCAGCGCGAGGCCCCGATGGTTAAGACCGCCGGGCTGGCCGGCGGGATGGAATATTCCGACTGCTACTTCGTGGAAAACGACGCGCGGTTTGTTTTCAGCTTCATCCGCCGGGTGCTGCGCAAGGGCGGCAATGCCGTCAACTATCTTGAGCTCCGTTCCGGTCAGTGGAAAAACGGATACTGGGAATGCGCAATGCACGACCAGGTTTCGGGCGAGGACCTCCGGATAAAAAGCCGCACCCTCATCAACGCGGCCGGGCCCTACGCAGACCGGATCAACCGCCTGCTGCAGATCGACAGTCCGTTCCGCCACCTCTTTTCCAAAGGCGTGCACATCATCGTGCCGCGGATTGCCCGAACCCGGCATGTGCTCACCTTCTTTGCCTCCGACGGCCGCCTCTTTTTCATGGTGCCCATGGGCACCCGCACCAGCATCGGCACCACCGACACCCGCACCGAAGCCGAGCAGGAGCAGCCCACCGCTGACGACGTGCAGTTCCTGCTGGACAATGCCAACCGCCTGCTCGAGCTCGAACAGCCGCTGACTCCGAAAGATGTCATTGCCGCGCGCTGCGGCGTTCGGCCGCTCGTGGTCCGCAAAACAGATATTCCGGCCGACGGCGAATGGACCGCGATCTCGCGCCGGCACGAAATCGATGTTCACCCGGAAAAGAAAATGTTCAGCATCTACGGCGGCAAACTGACCGACTGCATCAACATCGGCAGCGAGGCCGCCGAGCACATTGTCTCGTTCGGACTGGCCGGATTCCAGCCACTGGAAAGCTGGTACGGCGAACCCTCCGCAGAAAAACACCGGCGCTTTGCCATCGATGGTAAAAACCTCGGACTGACCGAAAACCAGATCGACCGCATTTGGCGGCGCCACGGCAAAACGGGGTTCAAAGCGCTCGAAATGATCAAGCGCGATCCCGGCATGCTTGAAAAAATGCTCGCCGGCATCACGCGCGCCGAGCTGCTGCTGATGCGCGAAGACGAGATGGTGGTGCACCTCGACGACTTCCTCCGCCGCCGCACCCACCTGGCCCTGACCGAACACCGCGCCGCACTGCGCTGCCACCCCGCGCTGCCCGAAACCGCCCGCATCCTCTTCGGCAAAAATGCCGAAAAAGAAATTGAGCGCTATTTCAACCGCTAGGCGGCGGCCGGCTTTTTCCGCATATGCAGGATTGAATTCCACAGGAAATCGGGTTGAGTAAAGAGCAGTTCACGAAAGGTTATACCCCATGCAAGTTACCATCTGCCCCGATACCCAAATCTGCACGATTGTCCGCGGCGATAAAACACAGCTCGACCTCATGCCGTGCGAAATGAGCGATGTACAGCTCGCCTCCAGCCGCGAAGCCATGCGCGAAGCCATCAGCGAAGCCGATCCCAAATTCGCCAAAGCGCTCTCGGACGCCGAACTCGACGAGCTCAAAATCCTGCTGAAATAGACCGGCAGCTCAGCCTTCCAGAACAGCCGTGATGTTGGCGTTCATGCGCCGGCAGATTTTTTTGAACAGCTCAATCTCTTCGGCCGTCGATCCCTGCGCATAGGTTTGGTCCAGGCGGTGAATGATCCCGTCGATGACCGGCCGCATGGCGCGGCCCCTTTCGGTGAGGTACAGCCGGAAAGCGCGCCCGTCGTTTTCATCGCGCTCTTTGTAGATGTAGCCGTTCTCAATCAGCCGCCTGACGGAACGCGCCACGGCCGATTTATCGATCCTGCGTATGCGGGCCACCTCTTCCTGCGAAATCCCTTCGTGCCAGCCCACTTCATTCAGAATCTGGAACTGGCCGTTGCCCAGCGAATAGGCATCGAGCTCCCGCGCCAGCAGGCGGTTTTTCTCCCGTATGAGATCATCGAGATGCAGATCCAAATCCATCTCCGGCTTCTCTTTTTTACTATGCGTTGACATCGCCACTAGACCTTTCTATCCTGCACATAGTTGACATATAAACTATTCACCCGTGCCGGCGCAAGTGTCAAGGTTCCGGACAACAGGAGAAGGTCCATGAAAAAGATGAATAAGAATGCGGCCGCGGTTGCCGCAGCCGCTCTCGGCATACTGCTTTCGGCCCAGGCCGCCTCGGTCACGGAGGTCAAATTCGTGGTGACCGATGCCATGCAGACCAAGTGCTACGACAACCAAGGCAACGTGATCGACGCGCCGAAACCCGGCGAGCCTTTCTACGGCCAGGACGCCCAGCACCAGGGCATCCCGCCCTCCTACACCGACAACGGCGACGGCACCGTGACCGACAACAACACCGGCCTGATGTGGCAGCAGACGCCTCCGGCCGACAAAATGACCTACGACCAGGCCAAGGCGTATGTGGAAAGCCTGGAGCTCGGCGGTTACACCGACTGGCGCCTGCCGACCATCAAGGAATCGTTCTCGCTGGCGAATATGGACGGCAGCCTGAACGTCAAAGACCTCAGCAAAGCCGTGCCCTACATCGATACCGAATACTTCGGTTTCACCTACGACCAGGGCAAGCCCTACACCGGCTCCTACTGGACCAGCACCGTCTGCAAAATGCCCGCCGAAAATGACTACGAAAAAATGGAGAAAAACTACGGCTTCAACTGGGCCGACGGACACATGAAGTCCTACGGCGACGGCTACGCCATCGACGGCACCCAAAGCGGCAGCTCCATCCCCGCCGGCGTCCGCGCCGTCCGCGGCGAAGAGGGCGTCTACGGCGTTAACGATTTCGTCGATAACGGCGACGGCACCGTCACCGACCGCGCCGCCGGCTTCATGTGGTCCCAGCGCGACAGCGGCGCCGTAAACGACGACGGCAGCCCCCGTGCCGAAAGCGACAATAACTTCGGCCTCGGCCGTACCTGGGTTGATACCCTCGCCTGGGTCGAGAAAATGAACCGCATCAACTATCTCGGCCACAATGACTGGCGCCTGCCCGATGCCAAGGAGCTGCAGAGCATTGTCGAGTACGGCAAAACCGAACTGCCCGCCGTCGATCCGGACGCCTTCAAACTGACCCGCCCCGACTGCTATATGTGGACCAGCACCACTTGCGGCGACTTCCCCGACCTGGCCCTCTATGTCGTCTTCGGCAAAGCTTACGGCATTGACCTCATGAGTCAGTCCGGCCAGCAGATGGGCCCGCCGCCCGGCGGCCAGATGGGTCCGCCGCCCGGCGGCTTTAACGGCGGTCCGCCGCCGAACGGCGATATGAAACGCCCGCCGCCGAGCCGGCAGCAGTCCGTCAATACCGACGATCTTACCGCCGATGATTTTGTCGACGTTCACGGCCCCGGCGCGGTCCGTGCGGACTATAAAGACACAACCGGCAAAGCCGCCCAGGTGCCGGCGCTCTCCCGGCAGCTCTGGTCGAAAATCTACGGACAGGACTATCCCTATCCCGTCGATCCCTCCGACACCACCACCGAATTCGACCTCGGCGAGTCTGAAAACGCGGCGGACTACATCGTCATCTACAACTACGCCCTGCTCGTGCGCGATGCCGACTGATCAAAAAACACCCGGCGTTTACCTGCGCAAAGCGGAGGAAACGCCGGGGCGGCTAATCCCAAACGCCGGAGGGAACGACCATGCCGGTCAACTTCCAGCCGATCCCGCGGCGCTGGAGGATCAGTTTAAGTACGTCTCCTTCGTCGCCGGGTAAAATGACCGCGAACGTATCCCAGGCCTGATACCTCAGCCGGGCATCGGCAAAAACCGCTTCGTGCTCAGCGTCCGGCGATCGTTCCGGCACCGGATACCCGGCATCCGCCTTCCATCGCATCATTTCAGTCAGGGCGGATGGCGTGACATACTGATCCACCATCGTATCGATCAGGATGCTGCCGAATCCGGCCCCCACCAAACTCCCGATCGATCTGTTCTCTTCCGGAATGCCCATCTTCTTCTGCCAGGCGTCCTGCAGCTGCTCTTTGAAATTTTCGCGCAGTGCAGGAAAATCAATCTGTCTCACAAACGCCTCGTCATTGTCCTCTTCGATGGCGGTTTTGATTTGATGAACCGTGACATAGGGCGATCCGATGAACCAGCCCAGAGCAACCACCACGACCGTATTGAATATTTTTTTCATATCGCCCTCTCCTGTGAGAGCATCGTACGGCAGAGCATGTATATGTTCCAATCCATTCGCATCATTCCGTTCGGGTCAGAACGCTTAAACCCAAAGCTGGCGATCCAGCGTCCGGCACTGGATGACTTCAGCGATATGGTTGGGCTGAATGGTTTCGGCAGCGGCGATACGCGCCAAGTTTTCGGCAGCGTTATAGGTCCAGATTAACCGGACAGTTCCGCACTTCGCACCCCATTTGCACCTTGTCCTGCACAGTTCCCTCCTTAATATGGCGCCAGCTGAATCGCGGCCGCAACATCACGCAACGTTTCATGAGGTGAGGGAGACATAATGACGGATCAACGTTTTCTCGATTCAATCGCAACGCCCGCAAAAACGATCGAAGGCGTCATTGATCAACTGACCTTCATCATCGACTGGTCCAAGGCACAAAACTCCCGTATCGGCTGCTTCGCCGCACTGTACCGTAAAGTTACCATTCATGTTAAACAGGGCATCATCGATGGATATTTCGATGACGGCCCGCGCATGGAGCGCCTCGATATCATCTTCGCGAACCGATATATCCAGGCCTGCCATGCTTCGCTAACCGGACAAACGCCCACGCAATCGTGGGAACACGCATTTGCTTTAACCTCTCGCTGGCGGCCGATCGTATTGCAGCATCTGCTGATGGGCATGAATGCACACATCAATCTCGACCTCGGCATTGCCGCAGCGGAGACGGTTCCGCCCGAACAGCTGCCCAGCCTCAAATCGGATTTCGGCAGAATCAACGACGTACTGGCCCGCCTCGTCGATCAGGTGCAGAGTGAGCTGGCCGAGATCTGGCCGCCCCTCGCCGTACTGAGCCGTTTTCTCGGCAGTGTGGACAATGCCATCGTGAATTTCAGCATGGGAAAAGCACGCGATGCGGCCTGGGCCTTTGCCGAAGAGCTGGCTCCACTAACCGCGGAGGCCCGCAGCGAATCCATCGCACACAAGGACGCGAGTGTTGCGGAATTTTCCGAGGTCATCCTGCATCCGGGTGTAAGACTATCGATGGTGCTCCTCATGATCCGGCTTGGCGAACGGGAAACAACGCGGGATCATATCGGCATTCTGGAATGACATCCATTCAGACCGCTCCTGCACTTCAAATCCAAAGCGGCCGATCGAGGGTGCGGTATTGAATGGCTTCGGAAACGTGGTGCGACCGGATGATTTCGGCGGCGGCGAGCACAGGCATGACTACAGAAATACTGAAATAACAGGACGGACACCTGCTCCCGGAAAGATTCCGTCCATCCAGTAAATCCTGTCTAAAAACCTCAGCGTCTCTTTGCCTCTGTGGTGAATACTTATCCACTGCGCGGCGGGTTCGGCGAACCAGCCCTACCCAATGAACCGCCCGTCTTTCCCTTCCGCGTATTTCGTGTATTCAGCGGCTCACCATTTTCCATCCGGATTTCGCCCTTTTAAGGCTCAGCAAGACTCGCGTTCGAATTGAGTAGCCATTTGCGGCGAGCTTCAAATAGCTTGTGCGCGCTATGTATAAACTCAGACCCTACCAACAGGAATCCGTTGATCGCACCCTCGCTTACTTCAGGAAGAAACGAAGCCCTGCGGTGATCGTTTTACCCACGGGTGCCGGTAAGAGTTTGGTGATTGCGGAATTGGCTAAAATAGCCAAAGGCCGTGTCTTAGTGCTCGCTCATGTGAAAGAGCTGGTAGAGCAAAACCATTTAAAATATGAAAGCTATGGCCTGCAGGCCGGGATCTATTCGGCGGGATTGAATCAGAAGGATAGCAAGCAGAAGGTTATATTCGGCAGCATTCAGTCGGTCGCCAAGGCCAATGATGCCTTTTTCAGTAATTTCACGTTACTCGTGATCGACGAATGTCACCGCGTCGGCCTGGAGCCGGACAGTCAATACGGGAAGGTCATAGAGCAGCTTAAGCGGAACAATCAGCACATTTGTATCCTGGGC
>JBFHGU010000032.1:0-40817 GCA_041582935.1 Pontiella sp.
GACCACCTCCGAGCTGACAATTCCCGCCGACTCACTCTTTCCCACCAGCCCGGAGGTGACCCTGCCGGGCCAAACCATTGACATCCCGGAGCAGTCGGTCGAACTGATGGACCGCGAGGTGTTCATGGGCTCGTTGAAACTGAACTACCCCCTTTATACGGGCGGCATCCGCAAGGCCGCCAACCGCCAGGCGGCTTACGGGGTTGACGCCGCCCGGCAGGGCCTGCGGCGCTCCGAACTCGAAATCGTGCGCGACATCGACAAAGCCTATTACGGCGCAGTCGCGGCACGTGAGCTCGTCCGGATTTCCAACGAAACCATCGCTCGCATGGAGGCCACGCTTTCGCTGACCAAACGGCTGTATGAAGAGGGTTCGGGCCTCGTTAAAAAGACCGACTACCTCCGCAACTGTTCCGTGGTCGAAATCATCCGCGCCACCCAGTCCCGAATGAAAGCCCGCCAGGCCAAAGCCGATGCCGCGCTGGCCCTGCTGATGGGGCTCGATTACGGCACGCGGGTGATGCCCGCCGAAACCGCCCTGCCGGCCGCCGACTCGGTCCCGACCGCGGCCGAAGTTATGGCCCTGGCCGCCGATGCCAACCCCGACCTGGCCCGGGTGCGCATCGGAATCGCCGCGGCGGAGGCCCAGGTGCTGATCGCACGGGGAGGCTATAAACCCAAAGTCGGGCTGATGGCCCAATATACCCATGTCGAGAGTGATCTCGATACCGGCCTGATGAATGACCAGAACAAGGATTTTGCGGCCGTCGGCATCGGGGTGGAAATCCCGCTGTTCAGCGGATTCCGCACCAAGCACGAAATCCGCGAAGCCAGCCTGCAGCGCGAACAGCTCAGCCTGCAGCAGGAAGCGCTGCTCGAGGCCCTCGCCATGCGGATCGAGCATGCCTATGCGGATTTGGAGAGCGCACAGCAGCGCGTTGTTTCAACGGCCGCCGGCCTCAAGGCCGCGGCCGAAAACCGCGACCTGAATGTCCGCGCCTACCAGGAAGAACTGGTCGAGACCGAAGACGTAATCGAAGCGCAGGTCATGGAAGCGATCCTGGAGGCCAGCCACCAGGGCACCCTCTATGAAAGGCTGGAAGCCCAGGCCGACCTCGCCTTTCTGGCGGGAACCGCCCTGCTGGCCCCAGGCACCGCGGCAAAACGGCAGCAGCCCGGAAAATAAACATGACCGGGACGCGAACCAGAACAATGCACCAGCGTTACCGCAGGCGGACCCTCCTGCGGGCGGGCGGCCTGCTGGCCTGGGCCCTGCTGGCCGGCCGCGCGGCTTATAGCGACCCCCAAACCCTCACCGTCGGCTTTTCCTCCGCACTGTTTGCCGACGTCAACCAGGCCGATGCCACCGCCTCGCTGCAGGTCTGGGCCGACACGATCCTGGCCCGCCGCGGCATTGACCGCAGCAGCGTCCCGGTCATCTTTTACAACCAGGCCGACATCCAGAAGGAGCTGCAGAACGGCTCGGTGGACCTGGTGGGCCTGCTGCCGCAGGAATTCTTCCAGATTGAAAACGGGGTGCAGCTCGAGCATATCCATTTCACCTCGCTCAACGGCCGCATTGCCGAGGAATATGTCCTGCTGGTCCGGCGCGGCGCCGGCATTAAAACACTGGCCGACCTGCAGAACCGTGACCTGATGGTGGCCGATAATGTCCGCACGCACATCGGCACCCTCTGGCTCGAAACGCTGCTGCTTGAAACCTGCCAAACCGACCTGCGCGGCTTTTTCCGGAACGTCAGGTCCGATACCAAGGCATCGCGCGCTGTCCTGAGCACGTTTTTCGGAAAAAGCGATGCCTGCCTGGTTACGCGCGGCGGGTTCCGTGTGATGGTTGAGCTGAATCCGCAGCTGGGCAGCCAGCTGCAGGCACTGCTGGTTTCGCCCGCCCTGATCCCGGCGATGCTCTGCCTGCGCCGCGGCTATGATCCCGAACTGAAAAGCGAAGTCCTGGCCGGAATCCGGGAGCTGGACCACGATCCCAGCGGACAGCAGATCCTCACGGTTTTCCGGGCCGACCGCCTGGTGCCCGGAACGCCGGCCGAACTAGACGCCACCCGGTCGCTGTACAACCGCTACATGACCCTGAAAAAAAAGCCGGCGGCGGAACGGAAGGTGCTTCCATGAAAAGCCGCTGCGCCTGCCTTCTCATCCTGCTGGCCGCCGTCCCCTGCGGATGGAGCAACTGCCTGCGCGTGGGCTTCACGGAAAGCTATTTCAGCGGCCTGAACCAGGATGAAGCCATGTCCGCCATGACCATCTGGTTTGAATCCATCATCCGCCGGCGCGGCTACACGCTGGAGTCTGAAGCCATTATCTATCCAAACAAAGAGCAGATGGCCGACGCGCTCCGGAATGCAGAAGTGGATATTATCGTGGCCCATACGCCGGCAACCATTTACCTGAACGACATCGGCCTGGTGGAGCCGCAGTTTATTTCCCAGCGCAACGGCCGGGAGGAGGAAAAATACCTCCTGCTGGTCCGCCGCGACCGTGCCATTTCCAGCATATCCGACCTGCACCGCAAATCGGTCATCATGCAGACCAATCCCCGGACCAGCCTGCTGCCGGCCTGGTTTGAACTGCTGCTGCAGGACGCGGAGGGTTCCGGCACTGTTCCGAATGTCACCGCGGCAGCCAAAGCCTCGAAAGTGGTCCTTCCGGTCTTCTTCCGCCAAGCCGATGCCTGCCTGGTGAGCCGCAACGGCTACAACACCCTGACCGAGCTCAACCCGCAGCTCGGGCAGGAACTCCGCATCCTGAAGGAGTCGCCCGGCTATGTGTCCTCCGCCATCTGCCTGCGTAAAAATTTTGATTCAGCGCTTCTCGATGATGTCCTGCAGGGACTCGCTGAACTGCACCTGGACCCGCACGGGCGGCAGGTGCTCATGCTTTTTAAAATCGATGCACTCATTCCGTACGAGGACCACCACATGGAAAATGTCAAAACCCTGCTGCAGCAGATCAGCAGCGTGCCGGCCGCACTGCCGCGGAGGACCGGCCGTGATTAGAACCGCACAACGCGCACTCCTTCTCCTGCTGGCGGCTTTCGCCCTGCCGGCCGCGGCGGCTGCTGAGGAACAAGCCCTTAACCTGGCCTACTCAACCAGCCTCTTTGTAGATGTGCACTATTCCGATGTACGGGCAACCACCAAGGTTTTGATCGATAAAATCGTGGAGCGCAGTCCGGATTTCTGCGGCGGCGAGGTGCAGCTCTACAACGGCCCGGATCATTGGCGGACGGCCGCCGAGTCGAACGCGCTCACCCTGTGCATCATGACGACGATCGATTATCTCGCGCTGGAGCAGGACGGCTGCCTTGAGCCCCTGTTCGTCTATGAGGACAGCGGCGGCATCGGCGAAGAACTGCTGCTGCTGACCCACCGGGAAAGTACCATTCAAAGCGCGGAACAGCTCAGCAGCCAAACCGTGATCATTCCCAAAAGCCGCTTCTCGACGATTGCCCGCAAATGGCTCAAATCGCTGGACATCGAACCCGGCAAGACCGAAGAGCAGCAGAAAGCCGGCAAAGCCATCCTCTCGGCCTTTTTCAACCACCGGATCGCCTGCGTGGTCACCCGCGGCGCCTTTGATGCGATGAAGGAACTCAACCCCCAGATTGGGCAGCAGATGAAAATCCTCGCCCATTCCCCGGTGTATATTGCCGATATCATCTGCCTGAGCCGCCGCAGCGCGCCGGAGGTGCGCCGCTTCATCCTCGAAACCTTTCCGGACCTGGAATACTCCGAAGACACGAATCAGATCCTGGTGGCTTACGGCATTGAACGCTTCGCCCCCTTTTACCCCCAACAGCTCGATGCCCTGCGCATCCTTTTAGACCAGCCGGCCGCCGCCGCGCATGAAACCGCTTCTCCCCCGCAAAAGGAGACCCCATGACAACCTCCGAACAACCCGCCCATGGCATCCGTTCCGGCTTCAGCAGGACCCGAGGATTTTTCGGCATCCGCGCACGGACGGCCCTCTTCACCTGGCTGGTCAGCATTGCCGCCATCACCATCTTCATGGTCAAAGTCATTCCGCAGCAGAAAGAGTTTCATCTCAACGCCCTGCGCTCAAAGGCGCTCGTTCTCGAGACCTCAATCCACGATATCGCCGCCGGCTCCATCGTGACCGAAGACTACAGCGAAGTGGTAGACCACTGCATGGAAATCCTGCAGTCCAACCCATCCGTCAGCTACCTCATCCTCACCCGCAACGACGGCTTTTCGCTGATCCACCTGCGCAACGGATGGCGTACAGACTCCCTGGACGGCCGCTGGCGGGATGGATTCGGCTCTCGAAACGGGCAGATCCTTCATACGGAACTGATTGATGACGCGGTCTTTCACATGGATCACGTTTTCGAGTATTCCGGCCTAAACTGGGGCCGCCTGCATGTGGGCCTTTCGCTCGATGAATACCACGCCGGCGTCCACGCAGTTTTTAAGCAGACGGCCCTGGTGGCCCTGATCTGTGTGAGTGTCGGCCTGCTGGGTTCGCTGCTGTTTGCCAACCGGCTCGTCAAACCGCTGCTGACCCTCGAGGCCACCGTCCAGCGCGTCGCCTCCGGCAACCTCGACATCCGTGCCGACATCCATTCCGGCGACGAGGTTGAAACCCTGGCCCTCGCCTTCAACCACATGACACAGTCCATCCAGGACCGCGAGGCCCAGGTTCGAACCCAGAACAATGCACTGGCCGCTTTGGCAACCGAAAAAACCCTGCACAGCGGCGACTTTTACGAAGCCGCCCGGCTCATCGCCGAAACCAGCGCCCGCATACTCAACACCGCGCGCACCAGCATCTGGCTCCTCGCCGACGGAGCAACCCAGCTTGAATGCATCACGCTCTACTCCCTGGACAACCAGCACCATTCGCAGCACAGCGCCCTGCCGCGCAGCGGCTGCGAACCCTACTTCGATGCGCTGCAGACATCCCGCGTTTTAGCCGTCTCACATGTCGACAAGGATCCTCGAATCGCCTGCCTGGCCAAACGCTACTTAAGGCCGGCCGGCATCACCGGCCTGCTCGACGCCGTCATCCGCATCGACGGCGCCGTTGCCGGCGTCGTATGCCACGACCATATCGGCGAAACGCGCACCTGGAGCGCCGAAGAAGAAAACTTTGCCGGTTCCATTGCCGACCTCATGGCGCTTGCGCTCGAAGCGCGCGAACGCCGCCGCGCACAAGAAGAACTGCTGGCCGCCAAAAACGCGGCCGAAGCCGCCAGCGAATCAAAATCGCGCTTCCTCGCCACCATGAGCCACGAAATCCGCACCCCGCTGAACGGCGTCATTGGAATGCTCAAACTGCTCTACGGCACCGGACTCAATGCCAAGCAGGAACGCTTCGTCGAAAAGGGCGTGCTCTCATCGGAAACCCTGCTCAACGTCATCAACGACATTCTCGATTTTTCCAAAATCGAAGCCGGACGGCTCGAACTCGAGCACGTGCGCTTCAATCTGATCGACACCATCGAAAACGTCGTGCAGATGTTTGCCGAGAGCGCCGAACTGCAGGGCATTGAGCTGGCGTGCCGCATCAGCAGCTCCGTGCCCCGCCAGGCCATCGGCGATCCCAACCGGCTCGGGCAGATCCTGATCAACCTGGTGGGCAACGCCCACAAATTCACACAGCGCGGCGAAATTGTGGTCGAAGCCTTGACCCGGGAGGAGACCGCGCTGCAGACCGAAATCGAGTTTAAAGTCCGCGATACCGGCAAAGGCATTTCGCTGGAGGACAAAAAACGCATCTTTGAGCCCTTCCTGCAGGAGGACAACTCGACCACCCGCCAATTCGGCGGCACCGGGCTCGGGCTCGGCATCAGCCGGCAGCTCGTCGGCCTCATGGGCGGCTCCATCTGGGTGGACAGCACGCCCGGCCACGGATCGACCTTCAGCTTTACCGTACGGCTCGGCAGCACCCCCGCCGCACACGTCCTTCCCAAAAAACTCAACACGATGCGCGGCATGCGCGCACTCGTTGTGGATGACCATTCGATCACCTGCGATATCATCGCCTGCGAACTCAACTCCTGGGGCTGCAGCTGCCGCACCGTCAACAACGGCGATACCGCCCTCGCCCTGATCCGCGAACAGGCTGCCGACGGCCGGCCGTATGACTTCGTGATTGCCGACTGGAACATGCCCGGCATGAACGGCGAGACGCTCTGCCGCCAAATCAAGGCCGATCCCTCCATCGCCCAGCTGCCCGTCATCCTCCTGAGCTCCGTCGTCGGCCTTCACCCCGACCGGCTCCAGGAAATCGGCATCGCCGCCTGGGTTGCCAAACCGGCACGGCAGTCGGAGCTGTACGACGCCATCCTGAATATAATCAACCATACCGCGCCCGTGGTCCCGGCCGCCGCGGCGCGGCCCGCGCAGCACCCGCAGGCGAAAGACATCCGCATCCTGCTGGCCGAAGACAACGAGATCAACCAGGAGGTCGCCATTGAAATCCTCAAGCAGCACGGCTATGCCTGCGACATCGCCTGCAACGGCCGCGAAGCCGCCGAGGCCGCGGTGCGCAGCCGCTATGACCTGATCCTCATGGACTGTATGATGCCCGAAATGGACGGCTACGACGCCACGCGCACCATCCGCACGGCGGAAGAGGGTTCCGGCCGCCGCTGCCCCATCATCGCCCTGACGGCGAATGCCATGAAAGGCGACCGCGAAGCCTGCCTCGAAGCGGGAATGGATGATTATCTGAGCAAACCGCTGGATCCTTATGAACTCATTGCCATGATTTCGAAGTGGTATACGGACACCGAGGTCGAAGACCAGCCCGCATTCAGGCCGGAGCGCGAAGCCGCCGCCGGCCCGGCCCTTTTTGACCGAACAGCAGTACTGCGCCGCTGCATGGGAAATGAACCCATGGTCGAGCGGCTGATCGCCTCATTCCTGCAGCAGACGGATAACGACATCCGCACCCTCGCAGATGCGCTGCAGGCTGAAGATACGAAGACGCTTTACATGACCGCGCACCGTATCAAGGGCGCGGCCGCCAACCTCGCCATGGAACCCCTGCGGAAAAGGGCCGAGGCGCTAGAAAAACAGGGCTTTGAAAAAAACCTGAAAAAGGCCGCCGAGCGGCTGGCTGAGCTCAGCACCGCCTTTGAGCGGATGCAGCAGTATTTTGGTCAGGCCGACAGCCGCTCCGCACCGCCGGAGGCCAGGCCATGAATGAATTCACCCATCCTGATTTAAAAACGGGCCCCAGCTCCGATCTGGCGGCGCTCAAACACATTGCCGGCCTGGACGTTGCGACCGGGCTTCACCATACCGCCGGCAGCGAATCGCTGTACGTCAAACTGCTTCACAAGCTGGCGGATCATCACGGCGGCGATGCGGAAAAACTGCAGGCGGCACTGCAGCAGCGCGATGACCGGCAGGCGCTCTGCCTTGCCCATACGCTTAAGGCCGCGGCCGGCACCCTTGGAGCCGTCGAACTGCAGGAGGCCGCCCGACTGGCGGAAACGGCCGTTCGGCAAGCGGACCGGACCAAAGCACAGCAGTATGCCGACTCGGTAGCCGAGCTGCTGCCGGCCCTGCTCAAAGCCATACAGGAGGCCCTGCACCCGGCACCGGCCGGCCCGGCGTCCAGATCCGCTGCCGGGCCTGTGCCCAACAAAGAGCTCCCCGTCATCCTGGTGGTCGATGATGCCGAAATGAACATTGAAACGTTAACCGAGCTGCTCGGCGGCACCTATGCGCTGAGGGCCGCAACGAACGGCCGCAGCGCGCTGCAGCTGGCGCAGGAGTGCCTGCCGGACCTGATCCTGCTCGATATCCTGATGCCCGATATGGACGGGTTTGAGGTGTGTCGGCTGCTGAAAGCACAGCCCGGCCTCCGCGATATTCCGGTCATCTTCATCAGTGCACTCGAAGATGTGGAAGAAAAGGTGAAAGCCTTTCGATCCGGCGGTGTTGACTATTTAACCAAACCCTTCCAGCCCGAAGAGCTCATGGCCCGGGTCGCCACGCACCTGACCCTGCGTTCGCTCCAGACCGAGCTCGAGCTGAAAAACAACCACCTAGATCAAATCGTTCGTGAGCGGACCCGCGAACTGGCGGCGGCGCACCAGCGCCTGACCATTGCCGACCAAGCCAAAAACGAATTTCTGCAGCTGATCTCACACGAACTGCGCACCCCGACCAACGGCGTGCTCGGCATTGCCGACCTCGCCTTTGAAGCCGGCCGCGGCTCCGCCGAAATCGATGAACTCCAGCCCCTGTTTACCGAAGCCCGCGACCGCATGATCAATGTGCTCGACGATGCGCTGCTGCTGGCTCAGATCCACGTTTCAAACAAGCAGTTTTCGTCGGCCCCCGTGCGGATCGATCAGCTTCTTCCCCGAACCATCAGCGTGGCCGCCCAGGCCGCGGCCCTGCGGGGGGTACGGATCACCATGGCGCCCGCATCCACAACAGTCATCGACGGCGATGAGATCCTCTTCGAAACCGCCTTTTTATCGCTGCTGCAGACCACGCTGGCCTTCACAGACCGCGGCGAGCGGATTGCGATTACCTGCCGGGAAGAAAGCAGCCATATGACCATTTGCCTGCAAGGCCGCGGCAAAACCCTGCCGCCCGAAGAAGCGGAGGCCTTCTTCAAAGTCTTCGGGGTAACGCGCAACGAAACCTATGCCGAAAAACTGGGGCTGAAACCGGCCGTTGCAGAGCGCATCATTTCGCTGTTCGGCGGGAGTGTGCGCATTTGCGGCATCGAGGAGCGCGGCGTCCGCATCGTGATTACGCTGCCCAAACGCGACCAGGCGTCCAGCCGGGATCACCGCCTGCCGTATTCCAGCCGGCGCGCCGGCTGAAGAAAAAAAAAGGCGGCCCGAACCGGACCGCCCTCTGCACGAATCTATCGTCGCGCTATACGGAGAACTCCGTCATCTGGTGGAAGTTGAGGTATTTGTAGATGTCGTCGGTTTTGCCTTCGAGTTTCGGGCTGACGATATCGACATATTCCTGCGGACTCGGCAGTTCGCCTTTCAGCGCCACCACGGCAGCCAGCTCGGCGGAGCCGAGATAGACCTGCGCATCCTTACCCATGCGGTTGTTGAAGTTGCGGGTCGAAGTCGAGAAGACCACAGCCCCGTCGTTCACGCGCGCCTGGTTGCCCATACAGAGCGAGCAGCCCGGCATTTCGGTGCGCGCGCCGGCGGCGCTGAACTTGGAATAATAGCCCTCTTTGGTCAGCTGCACCTCGTCCATTTTGGTCGGCGGGCAGATCCAGAGTTTCACATTCGCGAAGCCCTCTCCGTCGAGCACCTCCGCGGCCGCGCGGAAATGGCCGATGTTGGTCATGCAGCTGCCGATGAATACATCGTCGACCTTCGCACCCTGGACATCGGACAGTTTTTTCACATCGTCCGGATCGTTCGGGCAGGCCAGCAGCGGCTCTTTGATTTCGTTCAGGTCGACTTCGATGACGGCGGCGTATTCCGCATTTGCATCGGCTTCCATCAGTACTCCGTTCGCCAGCCACTCTTTCACGTCTTCAATACGCTTGCGCAGCGTATCGGCATCGCCGTAACCGCCGTTGATCATCTCTTCCATCAGTTTAATGTTGGAGTTGAGGTATTCTTCGATCGGCTCGCGGTCCAGCTTAATCGCCGCGGCCGCAGCCGAGCGTTCGGCGGCGGCATCGGTCAGCTCGAACGCCTGCTCGACTTTGAGTTTCGGCAGGCCTTCCATCTCGAGGATGCGGCCGGCAAACACGTTCTTCTTGTTTTTCTTTTCGACGGTCAGGAGTCCCTCCTGGATCGCCTGGTACGGAATCGCATTCACGATGTCGCGCAGGGTCACGCCGGGCTGCAGTTCGCCTTTGAAACGAACCAGCACCGATTCCGGCATATCGAGCGGCATCACGCCGAGCGCCGCGGCAAAGGCCACGAGGCCGGAACCGGCCGGGAACGAAATGCCCAGCGGGAAACGGGTGTGCGAGTCGCCGCCGGTGCCTACCGTGTCCGGAACGAGCAGGCGGTTGAGCCAGGAGTGGATAATGCCGTCGCCCGGCCGCAGCGAAACACCGCCGCGGTTCATGATGTATTCCGGCAGCGTGGCGTGGGTAATCACGTCGGTCGGTTTCGGATAGGCCGCCGTGTGGCAGAACGACTGCATCACGAGATCGGCATTGAATTTGAGGCAGGCGAGCTCGGTGATTTCGCCGGCGGTCATCGGGCCGGTGGTGTCCTGCGAACCGACGGTGGTCATTTTCGGCAGGCAGGCGGTGCCCGGCAGGATACCGTCGACGCCGCAGGCTTTGCCGACCATCTTCTGCGCGAGCGTATAGCCCTGGCCTTCCTTCGGCAGCGGATTGTCCGGAACCACAAAGATGCCCGATTCGTCGATCGAACTCAGGCCGAGCGCTTCGCGCGCTTTTTCGGTGAGCTGTTTGCCGATGATCAGCGGTACGCGGCCGCCGGCGCGGAATTCGTCGAGCAGGGTGTCGGGTTTGACCGGGAACTTGGAAATTTCAGCGCCGGAGGCATCGGTGATGAGGCCTTTCGCCGGATACACCTTGATCACTTTACCGGTGGCCAGCCCGGAGACATCGGTCTGGACCGGGAATGCGCCGGAGTCTTCGGCCGTATTGAAAAAGATCGGGGCAATGGTGCTGCCGATAATCAGGCCGCCGCGGCGCTTGTTCGGAATGCACGGAATGTCATTGCCGATGTGCCAGATGAGCGAGTTGCAGGCGGATTTGCGGGAGGAGCCGGTGCCCACAACATCGCCCACAAACGTGACCGGCAGGCCGGTGTCCTCTTTCAGCTTGGCAATCTCCTGCGGGCCGTCGGGGAACAGCGAGCCGCCCATGCAGTTGGAGTGCAGCGGAATGTCGGCGCGGGTGAAGGCAAACGAGGCCGGCGAAAAATCGTCGGTATTGATTTCGCCGTCGACTTTATAGACGACCGTTTCAATCTCCTCGGCGATTTCCGGCAGCGAAGTAAACCACTCGCCGGCGGCCCAGGAGGCCAGGATGTCCTTGGCGGTTTCGTTGCCGCCGTCGGCCAGGGCTTTCACATCCTCAAAACGGTTGACGGAGAGCACCATGTTTTTCAGCGCTTCGGCAGCGGTGCCGGCCAGGGCGCCCTGCTCTTCAACCAGTTTAATCAGGCCGTCGAGGTTGTAACCGCCGACCATGGTGCCGAGCAGCTCAACCGCGCGCTCGGCGGAAATCAGCGGGGTGGATTCTTCGCCGTGGGCCACCTTGAAAAGGAATTCTGCTTTCACCTGGGCCGCCGGGTCCACGCCGGGATTTACGCGGTCGGTAATCAGCGCCACCAGCTCGTCTTCTTTTCCGGCCGGCGGATTCTTCAGCAGTTCAATCACCTGCTCGGTCTGCTCTTTGCTGAGTGCGAGCGGCGGAATCCCCTCCTGGGCACGCTCCTCGACGTGCGCATAGTATTCATCAAAAAATAGGCTCATAATACGATCATCCTTTTCTTGGTTAGGAAATGCTTAAAAATTAAAGGTTCCGGCGGGGGGTGTCAATTGCCGGCACCCCCTTGCTTACGCAGAGAAATCCTCACCGCGCGCGCAGCAGTATTCAATGATGCCGGAAATGGCGGCCGGCGAAACGCCGCGCCAGTAGATCTGCCACTTGCCGGCATGGTGAAGGCCGTCCGACTGTTTGCGATACCACGAATTGAACGGATTTCTCGCATTGGAGCGCCAGAAGAGGGCCGGGTGGTTTTTATGCACTTCCTGCCAGAGCTCCAGCGCGAGGCCCTCGCCGCGCGCCTCGCGTCCGACGGCGAACTTAGAGAGATACAGCCCGGCCGGGTGCTCCTCGAGCAGCGCGGCGCCGCGGTAACCGCGCTCGATATATGCGTGCGCGGTGTTATCGAGGAATCCGGTATCGGCCAGCTGCTTGCCGAACGCGGTTTCGAGCAGGCCGAGCAGCCGCTCGCGGTCAACGCCGTCGAGCCCAGTGAAATGGCTGATCTCAGAACCCTTGCGGAAGAGCGTGCCGGCGCCTTTGACGGTGAAGATCTCTTCGAGCAGGTTGATCGGCGACGTGATGGAAAGATGAACCCCGGGCCGCTGGTCGAGCAGCTTTCTGCCCAGTGCCGGATAATCGAACTGCAGTTCCTCGAGCACCTGGTCGTTTCCGCGGTGCGTGTAGATGTAGGGGATCAGTTCGCCGGCGCTGTTTTTCAGGCCGCCGCCGGCGCGGATAAAGTGTACCCGCTGCGCCGTCTCCGGCAGCAGCTCAAGCAGGGCGTCCTCCAGGCTCAGCTGCGGCGCAACCAGCACCGGCACTTTTTCCTGACGGCGGGCGTGTTCGATGAACGGCGCCGTTGTGCCCTTTTCCAGGGTCTGGAAAAGGAAGATCGGTTCGGCCGAAAGCGTCTGCTGCATCGCCATGGCCTGCGGCCCGCTCAGCAGGATTGCCGGCGCCAGTTCCAGGCGCAGCAGGAAATGCAGATCGAACGCCAGCACCTCGGCACCGGCCTCGATGCTTCCGGCATCCGGGCAGAGCAGCGCAAAACAGGCCGTCGGGCCCGACTGAAACTTGTTCAGGTAAAACTCGTACTCGTCCCGCCGGCCGATGCTGTCGAGAAACAGCCGTATGGTTTTATTCAGTGCAATCATCGACAACGATTTAGCCACAGAAGAACACGGATTGACACGGATTTCTTATGAGTAAATCAGAAAACCATTCGTTTGAACTTAACTCCGTCTCGGCCGAAGTTGATCCGCATTCCAACTTTGAGGTTTGAGGCTTTGAGTTCATTCAACAACTGAGCTTCATCATCGGACTGGTAGGTTTTATGAGCTTTCAGCTCAACCATCACGAGATCTTCAACCAGCAGATCCCCGAAATAATCTAAAAGCTTTACGCCTTTATACATTGCCGGAGTCGGGGGCTCTTCTTCGCACTTCACCCCTCGGAGCGCCAATTCGTGCACCATGGCTTTCTGATATACCTTTTCAAGAAAACCGGACCCAAGCTCTTTATAGACCTCAAAACCCGCTCCAATGACCTTTTCTGTAATCTCCTTATGAAGCAGCTCTGCCATCCGGGTTAATCCGTGTTATTCCGCGGCTCTATATTCAGCCCAGCTTCTTCTTCGTCTCTTTGACGAGGCGTTTGAGTTTACCGCCCATGGCGACTTTCTTGACCTGCGACATGCGGTCGACCAGCAGAATCCCGTCGAGGTGATCGAGCTCATGCTGGATCGCGCGGGCCAGGAGCCCCTTGGCGTGAATGCGCTGCGGCATCCCGTCGAGGTCGATGTATTCCGCATCCACCTCATACCAGCGCTCCACGCTCGCGAAAATATCCGGAAAACTCAGGCAGCCTTCGGGGCCGACCTGCACCGTTTCGGAATGACCGACAATTTTCGGGTTGATGAAAACCAGCTTGAGGTCCATGCCGGGATTCTCCCGCAGGCCGTCCTCGCCGATATCGCCGTCCGGCGGAATGTCGACAATAAACATCCGCTCCGTGCGGCCGACCTGTTCGGCCGCCAGGCCGACGCCTTTTTCGGCATACATCGTCTCAAACATTTCCTTGGCCAGTGCGCGGATATCGTCATTCACCATCATGACGTCCACGGCCTTACGGCGCAGGATAGGATTTCCATAGGTGCAAATTGGCAAACTCATAGGCGCTAGGTTTTCGGCGAGAAGTCCGTTATTGTCAACCGAATTAAAGCAAACTCAGAGCCCGCCATGCCGACCGACATTCTATTCACCGCTTTCAACGCCCGCTACGCCCACACCGCATTCGGTGCGCGCTATCTGCTCGCCAACCTCGGCGAACTAAAGGACCGCGCCGGCCTGCTGGAATTCGACCTGCAGGTGCAGCCGCGCATCGCCGCCGAAAAGATACTCGCCCGGAATCCGGCCATTATCTGCATCGGCTGCTATATCTGGAATATTGAGCTCGTCACCAAAACCGCCGCGATGCTCAAAGCCGTCCGCCCCGAGATTCCCCTCATCCTCGGCGGCCCGGAAATCTCCTACGAAACCGAACAGCAGGAAGTTTTCCAATACGCCGACTACGTCATCTGCGGCGAAGGCGAAACCGAACTCCCGAAACTCTGCGGGGAATTAATTCACCACAGAGACACGGAGGCACAGAGAAGTGAACATCATGGTGGTAACTCCGTGTCTCCGAGCCTCTGTGGTGAAAAAATCATCAAAGCCGAGCCGGTGGACGTTTCGCAGATTGAGCTGCCGTACGATCTCTACACCGACGAAGACATCAAGCACCGCGCCATTTATGTGGAGGCGTCGCGCGGCTGCCCGTTCCGCTGCGAATACTGTATGTCGTCGCTCGACCCCTGCGTCCGCTATTTCCCCGAAGAGAAACTCTTTTCCGCCTTCTCCAGGCTGCTCGACCGCGGGGCCCTGAACTTTAAGTTCGTCGACCGCTCGTTCAACATCGATATCCAGTTTGCCCTCAAGGTGCTCGCTTTTTTCAAGGCCCGCTACCAGCCCGGCATGATGCTCCACTTCGAGATTATCCCCTCCCAGCTGCCCGACGAGCTGCTGGAGGCCGTCGCCGCCTGCCCGCCGGGCATGCTGCAGTTTGAAATCGGCATCCAGACCTTTAACGAAACCGTCGCGCACCGAATCCAGCGCCCGCTCGACATCGAAAAAATCGAAACCAACATGCGCCGCCTGCGCATGGAAACCGGCGTGCACATCCATTCCGACCTCATCGCCGGGCTGCCCGGCGAAGACCTGAAAAGCTTCGAATCCGGCTTCAACCGCCTGCTCGCCCTCAACCCGCAGGAGATCCAGCTCGGCATCCTGAAACGGCTGCGCGGCGCGCCGATCGATCGGCATAGCCGCGATTGGAACATGGTCTACAGCCCGCATGCCCCCTACGAAATCCTCAGCACCAGCCAAGTTTCGTTCCCGAACATGCAGCGCCTGCAGCGGTTTGCCCGCTACTGGAACCTCGTCGTCAACAACGGGCAGTTCATCGAAACCGCACCGCTCATCTGGACAGAGAGCAACTCCGCATTCGCTTCCTTCATGCATTTTTCCGACTGGCTCTATGCCGAAACCAACACCACCGGAAACCTGCATGTCGTGCGGCTGGCCAAACTGCTGATGAACTATTTAACCGAAAACAGAGGCCTGGAGGAGCGCGCGGCGGCCCAAGCCCTTTGGCATGACTACCAGCGCGGCAACCGCCCCGACGTGCCCGGATTCCTGAAAAAATTCGGCTTCGAAAAACGTGACACCGCCGCAGCAAAACCGTCTACTCCACTGACACGGCAGAGCCGGCACCTGAAGGATTAATTTATGAGTGAAGAAAATAAAAACAGCGGCGGACAGCTTAACCTGCTGGTTCCGGCGGAACACGCGGAACCGGTTTGCGAATGGGTGCGCGATGCGCTCGCAAAAGAACCGATCGAAGTCAGCCGGCCCAATGCAGAACGCACGCAGATTGAGATCTATTTTGATTCGCTCGTCGAAGCCCAGCTGGCGCAGAAAGCCCTGCCCGACGACCTGTTTATTCAACACGCCGAAGCCAAGGAATACAAAGAGCAGGACTGGACCACCTTTTGGCAGCACCACTTCAAGACCATGGAGCTCGGCCGTAACCTGCGCATCGTTCCGGAATGGGAACCCGTGCCCGAAGATGACCGCATTAACATCATCATCAATCCCGGCCTCAGCTTCGGCACCGGCGGGCATTTCACCACTAAATTCTGTCTTGAAGCGCTGGAAGCCTCGTTCGAATCGCTGGAAATCAACTCCATGATCGATGCCGGCACCGGCAGCGGTATTTTGTCCATCGCGGCCATCAAGCTGGGCATACCGGATGTCGTGGCTTTCGACTACGACCCCGTCTGCGTCGACCAGTGCAGCGAAAACGCCGCGCGTAACGGAGTGGACGGTAAAATCCATTTCTTCCAGGCCGATGTCCTGCAGCCGGGCTGGAACAGCAAGCCGGCCGACCTCGTCTGCGCAAACATCCTCACCTCCGTGCTGCTGCAGGCCGCGCCGATGCTCAAACGCGCCGCCAAAAAACGGCTGCTGCTCAGCGGTATCCGCGAAATCGAAGCCGATGCCGTCGCCGGAACCTTTATGGAACTGGGCTGCAAAGAGGTCTCGCGCGACGGCGACGGCAAATGGTGCGGCATCGTGATTGATGTCTAACCCATCCCGCCGAACTCATCCAGCTGGACGGCCGTCTCGCTGGATGCGGCATTCTGAAAGGGGCTATTCATGAAAAAGCGGCGGCGGCCGGCATGCACTTTGACAGGAATCATCCATATTCTCGCCGGCGGAGTTCTGATTTTAACGGTCTTCGGATTCCTCGGCCGGCTCCACTGGTTTCTGGATCTGTTTTCCCACTTTCGAGTGCAGTATATGCAGCTCTGCCTGCCGATCATCGGGTTTTATCTCTGGCGGCGGATGAATAAACACGCGGCGGCAGTGATTCTGCTGGCAGCCGTCAACTATTCATTCGTGCTGCCGTTCTATTTCAGCAAACCGGCGGTCCCGACGCATAAGCCGAACCGCGCCATGCTGCTGAACCTCCTGGCCTCAAACGGCAACTCGGCGCAGGTGCTCGAAACCATCCGCACCGCCGACCCCGACCTGGTTGTGCTGGAGGAGTTCACCCCCGCCTGGGCGGAACATCTTGAGGCGCTGCACAGCGTTTATCCGCACCGCATCAGCCGCCCGCAGACCGACTGCTTCGGCATCTGCCTCCTGAGCAAATATCCGATCAGGAACGGCGGGATTATTGAAATCAGCCGTGCGGGCCTGCCCTCTGTCACGGCAGACATCTACCTGCCCGATGGAAAAATCACCGTGATCGGCACTCATCCGCTGCCCCCGCTGGGCGGACGCGCCTCAGGACTGCGGAACGAACAGCTGGCCGCCCTGCCCGCCATCATCCAGCAGCAGCGGCTGCCCGTGCTGCTGATCGGCGATCTGAATGCATCGCCGTGGACACCGCACTTTCGGTCGCTCATTCAGTCGAGCGGCCTGAAAAACAGCATGAAAGGTTTCGGCTTTCAGCCCTCCTGGCCGGCGGACCGCTTTTTCCTGAAGATTCCGATCGACCACATCCTGCACTCCGAAACCATTGCCGTTTATAACCGGATGGTCGGACAAAGCGTCGGGTCGGATCACCTGCCGGTGATCGTCGATTTCGGGACAGATCAATAAAACCCGGCGCCGTCCACAGCGAGCAGGTCTTCCGGGATCTCGGCAATAAAGCGTGAAGGATCGAGGAAAATCATGCCTCCGTCGCGCTGGCGGCGGACCATCGGCGCACAGATGAAGAGTTCGTCTTCGGCGCGCGTGACGGCCACATAAAACAGCCGGCGCTCCTCGGCATCGCCGCCCTCTTCCACCGACTTTTTACTGGGGAACATGTCTTCGTTCACAAACAGGATGAAGACCGCCTTCCACTCCAGCCCCTTGGCCTGATGGACCGTGCTCAGGCGGATGGCATCGCGCTGCTCCTCTTCGGCCGGGGCATTCCCGCCCTCGGCATCCATGTTGGTGAGCAGCGCGATCTCCTGCAGAAACGCTTCGGCGGAATCAAACTTCACGGTGAAGTCGATCAGGCCGTCGATATCCTCCTGGCGGAATTTATGGTTATCGAAGTTTTCGACCATGTATTCCTTGTAGAAGGCCTTCACGAAACGGAAAATGATTTCGCCCGGATCGTTCGAAAGATTTTCCTCGCGGTAGGCGACGAAGATATCCTGGATTTTTTTCCAGTCCTCCGCCGCCGCCTTGGGCAGCGCCGCCAGCACCTCCGCGCAGGCTTCCGGGCGCTGAAGGTTTACGCGGCCGCCGAGCTTTTTGAAGATTTTAGATGCGGTTTTGGCTCCGACCTTCGGAAAGAGCTGCACGAGCCGCGAAAACGCCAGTTCGTTCGCCGGATTGACCAGCAGCTGCAGGACAGTGCAGACATCCTTAATGTGCGCCTTTTCAAAGAAGCGCACGCCGGAGGTCAGCGAATAGGAAAGGCCCGCGCGGTTCAGCTCCATTTCGAGTTCCATGGCGTGAAAGTGCGAGCGGTAGAGCACGCACATATCGGAGAAGGCCATGCCGCCGCGGTTCAGTTCGCGCGCCTTTTCGATCACATAGCGCGCCTGCACTGAGCCGTCGCGCATCTTGGCCAGTTTCGGCAGGACATCACTGCCGCGCACGGCCTTAAGCTCCTTTTGGAACTGCTCCGGGTTACCGGCAATCACCTCGTTGGCCACATCCAGGATCTCCGGCGTCGAGCGGTAGTTGGTCTGGAGCTTAAAGGTCTGTGCGCCGGGATAGGTCTTTTCAAACTCCAGGAAGTTGCGGTAGTCGGCACCGCGCCAGGAATAGATGCTCTGGAAATCGTCGCCGACGACCATCAGGTTGCCGTGGGTCTGCACCAGCAGGTGCACCAGTTCCGCCTGAATGGCATTCGTATCCTGGTATTCGTCCACCAGGACATACTTAAATTCTTCCTGATAGTGATGCCGAATATCCTCATGCTCCAGCAGCAGCTTATGGGCATAGATCAAGAGGTCATCGAAATCCATGGCGTTGGATTCCTTCTTTTTCTGCTGATAGAGATTGTGCGCCTTGATGACGTCGTCGGCCTCGACGTCTGAATATTCAAACTCCTCGTCGATCGCCGCGGTCAGGTCGCCCATACGGCCGCTCACCACCCCGAACAGGCTCAGCAGCACTTCCGGCTTGGGGAAGTGCTTCTTTTCCACGCCGATGTCGTCGATGCAGGAACGCATCAGCTTTTTGCTGTCGTCGGAATCAAGAATCGTAAAATCGCGCCCGAATCCGAGGCGGGCGGCACCGGCCCGCAGCACGCGGTTGGCAAAGGAGTGGAAGGTGCCGCTGTCATAGCTGCCGAACTGGTTTCCGACCAACTGGTGCGTCCGCTCAAGCATTTCGCGCGCGGCCTTATTGGTAAACGTCAGCAGCAGTACGTGGTCGGGATGGACCTGTTTCTGCGTGGCCAGATAGGCCAGGCGGTAAATCAGGGTACGCGTCTTTCCCGTTCCCGCAGCGGCAATCACCAGTGTAGGGCCGTCCGGCGCAGTGACAGCCGCCAGCTGCTCTTCGTTGAGTTCATTTTCAAAGTCAATGTCGGCCGCCAGATTCACGAAATTCCGCTTATGCCGCACCGGCGGTTTCCAGTCGGGCTGCGCTTCGGGCCGGGCGGCTTTTTCCGGCGGCGTATCCGGCTGGGAAAACCGGAGCCACGAACGCCCTTTTCCGGAGGTGATATACTTGATGAACTGCGCACGGGTTACGCCGCGCTTCCCCGGCTTTAGAGCATCGAGTTCGAGCACGAGGACCGGGACCTCTTTATCCGCCTGTGCCGAGGCCAAAGCTGTGCTGGCGGCATCGATGATGATGACCTCTTCGTTCTGATAGCTGGTGCAGCGGAAGCCTACGGTGCCCCGATCAAAATCGCCCAGCTCTGCGACCGCTTTGAAGGATACGGATTTGGGCTCCCGGACTTCGGCCTCATTACCGTCGTACGTACCGACCTGCGCCGGCAAATAGACAACGCCGTTGGTCGATAAATAGCCTTTCAGCAAATCGTAAACGCCTTTGGTGGTACCGACCGCTTCACTCTGCTCTGCATCTGAAATCATGGGCGGGAATTTGCCAGATCGGACACAGCCCGTGAAGTCTCTTCGTAGGTTGAGTCTCCAGACTCGACCAACCTGCTCCGGTGCATGAAGACGGATCTGGAGACCCATCCTACGTAGTGCAGCTACTCCTCCCCCATAAACCTGCGGAGGGTGATGGGGTCGAGCGTTTGGTCGAGGGAGCTGTCGACGGCGGCGAGCATTTCCTGAACAGCGCGGTCATCGGTCAGGCCGAGGTCCTGCGGTGAAGAGCCGGAGGCGATCATGAGGTCGTAGATTTTTTTGGCGGTCACGTGCTCCGGGGCCTGCAGCAGGACATAGGTGCTGTCGCCCTCCTGGCCGACATGACCAAGCAGCTGTGCCGCGGCAAGCACGCCGACCACCTCGTTCATGAGCCGGATCGGAATGTTGTTTTCCCGGGCGAACCGCGCAGTGCTCAGCGATGCTTCCGGACCGAGGAAAACGCGCACCGCCTCCTGCATCACCACAAAAGCGACCCAGAGTTTGGATTCCATGCTGGCGTTCACGGCGGCCTGCTCTTCGGCATAGGTTTCGCGGTGCTGCACTGCAAAGGCGAGTTCCGCGCCGAACAACAGGATGGTCCAGCTCATCTGCAGCCAGAAGAGGAAGATCGGGATGTAGGCGAAGGTCCCGTAGATCCTGCTCAGCCGTGTAACGCCGATACCCAGTTTGACCATCAGAATCTGGAGAATAAGCGTCAGCAGCGAGCTGGTAAAACCGCCGATCAAGGCCGCTTTAAAACTGACCTTGGTGTTGGGGATAAACATGAACACCATAATAAAGGCCAGCGTCATGATAAGTACCGGAGCCAGCTGCAGCACGGTCTTAATGAAGGGGCCCAGCCAGGTATACTGATCCGAAAAGGCCGACAGCTTGATCGAGATAAAGTTGGCCGTGATCATCAGGATCGGAGTGATAATCAGGACCGAAAGGTAATTCCGGATTTTATCCACCATGCCGCGCGAGGACTGCACCCCCCAAATGAGGTTGATCGATTCCTCAATCTCGCTGAGCAGTTTAAAAATGATATAAATAAAAATCACACCGCCCAGTGTGCCCAGCGCCCCCATATCGGTCTTTTCCACCAGTTCAATCAGCCGGTAGACAAACTCCTGAACCTGGGGCATATCGGCCGACTGCAGGATCATCCACTCTTTGGCCGTGGTGAATCCGATCGCGCTGGAAATGGAAAAGATGATCACAAACAGCGGAATCAGCGCCATGAGCGTGGCATAAGTCAGCCCGGATGCATGGAGCCGGCAGCGGTCATTCTTCACGCCATGGAAAACCAGGTGCATCACCCGCAGCATTTCAATGCCCGCGGCGCGCAGCCGGGAGTCGCGCGCCAAATCCAGGCGCCACAGATCCTGCTTCAGGAAATCGATAAACCTCTTCGCATTTTCAATCAGCGCCATGCACAGACTCCTCACCTCTCAGCACGAAGGACTTTACGTGGCTTTCCGATGCTTTGGAAGGGAGAAAACGTTTCAGAAACTCAGCGAAACCCCGGCATAGGGCCCGCTCTGCAGATCGACAACGCCCTGGTCCCAGATCCAGCGGTAACCGGCGCGGCCCTGCAGGTAACGCGCCCCGAGACTGACCGAAAAATCATAATCGCGGATCATGATCTCCTCCCAGCGGTACCACGCCGGGCGGAACTCGAAGCCGATCCATTCCGCCGGATAATATTTCAGGCCGAACGTAAATGCGCCGGAGGAATCGGCATCCTGGATATCGCCGGTATGGTGTGCAATCCCCGCGCCGACATGCACCTCGAACGAACCGGGAACCGTGTCGGGCCGCATGCCGCCGTAGCGCAGCCCGGCGTACAGCTGGCGGACATCAAGCGTGAAATCCGTGGTATCGGTGTACTGCGTCATCCGCCCGATGAGCACAAAGTATTTATAGCCGGCTTCGATCCGCCCATCCAGCGCGTCCACCTCGTCGGCCCACTGGTAATTCAAATCCGCACGGAAATACGGCACGGTCGCCTGGCCGGGAAAATGAGGCGGAAAAAGCGAGCGCGCTTCCGGCGCCCAGTCCTCGTCACCGCCCGCCATAGAGGCCCCGGGATCGTGGGGATGATACGCAAACGGCGCCAGCACCAGCCAGGCCCAGAAATCCGCCATAAAACCGCCGGAGGAGGAACTCCGGGACGAAGGATAGGTTCCGGAGCCGAAAGCAGAAACCGCAGCGCTTTGGCTTCGGGATGAAGACGGCTTCTCTTCCTCCGCCGCCTGTTTAGCCGCGGAGCGCTCTTTGATCTCTTCTTCGCGCTCCTGCAGGCCGCCCAAAGCTGAACACGCCAGCGAAACCGCCAGCGTGCCCATCCAGAATCGGTTCAGTTTCAGCAGCACGTTATCCCTGCAGCACCGCTCCGTTGCTCGCATTCGTTGCCATTTTGGCATAGCGCGCAAGCCAGCCGGTGGTAAAGCGCGGTGCCGGCTCCTTCCATTCCAAACGACGTTCCGCAAGCTCTTCCTCGGACACTGCAACGGACAGCTTGTTGTTCGGAATGTCGATTTCGATGATATCGCCTTCCTTCAGCAGGCCGATCGGACCGCCTTCCGCCGCTTCCGGCGAAATGTGGCCGATGCAGGCGCCGTGTGTGCCGCCGCTGAAACGGCCGTCGGTAATCAGCGCCACGCTGTCGCCGAGGCCCTGGCCCATGATGTAGGAGGTCGGCGCCAGCATTTCCTGCATGCCCGGTCCGCCCTTCGGACCTTCGTAGCGGATCACCACCACGTCACCGGCCTTCACCTTGCCGTCGAGAATGCCTTCGCACGCCTCTTCCTGCGATTCAAAGATGACCGCCGGGCCGGTGTGCACCAGCATCTTCGGATCAACGCCGGCTTTCTTCACCACGCAGCCGCCTTCCGCCAGGTTGCCCCAGAGAATGGAGAGGCCGCCGGTCTCCGAGTAAGCGTTTTCAACCGTGCGGATGCATTCGAGGTCGAGGCTCTTGGCGCCGGCAATATTTTCGCCGAGCGTTTTACCGGTCACGGTCGGGCAGTCGAGATTGAGCAGCCCCTCTTTCTTAGCCGTTTCCGCCAGGATGGCACTGATGCCGCCCGCCGCGTGCACGTCTTCGATGTGGTAGTGCGACGACGGGGAAACCTTGCAGATATTCGGGCATTTTTTGGACACGGCGTTAATGCGGTTGAGGTCGTACTCCACGCCGGCTTCTTTCGCAATCGCCAAGGTGTGCAGCACGGTATTGGTGCTGCCGCCCATGGCCATATCCAGCGCAAAAGCATTATCGAGCGACTCTTTAGTGACGATCTCACGCGGCAGCGGACCGTCGGCATAGGCCATTTCCACGGCGCGTTTGGCCGCATCTTTCCAGAGCTGGTGACGCGCCGGATCGAGGGCGAGAATCGTACCGTTGCCCGGCAGCGCCAGGCCGATGGCTTCGCACAGGCAGTTCATCGAGTTCGCCGTGAACATACCGGAGCAGGAACCCTGGCTCGGGCAGCCTTTGCATTCGATCTCTTCGAGCTCTTCGTCGGAAATGGTGCCCTGCTTATGTTCGGCAACCGCTTCGAAAACGCTGATCAGGTCGACCACGCGGCCGTCCTTGGTTTTGCCGGCCTTCATCGGACCGCCCGAGGCAAAGATCGTCGGAATATTCGCGCGCATCGCACCCATAATCATGCCCGGCACAATTTTATCGCAGTTCGGGATGCAGATCATGGCATCAAAGGCGTGGGCGCCGACCATCGTTTCCACGGCATCGGCAATCAGCTCGCGGCTCGGCAGCGAATATTTCATGCCGGCGTGGCCCATGGCGATGCCGTCGCAGACCCCGATCATGTTGAATTCAATCGGTGTGCCGCCGGCTTCGCGGACGGCGTCTTTCACAATTTTGCCGACCTGGTCGAGGTGGGCGTGCCCGGGAATCACTTCATTAAACGCATTGCAGACCGCAATGAACGGTTTCTTGATATCTTCAGTAGACATTCCGGTCGCACGCATGAGCGCACGGTGCGGCGCCCGTTCCAGGCCTGATTTCGTTTTATCGCTGCGCATAATAATTGGTCCTTTCTTAACGCGTTCAATGACGGCGGATAGTAGCAGAGCACACCCGGTTGTAAACCTCCGCCTGAGATGAATCGGCGCCTGCGCGGGCACGCCCGGGCCGCGGGCGCCGCAGATTCAGGCGTGCATGGCATATCCCCTGCTCCATAAAAACCGATGCGCGGGGAGCGCTCTCAAATTTGAATCGGGGAAGGTGGAGCAGAATGAAACAAACACGCAGTCAACACGGGGTATTTTACACGCAGGCGATATCGCTCGGCACCCGCTGCGGGTCATCTGGAAACCCGGCGGCAGCCGATCATGCACAGAAATCCGGCATCCAGTTCCCAAAACTGAAAAGATGCACGGTCAAATGAGTTTAAACAAACAGCCCATCCTGCTCATCGGCGTCGACGGCATCGGCCTCGATGACCTGAAGAACAACCGCCTCAAAAGTTTCGACCGCATCTTCAGCCGCGGCGTCTCCGGCCGGCTGAAGATTGCGGAACACACCCCGCCGGCCGCCGTCTGGGCCAGCCTCGCCACCGGCTGCACCATCGAGGAGCACGGCATCAGCGGCGCCGCCCATGTGGATGAAGACAACCAGGTCCGGGCGGCCGGACCGGCCGACTGGGCCCGGCCGGCATTCTGGAACCTGCTCGACCGCACCAACGGCGTAACCCACCGCATCAATTTGCCGGCGCGCCATCCGGAAGCCGCGGAAGCGCACTGCCTCTCGATCTCAGAATACTTTTTTGCCCAGCTCAAATGCGGCCGGCTCCACACCGGGCGCGCCGTGCAGCCGCATACATTTTCCCCCATTGCTGAAAAGCTCAGCATTCGCCCGGAGCAGGTCGACCACGCCACCCTGTCGCTCTTTGTTCCCGATCTCGAAAAGACCGACAGCCGGCAGGAGCCGCTGCTTCGCGCACTGGCGGGCCATATTGGAGCGGCCCTCTCCATTCAGGCCATTGCCGGGCAGACCCTGGCAGAGCTCGACTGGGACTGTTTTATGATCCGTTTCACGCTCGCCGAAGACGTGCGGCTGCTCTGCCGTAAATCCGAGTCGGACACCGGACTAACGGACACCGCCCGGAAAGCCGCCCTGCACACGCTCGACCTTTGCCTGGATACCCTGCGCCGGCTGGCCGGCCAACACACCCTGGTGCTCTGCTCCACCCACGGCGCCGGCGGCGGTTTCATTGCCTGCGAAGGCCCCGGCATCCGGAAGGGCGAAACGCTGGCCGCCCCCCGGCCCGAGGATATTGCACCGACCCTCCTGAACCTGCTTGGGTGCACCGCCCCGCCGCACATGAACGGCCGCGTGCTCGACGAGCTGTTTCTCCAGCCCGCCCGCCAGACCGCAACGCTCCCGCCGGCGGCGCCCCCCGGCCCGGCCCCGGCCGCGCCGACCCCCAAAGAGAGCCGCCTGCTGCTGCCGCCCTACCTCCTCGATGCATCCCCCTGGAAAATCGAGGCGGAAAATAATCGGCAGAAAGCCGCGGCGCACCGCATCAGCGGCGAGTGGTTTGAATCGATTCCCCACCTGCTTGTCCTGCATCACCAAGCACCTTTTTCGCGCACCTATGCGCTGCAGCTCTGCGAAGCCCTCATCCATTCCGAGCTGATTGCCGAGGCCGTCAGCCTGATGAACCAGACCGCGGCACTCCATCCCGATGCCGAGATCGCCCCGCTGCTCCGCGCCCTGGCGGCCTACCACTCCGGCCAGCCGCTCAAAGCGCGCCAGCTGCTCGAACCCTTCCGCGCCCACCCCGCACTGCCCGCGGGCTGGCGGCTGGTGCTGGCCGAAGTCTTCCTCGATATCGGCGAAACCCAGCAGGCCGCGGAACTCCTCGACGCCCTGCTGGAGCAGCAGCCCGGCCACGCCGCCGCACAGATCGCGAAAGCGGAACTCCTGCTCACCGAAAACCGCGCCGCCGCGGCCGCCGCCGCGGCCCGCCGCGCCGTGGAACTGGACCGCTTCTCCGAACGCGCCCATCTCGCGCTGACCCAGGCTCTTCGCACACAGGGGCTCGACAGCGAAGCCCGAACAACCGCGACCGCGGCCGCGAAGCTATTTCCTGAGTCGCCCGCCAGCCTTCGGGCACTCGCCGAATGCATTCGGGAGGAAGATCCCTGGGGGGCCGACATGCTGCTGGCACGGGCCGAAACATCGGAATCCAGCGTACAGCTCGATTCCCGCCGCTGGCAGTATCAGCTGCTTACAGAAGATACCGAACGCAAACTCCGCAGCAGTTCGCTGCGCCTCATTCACGACACCGAGCTGGCCGGACTCCCCGTGCCCGAATGCAGCCTCGAAGCGACCGAAGTGCTGGCCTGCATTAAAACCGGCGCCAAAGCACTGCTGCGCAAACCGGACCGCCAGGGCGAGGCCGCGCAGATTGAATTCATCGGAGAACCCTCCTTCAAACTGGTTCACGGCATTACCGAGCGCTGCCGGCGTTTGCGGATTGGGTCGGTTCGCACCTGGTCGGTGCAGCCCGGCGGCACCGGCATTTTCCATGCGCTGCAGCAAAGCGGCTACCAGAGCTGGATGAAGGTCCACTCCTACCGCGTCAGCGGCAACAGCGCCTCGCGGCATATTGAACCGCTGGTGGCCGGACTGCATCCCAACCGGCCGGAGGAACTCCGTATTGCACCGCTTGCGGAGCTCCCCTGGGAATCGGTGAAGGAGTTCATTGCCCGGCACCTGCCGATGACCAGCGAACTGCTCGGCCCGGGCGGATTTAGGCAGGTCTCGCCGGAGATCTCAGCCGTTGCACTTCTCGGGCACCGCATCGTCGGCGTTTTTATCAACCGGATTATTGGAGGCACCGTGCATTGTCCGTATCTTGCGGTCGATGACACCGAGAGCGGCCAGCACATCCTGCCCCTGCTGTTTGAGTTTGTGCTGCGCGAAGGCACCGCCCGCGGCTGCGACGCCATGGAATTTATGGCCCACGCCGATTATTTTCCGCGGCTCCACGCGATGCTCGAACACCTCGAGCCCGAATCAAAAACCGAACTGCAGGGCATGGAGCTGCTCATCGCATAAAAAAAGCCGCTCCGGCCGGAGCGGCTCTCTGCCATAGGGAACTGCCGGTTAAAACGTAATGGCCAGAACGCCGGCAACATGGGCGCCGCTGCCGGAGAAGGTGACTGTTTCGCTGCCGAGCCAGCCGTTGTCGTATTCCTGTTCGTGCGAGAACCCTTCATAGCCGAGCTCCAGTCCCAGCTCAATGTGGTCGCCGAGCAGCGCAAAAGCGCCGGCCTTAATCCCGAAAAGACCATAGCCGCCGGTTCCGTCGCTGTAGCCGGTGGTGTCATTTTCCGCAATGCCGATACCCAGGTACGGCCCCAGCTCCAGAACAACATTATCGCCGGCTTTGGCCGCCACGCCCCCTTGAAGAAGCAGTCCGTACGTGGTCAGGTCCACGTCAACGCCGGAGTCGGAAAGCGCATGGTTACCGAAAAAGATACCGCCGCCGAGCATACCGCCGACGGACGAATCATTCCGGCCCCAGAACCGGTGGACATACAGCATTTCCAGCCGCCCACCCCCGTCGTCATTTACCGATTCAGTAGAACCCGATGCCTCAAGCTCATCAATGCCCGGCGCGGAACCGAGCGTGATTCGAATGGAACCGGTATTGCCGCTCGCTACTGAGGCCTCTGCCACCTCGTCTGCTGCCAGCACAGTGCCGCTTGCCGCCGTCATGATTCCGCATAAAAGTAAATGTCTGAACGTCACAGGAAACTCCTTTTGTTATTTATAATCATTCCTGAACCCACTGTGCCATTTTCATGCAAAGTAATCAAAACCCTTTGACAATAAATTCAAGTTCCGCAGCCGTTTCCCGGGAAAGGGCGGGTCCTCCGGCCGCCGCGGCCGCGGCGCGGTAGTCCTCTATATTTTTTGCCCCCATGCAGATGGTGTGCGCGCCGGGATGATCCAGCACCCAGCGGACGGCGGCCTGGGCCATCGTCATGCCCTCGGGCAGTGCTTCGGCAAGCCGGGAAAACCGCGTGTAATCCTCGCCTCCGCACCAGTCGGACCGGTTGTCATCGGCCCGGAACTCCGGATTCTGCCGGAAATATTTTCCGCTCAGGCGCCCCTGGGCCATCACGCCGCGCAGCTGGGTGCCCAGGTGGTATTCGCGGGCAATCCGCCACCCCTCGTCCGACGGCTCAAGCAGGCTGGCCGGAAACTGCGCCACCTCCACACAGCCGGCGGCCGCCATTTTGTCCAGCAGGTCGAAGTTTTCGGTTGAAATGCCGAAGGCGCGGATTTTTCCGTCGGCCTTGGCGCGCTCCAAAACCGCGCGGCCCTCTTCCAGGTGTTCCAATTCCGGTGCGCAGTGGTAGAGATAGATATCGATATAGTCGGTGCCCAGCCGCCGCAGCGATCCTTCCAGGCTCGGCAGAATGGTCGGCGGCGAAGAATCATCGATCCGCGTCTGGTTCGGACCAACCCGAAAGCCGAACTTGGTGGAGATGACCCACCGATCCCGCCGCCCTTTGAGGGCCTCGCCGACGCGCCGTTCCGATTCGCCGGCGCTGTACTGCTCGGCCGTATCAACGGCATTGATGCCCAGATCGCCCAGTTCGTGGATCATGCGGATCACATGCTCTTTTCCGGGGTCGGGATGCCCATCGGGCTTGCCGTCAAAAAAGAGCGGTCCGCCCAGCTGCCAGGCGCCGATGGTTAGCGCAGAGACTTTAATTCCCGTATTTCCAAGCTGATTATAGTTCATGATTTACCACACGGTGTGAATGGCCCCGCCGTCAACGGCGATGGTCTGGCCGGTAATGTATGATGCCGCATCGGAAAGCAGGAAGGCGCCGAACCGGCCGAACTCCTCGATGGTGCCGTAGCGGCCGAGCGGAATGCCGTTTTCACTGGCGGCCCTGATCTCCTCAACCTGCACATCCGCGGCTTCGGCTTTCAGGGCATCGAGCGACTGAACGCGGTCGGTCTCAATCCGGCCGGGCATCAGGTTATTCACCCGAATATGCTCCGGGGCAAGCTGTTTGGAGAGGCTTTTGGCCAGGCTGGTTACTCCGGAGCGCATCACGTTGGAAAGCAGCAGGAAGTCGATCGGCTCCTTCACGGACACCGATGTGACGGTCAGGATGGAACCGCCGCCGGCCTGGCGCATCAGGGGCAGCACATGCCGGATCATACGGACCGAACTCATCAGGGTCAGGTTGAAGGCCTGCTCCCAGTCCGCATCGTCAAAATCGTCAAAATTACCGGCGGGCGGTCCGCCGGCATTCACCACGAGCCCGTCCACACCGCCGAAGGCATTCACGGTATGGTCCACCCAGCGGAAAATGGAATCCGGATCAGCGGCATCCAGCACATTCGGCAGCACCTCCGCCTCGGTTTCCTCGATGAGCGTATCGGCGGCATCGAAGACTTCGGCCTCCGTCCGGGCGCCGATGGAAACCAGCGCCCCCTCTCGTGCCAGTTCGCGTGCAATGCCGTAGCCCAGCCCCTTGCTCGAGGCCGCCACCATGACCACTTTTCCATGCAATCCCAGATCCATCATCAAACTCCTCCGCATAAAATAAACAGGCCGCGAAAAACCGCTGCGCCGCCGCCCGGTTTTAAGGGATAAGCTATATTGAATTTTGAGGATTGCGCCAATGAAACAAGTTGGACAAAGTGCCCCGATGGACGACACATGGATTCAGCAGCAGCTCAATGCCTTCGCCGAGCAGGGCCTTGAACGGCGCGCACGCGTTTACCCGGAAGCCGGCGGCATCATGAAAATCGACGGCAAAGAGGTGCTCAACTTTTCGAGCAACGACTATCTCGACCTCGCCAGCCACCCGCATGTGATCGACCGCTCGCGCCAGGCGCTCGACGAATTCGGCGTCGGCACCGGGGCCTCGCGGCTCGTTTCCGGCACCCTGCCGATCCACGAAGAGCTGGAGACCCGGCTGGCCCGGGAAAAGGGCTATGAGGCCGCGCTCGTGTTCGGGACGGGCTACATGGCCAACGCCGGAACCATTCCGGTGCTCGCCGGCCGCGGCGACCTGATTTTTGCCGATAAGCTGGTACACGCTTCCATGATCGACGCCTGCCGGCTGTCCGGCGCCAAACTGGTGCGCTGGGCCCATAACGACTGTGCCGCCCTGGAACAGCGGCTCGAGCAGTCCGCCGGCGCCGCGGGCCGGAAACTGGTCATCACCGAATCGGTCTTCAGCATGGACGGCGACGTTGCGCCGCTGAAAGAGATCGCTGCACTGGCCGAAAAACACGGTGCAATGCTGATGATCGACGAAGCCCACAGCACCGGCACGTTCGGCCCCAGCGGCGCCGGGCTGATTCGGGAGCTGGGCATTGAAAACGCCGTGACCGTTTCCATGGGCACCATGAGCAAAGCAATGGCCGGCTTCGGCGGCTATGCCGCCTGCTCCGAAAAGCTGCGCCGGCTGCTGGTTCATTCGTCGCGCGCCTTCATTTACACGACGGCCCCGCCGCCGGCGGTGATCGGCGCCGCGCTGGGTGCACTGGATGTGCTGGAAGCCTCGCCGCGGCTAGGCAATATCCTGCAGGCCAATGCCGGCTATTTCCGCTTGCTCCTGCATGAAGCCGGGCTCGAAACCCTCCAGAGCGAAAGCCAGATCATTCCGATCGTGATCGGCGATAACGAAAAAGCGCTCGCCGTTTCCCGGAAGCTCCGCGAAGAACATATCATCTGCGCCGCGATTCGGCCGCCGACGGTGCCGCCGGGTACGGCGCGCCTGCGCATCTCGATCACCCTCGCCCACCTCGTCGACGACCTTGAACGCGCCGCCAAAGCCATCATCAAAACGGTTAAAAACTAAATCCACAGATTACACGGATGTTCACGGATTCTTTTAATCCTGCTAATCTGTGAAATCTGTGGATAGAAAATATGAAATCGGTCTTAATTATTTCAGGATGGGCGCACGGGCTTGAGGCGGTTCGGCCGCTGGGCGATGCGCTGAGTGATCTCTTTGAGGTGCAGCTGCTGAGCGGAAACCAGGTGCTGCAGGAGCAGCACATTCCGGAGGCGGATTATATTGTGACCGGCTCGATGGGCGGGCTGCTGGCGATTGAGCACCTGCCGCCCAGCTGCCGGAAACTGGTCCTGATCTCCTCCACCGCCCGCTTCTGCGCGGCGGACGGCTATCCCTGCGGTACACACGAAAAGATCCTGAAGCGGATGATCGCGCAGCTGAAGCGGCAGCCGGAGGCGGTGCTGCGGGAATTTTATAAAAACGTCCATTTTCCTAATCCGGCGCTGAAAACCGATCCGGAGTGCGGGCTGGACGATCTGGCGGCGGGTCTGGAATACCTGCTGGAATCGGATGTGCGTGCGCGCGTTCCCGCTGTTCACATCCCGGTGCAGCTATTTCACGGATCGCAGGACCGGATCATTCCGCTCGGCGCGGCGGAGCGGCTGGCCGCCGGCCTGACCGACAGCCGGCTGACGGTGTATGACGACGGCCACGGGCTGGCGGCGCATCATTTTGCACCGATGATGCAGGCGATCCGCGGCTTTCTGCAGGCGTAATGCCGTGGTGAAAAAGCTCGCGCCGCTTGCGGATATGGCCTATTTCAAATTATAAATAAAAAGGACGGCTCATGAACGAACCATTGAGATTAGGATGGCGGGAGTGGTGTGCACTCCCCGACCTCGGCATTCCGGCCGTAAAGGCCAAGGTCGACACCGGTGCCAAAACCTCCTGCCTGCACACCTTCGGCATTGAGCCGTTCAGCCGCGGCGGCGTGCGGTATCTCCGCTTCAAAGTCCACCCGCTGCAGAAAAACGAAGACCTCGTCCTGGAGTGTACCGCCCCGGTGAAGGATGAGCGGGTGGTGAGCGATTCGGGCGGGCATAAAGAAATGCGCTATATCATTGATACGATGGTGGTAATCGGCGATAAGACTCGGCTGATTGAGATGTCGCTTACCAACCGGGACTCCATGCGATTCCGCATGCTGCTCGGCCGCCGCGCCATGGAAGAGAATACCCTCGTCGATCCGGCGGCTTCCTACCTCAACGGGAAACTCAAGGCCAAGTCCCTTTACGGCCTCGCCTGAACTCGGAGAACATTATGAAAATTGCCCTGCTGTCGCGTAACGCCAAGCTCTATTCCACCCGCCGCCTCAAAGAGGCTGCGGAAGAGAAAGGACATAAAGTCCAGATCATTGATGTGCTGCGCGCCTACATGAACATCGCATCGCACAACCCGACCATTCACTACAAGGGCGAACCGCTCAGCGGTTTCGATGCCGTCATTCCGCGTATCGGCGCCTCTGTCACCTTTTACGGCGCCGCCGTGCTGCGCCAGTTTGAAATGATGGGGGTTTATCCGCTCAACGAGTCCGTGGCGCTCACCCGCTCGCGCGATAAACTCCGCTCGCTGCAGCTGCTTTCGCGCAAGGGCATCGGCCTGCCGGTGACCGGATTTGCCAGCAAACCCGACGATATTAAGGACATGATCAAAATGGTCGGCGGTGCACCGCTGGTGGTGAAACTGCTGGAGGGCACGCAGGGCATCGGGGTGGTGCTGGCCGAAACCCAGAAGGCGGCCGAAAGCGTGATCGAAGGCTTTATGGGCGTGAAAGCGAATATCCTGGTGCAGGAATACATCAAGGAGTCTGAGGGCGCGGACATCCGCTGCTTCGTCATCGGCGGCAAGGTGGTTGCATCGATGCAGCGCAAAGCCGCCCCCGGCGAATTCCGCTCCAACCTGCACCGCGGCGGCAGCTCGTCGCTGATCCGGATTACGCCGGAGGAGCGCTCAACGGCCGTGCGGGCCGCGCGCATTATGGGGCTGAATGTCGCCGGCGTGGACCTGCTGCGCTCCAACCACGGCCCGGTGGTGATGGAGGTCAACTCCAGCCCGGGCCTGGAAGGCATTGAGCAGGCCACCGGCAAGAATATTGCCGGCATGGTGATCGACTACATTGAAAAGAATGCCAAGGCCGGCAAAACCCAGACCAAAGGACAGGGCTGAACCATGCCTGCCGCCATGTCTATCGGAGGCCGGGAAATTGCTGCCGGCACCGAAGTTTCCATTCAGCTGCCGCTTCCGGAGTTCTACACCAACACCCCGGCGTCGATGACCCTGCACGTCATCCGCGGCAAAACCGACGGTCCCTGTATGATGGTGACCTCGTGCATCCACGGTGATGAGATCAACGGCATCGAAATCATTCGGCGGCTGCTGGGCCATAAATCGCTCAAGCGGATGAAAGGCTCGCTCATCCTGGTGCCGGTGGTGAATATTTTCGGCTTCGTTTCGCGCTCGCGCTATCTGCCGGACCGCCGCGACCTCAACCGCTCATTTCCCGGATCGCCCAAGGGATCGATGGCCGGCCGGCTGGCGCACATCATCATGTCGGAGCTTTTTCCGTACTGCACCCACATTATCGACCTGCATACCGGCGCCATCGACCGCGAAAACCTGCCCCAGATCCGGGCAACACTCAACGGCAATGACGACCTGCGCAGCCTGGCCAATGCCTTCAATGCGCCGGTCATCCTGGATTCGCCGCTGCGCCCCGGCACGTTCCGCGAGGCCGCGCATAAGCGCGGTATTCCCACGCTGGTTTATGAAGCCGGCGAAGCCCTGCGCTTTGACGAAATCTCGATCCGCGCCGGCGTGGCCGGCATCCTGAATGTGCTCGGGCACCTCGGCATGATCCGCAAGCGCGCGCGCAAAGAGCATTCGTCGCTGCTGGCCAAGAGCTCCTCGTGGGTACGCGCACCGCAGAGCGGCATTGCCCGGTCGCTGACCGCGCTCGGCGAACATGTGGACGTCGGCGATGAGCTGGCCTACATCAGCGGCCCGCTTGGCGAAATTGAGGAAGTGGTGAAAAGCCCGGCCTGCGGGATTGTGATCGGGCGCACCCGGCTGCCGCTGGTGCATGAAGGCGAGGCGATTTTCCACATTGCGGCCTTTGCGCGCCCGGCCGCCGCGGCGGAATCGATTGAAATTTTCCAGGACGCATTTGATCCGCAAACGGATACCGTGGAGAGCGAAGAGCCGCCGCTGATCAGCTGAACCCCGCCTAACGGAGGAGCGCCATGACTGCTAATCTCATCACCTGGATCGGCATTGTATTCCTGATTATGCAGTCCGGCATGTTTTCCGGGCTGAACCTTGCGATGTTCGGACTCAGCGCACTGCGGCTGCAGGCCATGGCGGACACCGGCAATGCCAAGGCCCAGGCGCTGTTCGAACTGCGGCGCGATTCCAACTTCCTGCTGACGACGATTCTCTGGGGCAACGTGGCCACGAATGTACTGCTGGCCCTGCTGGCCGATTCGGTGATGGCCGGCCTGCTGGGATTTCTTTTTTCCACGGTGGTCATCACCATCTGCGGCGAGATTATGCCGCAGGCCTATTTTTCGCGCCACGCCCTGCGTGTGGCCAGCCTGCTGACTCCCGTGCTGCGGCTGTACCAGATCCTGCTCTACCCCGTCGCCAAACCGACCGCCTGGCTGCTGGACCAATGGCTGGGGAAGGAGAGCGTCGATTATGTGCCCGAAGAGGAGCTCATGGAACTCCTGCGCCACCACATCCATGCACCGGAATCGGATGTCGGCCACGTGGAGGGGCACGGGGCAATCAATTTCCTGAGCCTCGATGACCTGCTCGTCACCGAGGAAGGCGAGCCGATTGATCCGCGCAGCATCATTGCGCTGCCGCTGAAAAACGGACGCCCGGTTTTTCCCGCCTATTCGCCGACGCCGCAGGACAGCTTTATCCGCAGTGTGCAGTCCTCGGGCAAGCGCTGGATCATCCTGACCGGTCCGGACAGCCGGCCGGTCCTGACGCTCGACAGCGCCTCGTTTCTCTCAGAAGCGCTGTTCACGACCCATCCGGTCGACCCGATGAAACACTGCCACCGCCCCCTGATTTTCACCAAACGCACCACCCCGCTATCAAAGGCCATCGCGCAGTTCGAAACGGCTCCGGGCGACGACAATATTCGGCAGGACGTCATCCTGATCTGGGGCGGAAAGCACCGGCGCATCATCACCGGTTCAGACCTGTTCGGCTACCTGATGCGCGGGATTGCCCGGCAGGTGCTCTAAGGCCGCCGGCGGATCAGCCGACGTCCTGCGGGCCGGTGCGCTGAACGATCCGGTAAAGATCCGTACGCCGGTCCTTCCTGTTGCGCACACTGCCGCGCGAGTGCAGCTCTTTGAGCAGGTCAAAATTGACGTCGGCAATCAGCACCATTTCGGTGTTGGGCGTGGCCTCGGTTTTCACGGTGTTGGTCGGGAATGCAAAGTCCGAGGGCGTAAAGATGGCCGACTGCGCATACTGGATATCCATATTATTGACGTTCGGCAGGTTGCCGACCGCACCGGCGATGACGACATAGCATTCATTTTCGATGGCGCGCGCCTGGGCGCAGTGCCGAACCCGCATATAGCCGTTCTGCGTATCGGTCAGGAACGGAACAAACAGAATGTTCATGCCCTGGTCCGCAAGGATGCGGCAGACCTCGGGAAACTCGACATCGTAGCAGACCAGGATGCCGATTTTCCCGCAGTCGGTGTCGAACGCCTCAATGCGGTCGCCGCCCGACATGCCCCAGGCCTCCACCTCCGACGGCGTGGGATGAATCTTGTGGAAACTGTCATAGGTTCCGTCGCGGCGGCAGAGGTACGACACATTGAGCAGCCGGCCGTCATCCGCCACCTCCGGCATGCTGCCGGTGATCACATTGACGTTATAGGCCACCGCCAGTTCCTGACAGCGCTCGCGCAGGGGCTCGGTAAACCGGGCCAGTGCACGGATGGCCTTGGCTTCGGGCAGGTGGTTGTGCGGCGACATGAGCGGCGCATTGAAAAATTCCGGAAAGAGGACGAAATCCGCTTTATAGTCTGAAACCGCGTCGATGAAGTATTCGGCCTGCTCCATCAGCTTTTCGACGCTGTCGAACGGGCGCATCTGCCACTGCACCAATCCGACCCGAACCTCGGTCCGCTCCATGTTGAGCACCTTGGGATCGGACTGGAAATAAATATTGTTCCACTCCAGCAGGGTGGCGAATTCGCGGCTCTCGATATCGCCTTCCAGGTAGTTTTTCAGCACTTTCTTCACGTGGAATCCATTGGACAGCTGAAACGAGAGCGTCGGATCGTGGATCTCTTTGCCCTGCACTTTTTCGATGTATTCGCGCGGGGTCATTTCGTGCGCATAGTTTTTATAGTTTGGAATCCGCCCGCCGGCCATAATGGCGCGGAGATTCAGGTTTTCGCAAAGCTCCTTGCGGCCTTCGTAGAGGCGGCGGCCCAGGCGCATGCCCCGGTATTCCGGATGCACGAACACATCGATGCCGTAAAGCACATCGCCTTCCGGATCGTGGGTATCGAACGAACTGTTTCCGTGGATCTGTTCATAGGTGTGGTTATCGCCGAACCGGTCGTACTGAATGATCAGCGAAAGCGCGCTGGCCACCACCTTGCCGTTGAGCGCAATGCACAGCTGCCCCTCGGGGAAAATCCTGAGCAGCCGGCGGATATCCTCTTCCTTCCAGGCGCCTAGTCCGGCCTGCTCATACGCCTTGTCCATAGAGTTTTTCAAATCTACATAGTCTTCGATCTCAAGGTGACGAAGTTCGATGATATCCTGCGCATTATTTTCCATATACACTTTCCGATTGGGTTGCGGGCTGAATACCCGTTGTGAAGAACAAAGTAAACAAGGAAAATCCATTCAGCGGCGGGCGGTTCATTGGAGTTCAGCCTCCGCGGGATCGAGCCCGGACTCGATGCTCAGCGAAGCCCGGCCCATCGCGGCGTAGAGCCGCCGGTCTTTCAGCAGGGCCGGGCCGTTCATCAGCAGCAGGGCCAGCCCTTCCCAGACCGAGACCCAGGCGGCAATCACCAGTCCCTCGGCCATCACCCCTTCCACCACCGCGTCATCCAGGTGGTACGTGAGGTTGAGATAGATGGAAACCGCCAGCATGGCGAGGCCCAGCGACAGCAGGATGACGGAGGAGCGCAGCGCCTGCATAATCTCCCGGCGGTTGGTTTCGAGCAGGTAGCTGAAATAGTTCCGCACGCTTTTGCAGAGCCGCTGCTCCAGCTCCTGGTCAACCGGCGAAGCAAAGAGAAAGCAGATGCCGAACGACTCGCGGCCGATCTCCCGGGCGGAATCAATCAGGTATTCGACCAGGTCATAGTCCAGCTCCTTCTTCACAAACGGAGCATGCTTATCAAAATCGTCGTAAAGATCGCTGACTTTTTCCGCCGCGATGTCGATGACCAAACAGCCGGATTTATCGCGCCGGTACCGATCCAGAATATTTTTTTTCATGTTTACTACACGCCTAAAGGCGGCATCCTCCGATGCATGGCACACCCATGGACAGGCTTCTAGCGAATGGCTCGGGATTAAGCAACAACCGTATACGGAACATTCTGCTGCCGGCGCGGGAAATCAGACATCCAGCGAGGCAAGCACACCGTCCTCCAGCAGCTCCTCATTCGAGGCCGCGGCCTGCATCATCAAAATGACGGCGACCAACCCGGTCCAGCCCGTCTGATGCGCCGCACCGATGCCCGCGCCGTTGTCGCCATGGAAATATTCATAGAACAGGATATGGTCCCGCCAGTGCGGATTGGACTGGAAGGTTTGGTTCCCGCCGAACACCGGCCGCTGCCCCGCGCCGTTTTTCAGGAAGATGGAGGTAAGGCGCCGGCCCAGCTCCAGCTCGATTTCATAGAGTGTTTTCAGCTGCCCCGAACCCGTCGGATATTCAACCGTAAAAGCATCGCCGTAATAGGTGTACAGGTTGCGCAGCGCCCACAGGATCATGAAATTAACCGGCATCCACACCGGCCCGCGCCAGTTGGAGTTTCCGCCGAACAGCCCGGAATCGGATTCCGCCGGCGAATAGCCGACCCGATGCTCCTCGCCGTTCCAGTGGAACACATAGGGGTGATCCGCATGAAAGCGCGATAACGAGCGGATTCCGTGGGGACTTAAAAACTCGTTTTCATCCAGCATGCGCGACAGGACGCGGCGCAGCTTTTCATCGTCGAGCACCCCCAGCAGGCGCCGCCCCCGAACCCCCAGACAGTCCGGACAGGCAATATTCCGAACCGAGTCCCCCTTCCGGTCGATCAGCGACTCATACCGCTCCTTGAAATGCGGCAGCGCATCGAGCAGCTCGGCATCGATGACGGTGGACGCACACAGCGGCAGCAGGCCGACCATCGACCGGACCTTCAGGCGCGTACCGCGGCCGTCGGGAAAACGCAGCACATCATAAAAGAAGGCATCCTCTTCGTCCCACATTTCATCGTCATTCACGCCGGCGCGGTCCATCACCGAGGCAATCGTGATATAATGGTCGAGATATTTCAGCGCCTCGTCATCGTAGCGGGTGGCATCCGAGCGGGCCAGCTCCAGCGCAATCTGCACCATGGACTGGGCAAAAAGCACCATCCACGCAGTACCGTCCGACTGCTCCAGCGCGCCGCCCGTCGGCAGCTCTTTGCTGCGGTCGAAGACGCCGATATTGTCCAGCCCGAGAAAACCGCCCTCAAACACATTTTTACCGGTCGGATCCTTTTTCTGGAGCCACCAGTTAAAGTTGAGCGCCAGCTTTTCAAAGGCCGCCTCAAGAAAGGCGGTATCCCCGCCGTCACCGCGGCGCTGCTTATCGATGGAATAGACCGCATACACGGCGAAGGGGTGGACCGGCGGGTTGACATCGCTGAAGTTCCACTCATAGGCCGGCAGCTGCCCGTCGGGGTGCAGGTACCGATCGCTCAGAAACAGCATCAGCTGCTGCTTGGCAAAAGCTTCATCCACCAGGACGAGCGCGGCGGTGTGGAAGGCGAGGTCCCAGGTGGCATACCAGGGGTATTCCCACTTGTCCGGCATGGAAATCACATCATGGTTGCGCATGTGCGCCCATTCGCTGTTGCGGATGGTCAGTCCCTGTTCGGCATGTTCCCGCAGCCAGCTTTCGACATCGTATTCATAGTACTGCTTGGACCACAGCATACCCGCCAGCGCCTGCCGGGCCACCCGGCGCTCCTCCTCGGAGAGGGCCTCGGGCAGCAGCTCCCGGTAAAACGCATCGCACTCCGCCCGGCGTTCGCTGAAGACCGCTTCGAAGTCCGAATCGAATGCACGCTCCTCCGGGCCATACACCGTTTGAGTCAGGCGCAGTCGGATCGTGCGATGCTCACCGGGCGGTATATCGAGCGGATAATCCGCCGCCGTTTTTGTACCGACCTGCTCGGCATTCACCGCCTCCCGGCGGCCGGACACGATGAAATCATTGATTCCGTCTTTCACAAACGGAACGGCATTGGGCGTATTGAACAGCAGGGCCTCGTTGGTTTCGTTTTCCGTATAAAGCAGGCGGGGCGCGCCTTCAGCATACAGCCGGTATTCTCCGAGTTCGGCATGGCTCGCGCGGACGTGGCCGCTGCCGGCGAGCAGCGGACGCGGCGCGGCGGCGTCCTGCCAGGCCCAGGTATTGCGGAACCAGAGCGTCGGCAGCACGTGCAGCGCCGCCGCCTCGGGGCCTCGGTTAAACACCGAGATCATCACCAGCACGTCATCGGGCCCGGCCTTGGCGTACTCCACCTGTACATCAAAATAGCGGTCCTCGTTGAAAACGCCGGTATCCAGCAGCTCATATTCCGGTTCGGTTTTAGGGCGGTGCTGATTGACCTGCCGCAGGTCCGCATACGGAAATTCGCGCTGCGGATATTTGTAGAGATACTTCATGTATGAGTGCGTCGGAGTACTGTCGAGGTAGAAATAATAGTCCTTCCCGTCCTCACCGTGATTGCCCTGTTCATTCGACAGTCCGAAGGCGCGTTCCTTTAAAACCGGATCCCTGCCGTTCCAGAGCGCCACCGCAAAACAGAGCAGCTGGCGGTCGTCGGAAATACCGGCCAGCCCGTCCTCGCCCCGGCGGTAGGCCCGGGAATGGGCATGCACGAAGGGAAAATAGTCCCACGCATTGCCGTCGGCGCTGTAGTCCTCGCGCACGGTCCCCCACTGGCGCTCACTCAGGTAGGGGCCCCACTTTTTCCAATCCGCCTCGCCGGCCCGGCACGCATCGCATCGGCGGCTCTCCGGGTCATCCATGTTTCCGGCCGCTCCCTCGCGCATGGATTCGTCGGTCAGCATTTGTTCAAACCGTCCAGGGCCGCCACTTTATAGGCTTCGGCCAGCGTGGGATAATTGAATACGCTGTCCCGGAAATAGGCCAGCGTCCCGCCCAGGCTGAAAACCGCCTGCCCGATATGAATCAGCTCCGTGGCGCTTTCGCCGATGATGTGAATGCCGAGAAGTTTTAAGGATTCCGGATCGAACAGGATTTTAAGATATCCGTTTTCAAGACCCAGGATGCCCCCTTTGGCCAGTTCATCAAACCGGGCGGCCCCGACTTCGTACGGAACCTTCGCACTCGTCAGTTCCTGCTCCGTCTGGCCGATCATCGAGATTTCAGGAATCGCATAAATGCCGTACGGCAGGGGGTACCGGGACATGCCGAAACAGGCATCGAACATATGACAGCACGCCGTGCGCCCCTGCTCCATGGAAGTCGCCGCCAGCGCCGGAAACCCGATCACATCGCCGGCGGCATAAATATGGGGGACGGCGGTCTGGAAGTTTTCGTCGACCGCAATGCGGCCGCGCTTGTCGGCTTCCAGGCCGGCGGCCGGGATATTAAGCGTATCGACGTTGGTCTGCCGCCCGATGGCATATAAAACAGCCTGTGAGCGAATGGTCTTCCCGCTGTCCAGCTTGACCACCACGCGGTCACGCTCGTCCTTGCCGACCGTCTGTATCGTCTCGCCCAGCCGCAGCATCACGTTCAGGTCGCGCAGGTGAAACAGCAGCCGCTCAACGATTTCCTGATCAACAAATTCCAGCAGCCGGGTGCTCTTGTCGATCAGGGTTACTTCGGTGCCCAGCGCCGCAAACATCGACGCATATTCCAGCCCGATGATGCCCGCACCGGCCACAACGAGCTCCTCCGGAATGAACGGCAGCTACAGGATTTCATCGGAATCGATGATGACCGCGCCGTCGTAAGGAATGTCAGGGCTCCTGCGGGGATGCGTGCCGCAGGCGATGAGAATATGCGCGCCCTGCAGGATCTCGTCCTCCCGGC
>JBFHGU010000033.1:0-39767 GCA_041582935.1 Pontiella sp.
AAAAATGGTGGGCGATGACGGGCTCGAACCGCCGACCCTCTCGGTGTAAACGAGATGCTCTAGCCAACTGAGCTAATCGCCCATTTGTTCAAAGGAGCGCACATAGTACCCATTCCGATTTATGAGTCAAGGGGGTAAGATAAAAAAGTTAACTTTTCTTGCCGAGGACCTCTTTAAGCGCATCCAGCAACCTCTTGTTCTGCAGCGGAGTACCGATTGTAATGCGGATAAAATCAGGCAGTCCGTACGGATCCATCGGCCTCACAATCACCTTGCGTTTCTGCAGTTCCTCAAACACCTGCCGGCCGTTTCCGGTCTTCACGAGAATAAAATTGGCACCGGACGGCACTGTTTCAACGCCTAGTTTCGGCAGCTCCTCGCGGAAGAAACCGATGCCCTGGGCAACCATTTCCTGCGTCTCAACCAGATGGGTTACATCGTCCAACGCAGCGGCCGCGGCGGCCTGTGCCATCAGATTCACATTAAACGGCTGGCGCACTTTGTTCAGCAGGCCGATCAGTTCCGGATGGCCGACGGCATAGCCGATACGCAGCCCGGCGAGGCCGTAGGCCTTGGAAAACGTCCGCAGTACGACGACATTTTCCCGGCCGGCGCGAATATGCTTCAGCACATCGGGTTTCATCTCTTCGGGCATTACCTCAAAATAGGCTTCGTCGAAAACGGCAATCACATGGTTCGGCAGCTGCTCGATAAATGCATCAATGGCTTCAGGCGAGACCGTGGTGCCGGTCGGATTGTTGGGATTGCAGATACAAACCAGCCGCGTATCGGGCGTAATGGCCGCCCGCATGGCATCGAGATCGTGAACATGGCCCGGCATAGGCACGCGGACGGTTTCGCCGCCGTAGAGCGCATTGGCGAGAAAATAGACGGCAAAGGCCTCCGCCCCCATAATCAGGTTTCGGCCCGGCTCCATGAAAACGTGGCACAGGAAGACAATCAGCTCGTTGCTGCCGCACCCGAAAAGCAGGTTTTCGGGTTCGACATCGAGTTTTTCCGCCAGTTTTCTCTTCAGGTAAAACGCGCCGCCGTCCGGATAGCGATGCATTCCGGAAACCGCTTCCTGCATGGCTTCCATCGCCAGCGGCGACGGCCCCAGCTCGTTTTCGTTGGATGCGACCTTGATGATGTCGGCGACATCATCAAAGCCCAGTTCCCGGGCAACCTCTTCGATGGGTTTACCCGGCTCATAGACGCGCAGGTCGGCAATATAGTCTTTCGGTATCACGTTGTTCCTCCTGAAAATTCAAGGGAACAACGTAGCAATCCGAAATGGGGAAATCCACCGATTAATCGTTGGCGAACGGAGAAAGCTCACGCAGGCGGCTGATGATGGCCGGCAGCTTTTCCAGCACGACATCCACATCGGCTTCGGTGTTGTAGCGGCTCAGGCTGAAGCGAACCGAACCATGCAGGCTGGTTCGCGGTACATCCATTGCACGCAGCACATGCGACGGCTCGAGCGATCCGGAAGCACAGGCTGAACCGGTGGAGGCGCAGATGCCCTGATCATCCATCATCAGCAGGATGGCCTCGCCTTCGACAAACTCAAAGCTGATGTTGGTAGTATTCGGCAGGCGGTGCGATGTATCGCCGTTCACATGCGCCCCTTTACAGGTCGCAAGGATACCTGCTTCCAGGCGGTCGCGCAGCTTTGCTTCGTGCGCCACGTCTTTTTCCATGCGCTCGCGGGCGATCTCACACGCTTTGCCGAGGCCGACGATGTACGGAACATTTTCGGTGCCGGCCCGGCGGCCGCGTTCCTGGTGACCACCCATGATGTGCGGGGTCACTTTGGTGCCGCGCTTCACGTAGAGGGCTCCAATTCCCTTCGGAGCGTGGAGCTTATGGCCGGAAATCGAGAGCATATCGACCGGAAGGTCTTTTACGGAAATCGGCAGTTTGCCCGCGATCTGAACGGCATCGGTATGGAACACACCGCCGCCCTCCTTAATCAGCTCGGCGATCTTCGGAATCGGGAAAATGACGCCGGTTTCATTGTTCGCCCACATGATCGATGCAATGGTCTTTTTGCCGCACATCGATTTTTCGCGCACCACATCCAGGTCAAGATTGCCCTTTTCGTCCACATCCAGGGTGGTGAGGCGGAAGCCTTTGTCTTCGAGATAGTGGCACGGGCCCAGCACCGCGGCATGCTCAACGCGGGTGGTGATAAGGTGCGGATGGCCGCCCATGGCATCCACCGCGCCGCGGATGGCCATATTGTCGGACTCCGAGCCGCAGCTCGTGAAAATGATTTCGTTCGGGTGTTCCGCCCCGATCAGCGCGGCAACCTGCTCGCGCGCACTATCGAGGGCGCGCTTAACGGAACCGCCGAAATTGTGCATGGAGGAGGGATTGCCCCAGTGATCCGTAAAGTACGGCAGGATGGCTTCTGTTACTTCCGGCGCAACCTGGGTTGTTGCGTTGTTGTCGATATATACCTGCTGTTTCATTACACCGCCTCCACAGTGATCTCGGGCGACACCGCTTCCTGCAGCTGCGTCTCGACAACATCTTTGAGGGTGACGGATGAAACCGGGCAGCTCACGCAGGCCCCGACGAATTTGACCAGCACCCGGTCGCCGTCGACATCGTGCAGTTCCAGGTCGCCGTTATCCCGGCGCAGGATCGGGCGAACCTGACGGTCGATTGTTTCCTCGATCAGCTTGATTTTCTGCAGCTGGGTCAGCTTGGGTTTGGCGTCTTCCTCTTTCGCCTTTTCCTCGCCGATTACTTTATTGATGATCACTTCGATCTCAGGAATACACTGTCCGCATCCGCCGCCGGCTTTGCAGGCATTGGTTACTTCCTCTGCGGTGGTGAGCTTCTGCTCGCGCGTAATCTTTTCGATCTCTTTATCGGTTGCGCCGAAGCAGTGGCAGATCACTTCGCCGTCGATTTTACGGTCGAGTTTTTTGCCGGTGCGGTAATTATAAAGCGCCGCTTCAAGCGCCTCGCGGCCCATTACTGAGCAGTGCACCTTCTGTTTCGGCAGCTCCCCGAGATAGGCGATAATATCGGCATTGGTAATCTCTTCAGCCTCTTCCACCGTCTTGCCGATCAGCATTTCGGTCAGGGCCGATGAGGAGGCGATGGCTGAAGCACAGCCGAACGTCTGGAACTTCGCCTCACAGATTTTTTTCTCGGCATCGAGCTTAAAGGTCAGCCGCAGCGCATCGCCGCAGGCCAGCGATCCGGCCAGGCCGTCGCCGTCCGGCTCTTCGACAGCCCCTACATTTCGCGGATTCTTAAAGTGGTCGGTTACTTTATCGGTGTATTCCCACATTGCGGTTCTTTCCTTAGCTCAGCTCGAGCATTCGTTCGATCGAGAGCCGGGCTTTGTTCGCTGTTTCTTCGGGGACCGTAACGCGATGCTGCATGTCCTCGAGCGACCAGAGCACCTTCTCCAGATCAATTTTTTTCATATTTGGACAAAGAGCGCGGTCGCTGACGGAATAGAATTTCTTCTCCGGGTTTTCATTACGAAGGCGGTAAAGCAGCCCCATTTCAGTGGCCACAATAAATTCCGTTTCGTCCGACTCTTTGGCGTGAGTAATCATCTGCCCGGTAGATAGCAGGTAGTCTGCCAAGTCGCGGATCGGCAGCGGACATTCCGGATGAGCCATCACCTTCGCGCCGGGGTGATCCTCGAGCTCGCGCTTGATATCGACGTCGCGAATTCGCGAGTGCGTCGGACAGTATCCGTCCCAGATAATCATCTCGCGCCCGAGCTCTTCCTGGATGTAGTGGCCGAGGTGGGTGTCGGGCACAAAAATGATCTCCTTATCGGCCGGAACCGAAGCGACAATCTTCATGGCATTTGAGGAGGTCACGCAGAGATCGCACTCCGCTTTAACCGCCGCGGAACTGTTCACATAGGCAATGACCACCGCGCCGGGATGCTCGGCCTTTTTCGCCCGAAGCTGTTCCGCAGTAATCATATCAGCCATCGGGCACCCAGCGAACCGGTCGGGCAGCAGGATGGTTTTCTCCGGACTTAGGATCGCCGCGGTTTCGGCCATAAAGTGAACACCGCAGAAGACGACCACCTCCTCTTCCAGCTCCGCCGCTTTCCGGCTGAGCTCGAGCGAGTCGCCCGTAAAATCAGCAATCGCCTGGACCTCGTCCGGCTGATAGTTATGCGCGATAATAATGGCTCCGCGGTCGCGTTTGAGCTGCTGGATTCTATCTTCAATTGATTGCATAATTGCTCCTCGAAAAGCGGCGTATATAAAACGAATGCCGCTTTGAAAACAAAACAAAAAGGATGGCAGTTCCCGTTCTTGGCTGCCGGAGAATGCTACAATGTTGTGCGGTTTTCCGAAGAAACGGAAATTTTTGACGAAAATCCGCCGAAGGTTTTTTTCCCGACTGGAGCGGGACTACTCTTTCACCTTTTTCGGTTTGCAGACCTTGTCCTTGCTCTTCACGACGGCGCCGCACTTCTTGCACTCGAAGTGGTCTTTTTTTCTTTTGTGGGTCGATTTGCCTTTTTTACATCCCATGGCTGCAGCCTCGGTTTTAATTCAAGCTGAGTTTCTATCGCGCCGCCCGAGCAGCCGTCCATCAATAATATCAGAAAATAAGCCGCGCCTAAAAAATGAGCTTATCACCCAGGCAGGTATCCACCAGGGCCGCCGTTTTCAGCCAGGGATGGCCTTTTGGAACAATTTTGGTCCGTCCGGCAACCTGCTCCAGCGGAACCGCCACGCAGCGCTCCCCCTTCAGCCCGACCATCACATTATAAATGCCGTCATAAAGCAGTTCGCCGGCCTTGGTTCCAAACCGCGTCGAAAGCAGGCGGTCGGTGGCGGTCGGCGATCCGCCCCGCTGGACATGCCCGAGCGAAGTGCAGCGCACTTCAATTCCGGAAGCCTGCTGGATTTGGCGGGCAATACGGCTGGCGACCGGCTCCTCAATCAGCAGCATGCCGTTCTCGCGTTTCTGCACCGGCTTTTTCTTTTTCCGGCCTTCAGCCGCTTCCTGTTTCGAGACCGCCCCCTCGGCGACAGCGATGATTGAAAACCGCTTGTTATGATGCCGCCGCGCCGTCAGGTGCTCAACAATGTGCCCCAGATCATACGGAATTTCCGGCAGCAGGATCACATCGGCCCCGCCGGCAATGCCGGCGCCGAGCGCCAGCCAGCCGGCCTTGTGCCCCATAATCTCGCAGACAATTGCCCGGTGGTGACTGCTTGCGGTGGTATGCAGGCGGTCGATCGCCTCCGTGGCAATTGCCATGGACGAATCAAACCCGAAGGTGATATCCGTGCCGGCGACATCGTTATCAATCGTTTTCGGCAGCGTCAGCACATCCAGCCCCGCTTCACGCAGGCGCATCGCATTTTTCTGCGTACCGTTGCCGCCGAGGCAGACCAGGCAGTCGATGTGGTTCTTGCGGGCGTTGGCAACCGCAACATCGGTCATGTTGAGTATCTTGCCGCCCATCGGCATCTTATGCGGTTTATCGCGGCTCGACCCCAGAATCGTGCCGCCGCGGGTCAGGATGCCGCTCACATGCTGATCCTCCAGCGTCATCGTCCGGTTTTCCACGAGACCGCGGAAACCGTCCTGAAAGCCGATAACCTTCGTGCCCTGCTGCAGCGCGGCTTTCGCCACGCCGCGGATCGCCGCATTCAGCCCGGGGCAGTCACCGCCCGATGTCAGGATTCCAATTGTTTTTGTCTTCGTCGCCATATCAAAATCTCCTGCAGTTTTATTGCCCCGCACGGGGGCCGCGGGTTTGAGCCGCTGAAAAAAAAATCAAGCGCGGCCGATCAGCCGGCCTGCGATTCCGGCCGGTGGGGCTCAAAGCGCGTGCGGCGTTTTTTCTCCGCAGCCAGAATCGCCTCACAGGCCAGGTGGTAGAGAACCTCCTGGCTCCGCACCTTCTTCACACCGCGTTTGAGCACCCGCTCATAGCACCCGCTGTTTTTCAGGACCCAGGCGTTCTGGTTGTCCTCCATGTGAATGTCATTCATGGCAATCAGGCGGTCGCGGCAGTCGGGATCCTCCACCGGCACCATCAGCTCTAGGCGCTTATCCAGGTTCCGCGGCATCCAGTCGGCACTGGCGATATAGACGCGCGGCTTGCCGCCGTGATGGAAATGAATGATGCGCGCGTGTTCCAGATAGCGGTCGATAATGCTCGTGACAGTAATGTTCTCGATCGGCTTCAGGCAGCAGATGCCGCGGATATTCAGATAAATCTTCACCCCCGCGCCGGCCGCCTCGTACAGTTTTTCCGTCAGCACGACATCCACCATGGAATTGACCTTGGCGCGGACCAGCGCTTTTTTACCCTTCTTCGCCCGTTCAATTTCAAAGTCGATCAGTTCCAGCAGCTTGTCGCGCATGCTGATCGGGGCCATGCTGATGAGTTTGAAATCGCGCGGCTGGGCATAGCCGCACAGCGCATTGAAAAATCCCGATGCATCGTCACCCAGGTCCGGGTTGCAGGTAAGGTAGCTGATATCGCCGTAGAGCCGGGCCGTCGATTCATTATAGTTGCCGGTTCCGAAATGGCAGTAGCGCACCACGCCGCTCGGCTCGCGCCGTACCACCATGCAGATCTTCGCATGCGTTTTATAGCCTTTCACTCCGTAAATCACCTGCACGCCGCACTGCTCGAGATCGCGCGCCCAGCTGATGTTGCGCGCCTCATCGAAACGCGCCTTCAGCTCCATCAGCACCGTCACATTCACGCCGTTTTCAGACGCCCGCTTCAGCGCTTCGATGATGGCGCTGTCGGAGCTGGTGCGGTACAGCACCATCTTCAGGGCCATCACATCCGGATCAACCGCGGCCTCTTCAATAAAGCGCACCACCGGATCAAACGATTCGTACGGGTGGTAAAGCAGCAGGTCCTTCTGCGCAATCTGGCCGAACATCGGCTCATTCGGAATGATGCCGGCCGGCGCCTGCGGCGGCCACGGCTCAATCTTGAGCTCATCATAACCGGGCACAAACGCCATCGGCATGAAATCCTTCATATTCAGCGCACCCGCAACCGGAAAGATGCCCTCGCTTCCAACCTGCAGGCTCGCGGCGAGAAACTGCAGCTGGCCCGTCGAAATCCGCGCGTCCACTTCCAGGCGGATGCAGTCGCCGGTCTTCCGCTCCTCCAGCACATCCTCCATGCCGCGCATCAGGTCCGGCGCCTCATTCTCCGCCACCGCAAAATCGGCATTCCGCGTAATCCGGAACGGGGCGCACTCCTGGATCTCGTAACCCGGGAACCAGTCCGCGGCGTATTTCCGCACCACCTCTTCGAGCAGGACATAGGCATAGCCCTCGTCCGACGGCAGCTGAACAATGCGCGGACCCGCGCGGTCGAGCGACATCACAGCATAGAGGCTCTCCTGCCCCCGGGCCCCCTTTTCCACCATACGCACCAGCACATGCAGCGCGAGGTTCTGGATGATCGGCACACTCTGCTCCTCCCGCAGCGCCATCGGCGTAATGACCGGAAAAATCTCCTCTTTGAAAAACTCAAACAGCGCCGCATCCTGATCCGCCGTCAGCTCATTAATCGCCGAATGCCGAATGCCGCCGCGCTGCAGCGCCGGCGAAACCACATCGTTAAAACAGCTGTGCAGCTCCTCCATCATTCGGCGCGCCCGCGGGTAAATTTCCTTCAGCTGCGCATACGGCGTCATGCCGGCCGCATCTTTTTTCCGCAGCCCGGCCTTGCGCGCCATGGTCAGCCCGCCGACCCGCACCATAAAAAACTCATCGAGGTTCGAGGCCGTGATCGCCAGGAACTTCAGGCGCTCCAGCATCGGGGTTCCCGGATCCTTCGCCTGTTCAAGTACGCGCTGGTTAAACTCCAGCCAGCTCAGCTCCCGGTTGAAAAATGTGGGTGCAGTTGTATTCGCCATCGTTTATCCCTGCCTTCTTTTCGAGCGTAAAATAATCGTGCGGCCGAACACCTGTTCAAACAGTTTTGCCTTGCCGACCAATGCGCGTTTTTCGGCGGTGTAGTCGCCCGGCTTCGGCACCTCCACCACCACCTCTTCTTCGCTGACCGCAATCCGGATATCGCTGATGGACTCGGTATGCGACCGGTCAAAGGCATCCGCCGCCCGCAGGATCGCCGCCAGCTTATTCACCACCAGCCGCTGCGAGCGCGGCAGCGTGTCGTACCCCGCGTGGCCCTGCCGCGGATTCGCCCGGCGGTGATAGCGCGCCACCAGGGCAATCAGCCGGATATCCTCCTCGCCCAGGCCGAACAGATCGCTGTGCTCGATAATATACTGGCTGTGCTTGTGATGGCTGCTGCTGCCGATAAACATGCCCACATCGTGCAGCTGCGCGGCCACCGTCAGGATCACCTCATAGCGGTAGCTCAGCTTGTGCTCGGCCTGCATGGCGCGGAACAGCGCGCGCGCGATGTGCGTTACACAGTCGGCATGCGCCCGGTCCAGCTTATAGCGCCGGCCGACCTCATGCACCGAATGCAGGATCTGGTCCACAAAATCTTCGCTCCAGGAACCGCCGGTTGCCGCCTCCGACAGCAGGCCGTCGCGCAGCGAGGCGCCGCAGATGGAAACCTTTTTCAGGCTGAACGCCTTGGCCAGCGTCACGTAAGCCAGCAGGGCCGGGCCCAGGGTCTGCGCATCCTCAATGGTCAGGTGGTATTTGCGCACCAGTTTTTCCACATCCTGGTCGAGAATCTTTTCGGCCAGCTTTTCCAGGTCCGCGGTTTTCATCTCGACCAGCGACCGTTCATTCCAGTCGGGCACCGCCGTATGGGCCGCAAAACGCGCCTCCCCGCCCATCAGCAGCAGCGTCAGGTCTTTTTCGCCGCGCGGCACCGCATCGCGGCACTGGCGTACGCCGGCATCGGTCTCCATTCGAAGGACTTCGCGCTTGCGCGCGGCCGATCCCTCCTGGCTCTCCATCGCCTCGCGCAGGCGGAAGGAACCCATGCGGTAAATGTGTGCAAACGAAACGCGGCCGTCGTCCAGCCCCAGCAGCTCCGTATTGCCGCCGCCCACTTCCGCAATCAGCAGCTTGTTCTTCCGCAGCGCCGGACACTCCTTCAGTACCGGCTGGATCGCCAGAAAGGTCAGCCGGTTCACCTCGGTGCCCTCAATCGCCTGCACGTTGATATCGGTGGCCATGTAAATACGGTCGATAAACTCCTCGCGGTTGCGCGCCTCGCGCACCGCGCTCGTCGCCACCGCATGCACATCGTTCTGCAGGTCGATATGGTATTCGCGCAGCACGCTGGAAAAATTCCGCAGCACTTTAACGCATTCGCTGATCGTCGACCGGGAGATACGCCCGCGCGTAAACGTATCGCTGCCGATCGCCACGCTCTGGTTGAGCGTATCCAGGCTTTTGAAGGTGCCGTCTGCGTGCACTTGCGCCACGACCATGCGAATCGATGTGGAGCCGATATCAATCACCGCTTTGAGCCGATAGGCCCGTTCTTTTTCAGGGGGTAATTTCGCCATTAGTCGTCCTCATGTGGAATGTACGATAGAATGCCTCCTGCGCGAACGCAATCCGCGTTAGGTTTTTATTAGGAGCACTGAAAACCGGCCTCCGTCATGCCTGCGGCGCCGCACGGTTAAAATCCCATTCAGGGATTGAATCCCCGTGTCCTGCCGATAAACTGTGCGCTTTAATTTCCTCGGGAGACGTATGGCGGAGAAAAAAGAAACACCGATGATGCAGCAGTACCGGTCAATCCGGCGCGAGCTGCCGGAAGACACCATCCTCTTTTTCCGACTCGGCGATTTCTATGAAATGTTCTTCGACGACGCCAAACGGGCCTCCGACATCCTCGACATCACCCTGACCAAACGCCACAACACACCGATGTGCGGCGTGCCCTACCATTCTGCCGGGGGATACCTGGAGCGGCTTGTCAAAGCCGGCGTCAAGGTGGCCATCTGCGAACAGGTGGAGGACCCGGCCACGGCCAAGGGCGTGGTGAAGCGCGATGTCACCCGTATCGTGACGCCCGGCACCATTCTCGACGAGGTGGCGCTGGACGGCAGCCGGAACAATTTCCTGGCCGGACTGTATAAAACAAAAAAACGTTTCGGCATGGCCATGCTCGATCTCTCCACCGGCGAATTCTGGATCGAAGAGACCGATGATATTACCCAGGTGCAGGCCAACCTGTCGCGCTACGCCCCGGCCGAATGCATCACCGCCGAAGAGCAGATGCAGGATGAAGGGTTCTCGGCACTCGAGCTCGATGCAACCAATACACTGCTGACCGCCTGCGAGGACTGGACTTTTGAAGCCGCCTCGGCCAACGATTTCCTGCTGCGCCATTTTGATGTCCACTCCCTGGAAGGCTTCGGCTGTGCCGGCATGAGTGCCGCCCTCGGCGCCGCCGGTGCGGTGCTCTACTACGTCAAAACCGAACTGCGCCGCAATCTTGAACACGTCCGCAGCATCCGCGTGAAGAATCCTGCGGACTATATGCTGGTCGACGAAACCACCGCAACCAACCTGGAGCTGACCGCCCCGATCAATTCAAACCGGACCGCGCTCAAAGCAACCCTCCTGAATGTGCTCGACTCCACCTGTACCGCCATGGGCGGCCGCCTGATGCGCGAGTGGGTGCTGCGGCCACTCAACAACCTGGAGCAGATCCATGCGCGCCACGATGCCGTGGAACTGATGGTCGGCAGCCAGACCTACCTGCGTTCACTGCGTGATGTGCTCGGCGGCATTAAAGATGTCGAGCGCCTGATCTCGCGCATCGGCTCAACCTCGGGTAACCCGCGCGATGTCCGCGCCATGGGCGTTTCGCTGGAACAGCTGCCGATGGTGAAAGCACTGCTGAGCGGTAAAGGCACCATGCTTGAAACGCTGGGGGATAAAATTACCGCCCTGCCCGAACTCGTTGCCCTGATTAACGACGCCGTGGTGGATGAGCCGCCGATCAATATGAAGGACGGCGGCGTGATCCGCGAAGGCTATCACCCGGAACTCGATGAACTGCGCGCCGCCGCAACCCAGGGCCGTAAATGGCTGGCCGATTTCCAGGCATCGGAAATGGAGCGCACGGGGATCAAATCGCTGAAGGTGCGGCACAACAAGGTCTTCGGGTATTACATTGAGGTGAGCAAAGCCAATGCGGCGCTGGTGCCGGACGATTATATCCGCAAACAGACGCTGGTGAATGCCGAGCGCTATATCACGCCGGAGCTCAAGGAATACGAAAACAAGATCTTCGGTGCCCAGGAGCGCTCCGTCGGACTGGAGCAGGAAATTTTCAATGCGGTCCGCCGGCAGGTGGTCGAGCACCTCGAAACGATCCAGAACAATGCACTGGCGATCGGCCAGGTGGATGTGCTGGCCGCCTTTGCCGAGCGCGCGCTTTCCAACAATTACACCCGCCCGGCCATGAGCGATGACGGGCGCCTGGAAATCCGGGACGGCCGCCATGCGGTCGTGGAGCAGATGCCCGATGCCGAGCGCTTTGTACCCAACGACACCAAACTCGACCGCGAAACCCACCAGCTGATCATTATTACCGGCCCGAACATGGCCGGTAAATCAACCTATATCCGCCAGGTGGCGCTGATCACAATTATGGCGCACATGGGCTGTTTTGTTCCCGCGGCAAAAGCCGCGATCGGCCTCGTTGACCGCGTCTTCACGCGCGTCGGCGCCAGCGACGACCTGGCGCGCGGCCGCTCGACCTTTATGGTGGAGATGCAGGAGACCGCCAACATCCTCAACAACGCCACGCCCAAAAGCCTGATTGTGCTCGATGAAATCGGCCGCGGCACCTCGACGTTCGACGGCATCAGCATTGCGTGGTCCGTTGCCGAGTTCCTCTGCAAAAACAAGGCAATGAAAGCCAAAACGCTCTTCGCGACGCACTATCACGAGCTGACCGACCTGGCGCTTACGCTGCCCAATGTGCAGAATTACAGCGTGCTGGTGAAAGAGAAAGGCCATTCGATCACGTTCCTGCGCAAGATTGTCCCGGGCGCGGCCGACAAGAGCTACGGCATCCAGGTGGCCCGGCTGGCGGGACTGCCCGATGAAGTTATTGCCCGGGCTAATGATATTCTCACGAATTTGGAAGATGGTGAGTTCGGTGATTCCGGACAGCCTAAAATTGCCAAAAAGAGGCCGCATAAACTTAAAGCCCATGTCTCGCAACTGGATTTATTCTAATGTTCAAAGAAATCGCAGCTTGCAATAGGAATCCTGTTCGCCGTAGCCTGAATAACGTTTAATGAGGAATAGTTATGAGTAAGAAGTTGTTGGGGGGATCCAGTCTGTACATCATTTTGGGTCTGGTATTCATTGCCGTTATCGGCCTGCGGACCATCAGTACTCCCGAAATCTGGACCCATCTTGCACTCGGCCAGCACAACGGACCGATCTCCTTTACCGAAACCGGCTCCTTCGTCAACACGACCTGGCTTTATGACAAGCTCACCTACTGGACCTGGACAGTCGGCGGCGCACCGCTGGTGATCATCTTTAATGTGATCGGCCTGCTGGCGGCCTTCCTGCTGCTGATCAAGGTGTCCGAAAAATGGGGCGGCGGCCTGGCCCAGGGATTTGCACTGCTCATCTGCGGCCACCTGATCTTCCAGACGGTAGACGTCGGCCCGCGCGTGGTCATGATGCTGTTTATCGCCCTCTTTCTCTTCGTCCTCAGCGCCCGGCGCAAACCCGCCCTGCTCTTCAGTGTGCTGATTCCGCTGCAGCTGCTCTGGACCAATATGCACGACTCCTTCCTTTACGGTCCGCTGCTGGCGGCCCTGGCCGCCGGCCAGGCGGCGCAGGCCGCCAATGCCCCGGGCAAGCGGGGCAAAAAGCAGGCTCCCCAGACCGGCCTGTTCGGCCTGCTGGCGGCGGCCCTGCTGGTCACAACCCTGATCAATCCCTATTTCCTGAAGATGCACGCACAGGTGTTTGCCGGCATCCAGTCCCCGGCTCCGGCGTACTGGTCTTCGCTCTTTATTGAATTTTTCCAGATTCCGGCGCTTAAGCCGCTGATTCTCTTCACGATGGTGCTTGGCGCGGCCGGACTCATCACCCTGAAAAAACGGCTGCCGGTGGTGCTGACAACGACTGCGATCTACTCCGCCTTCCTCGTCTGGTCTTCCCCCGCGACGGCAATGCTGTTCGCCGCCATGGCCTTCCCGTTCATCGTGCTCAGCCTGACCTCGGTCAGCGAATATGTGGCCCAATCGCTCCAGGCTGTACTCGGCAAAAACGCCAAGCTGCTCGGCCCGGCCACCGGCGCCGTGCTGGTGATCCTCATTATTGCTTCGATTATTCCGATCGTGAGCAACGAGGCATATGTTCGAACCGGCAGCGCCTCCACATTCGGCCTCGGTGCGGAGGAACAGCTCTTCCCGAACGACCTGGGCGCCGTCTTCAACGATCCGGCCTTTCCCGAGAGCGCGGTCAACCTTCCGGCAGACGGCGGATACCTGGCCTTTAACTACGGCCGCAAATGTTTTGTCGACTACCGCTCCGGCACCTACGCCGCGGAGCTGCTCGACAACCTCAACAAAACCATGCGCGGCAGCCAGGCCGCCTTTGATGAGATTTATGATGAATACCGCCCGGAAGCCTTCATCATCAACACGCTCCATCCGGCCGCCGCCCAGGGGGCGGCCACCCTGCTGCGCAACCCGCAGTGGAAGCTGGTTTATTTCGACGGCGCCACCGTGATCATCCTTAAAAACGACGAGAAGTATGCCTCCATCCTCGGGAACACCAGCCTGCAGCAGGCCGGCCTGCAGAAACTCGAAGCCGCCCGGGCCGCCTATGCCGCCCTCGACGGAAGCCCCAAGCTCGGCAATCCCGGCGAGCTGATCGGCGCCGGCAAAATCTATCTCGCGTTCAATCGGCCCAAAGAGTCCAAAGCCATCTTTTCGCTCCTGATCAAGGGCCACGGTTCAAGTTCCGCAGCCTGGATCGGCCTGGGGAGCAGCCAGATTATGCTCAAGGAGTTTTCAGCAGCAGTCGAATCGCTCGAAACCGCCATCAGCAAAGCGCCCAACAACCTGATGGCGTGGCGCGAATATGCGGTTGCCTGCCAGCTGGCGGGCGAAACCGAAAAGCATCAGGCCGCCGTCGAAAAGCTGACGAAGCTGCGCGAAAATATTAAGACCGATGAACCGGCACCTTCCGACACGAAGGCAGAAGAAACCCCGGCTAAGCGGCCGGCGGCGCTGGACGAGATCACGTTTCCGGAATAACCGCTGAACCGCTTCGTTCTCAGGGCCGAATCGCCGGAAGGATGATTCGGCCTTTTTCGGTAATCCGGTGATCTTTCCCAAACAGGTATTCGTAGGAAAACAGCGCCAGGCCGCGGCTGCCTGAATGCTCCACGGCCTCAATCTGCTCGAGGACCAGCTCCGGTTCGTGCCTGCAGTAGATGCCCACGACAACCGAGGACTGAAATCCCTTTTTGCCGCAGGTTTTAACCATGTCGGTTAGGCTTCGGCTGAAGGAACGCGTGGCATAGTTCATCTGGACGGCCCAGTCGACCAGCCCCTGCCGCACCCACTGCCCCGAATCCTGATGCGCATGTTTTTTTCCGTCGGCGGGATTGCCCATCACGCTGGCGGAGAGCAGGCAGCTTCCCGGGCGCTCCGTCTGCATCACATAGGCTAGATCCCGAACCACGCGGGTGATGGAGTCCCGGCGGAAGGACGCAATCTGCTTCTGGGTCACATCCCAGCCGAAGCGGCTGTAGAGGGCGGACTGCGATGCGGCGTCGTAGGAAAAATCGGACCTGCGCATGAGCTCCTCCTGCGAGGCATCCGGATAGAGCTGATCCGCCACCAGATGGTAGTCGTGCGGATAGCGGATATAGTCGAGGTGAATCCCTGCGACATCATAGGCGCAGAGCTCTTTAACAATCCCCTTCAGGTGCCGGCGCACTTCCGGCATGACGGGATTAACGAAGGCGTACCAGCCCGAAGTCGGCCGCATGGTATCCCCGTAGGAATCGACCATGAACCAGTCGCGGTGCTCCGTCCAGAGCTGGCCGGCGGCGGGCGGCGGGTCGGCCAGCCCTTTCCAGCCCGGCAGCACATTCATGTAGGCGTGCACCCGAAGACCATACGCCCGCGCTTCGTCAACCGCCAGCTGGAGCGGATCCCAGCCGGGGTCCCGGCCGAGGTTCTCCAGCCGCCCCCCGGAAAGCTCATACGCCCACGGCTCCAGGGCGCTCTTATAAAAAGCGGTTCCATTGCCTCGAATTTGGAAGAAGACATCGGTGAAACCGGCCTCGCCGACATTGCGGATGATTTGTTTCACATCGTCGGGAACCGCATAATCAAAACGCGTCACCCAAAGCGCCCGCACCGCCGGCTGTTTCTGCACGGCAGGCCGCACCGAAACAAAGAGAACAGCCACCAGGGCGGTGACTGCAATCAGAAGGGCGATGAGTACACGAAACTGCTTCATTGCGAATATAAGCTGCAGATTCCAGACATTGGAAATTTACACTGCGGTGCGCAATGTTCTACCCTGTAGCCGTTCGTATATGAAAGGATTTTTATGAAGTATAAGCGTATCCTCCTGAAGGTCAGCGGCGAAGCTCTGCAGAACAAGGAAAAAGGCCTTAATCACGACCCCTTAATCATGGCCAAACTGGCGGCACAGTTTAAAGCCATGCTTGAAATGGGGGCTGAAATTGCAGTGGTAGTCGGCGGAGGAAACATCTTCCGGGGCCTCGCCGGAGCAAACTCCGGAACCAACCGCACCACCGGCGACTATATGGGCATGCTCGCCACGGTCATCAACTCCCTCGCCATTCAGAATGCACTGGAAAATGAAGGCATTGATACGCGGGTGATGACCGCCATCACGATGCGCTCGATTGCCGAGCCGTTCATCCGCCGCAAAGCCATTCGCCACCTGGAAAAAGGCCGCGTGGTAATCTTCGGCGCCGGCACCGGCAACCCCTATTTCACCACCGACTCCGCCGCGGCGCTGCGCGCCTCGGAAATCAATGCGGATGTTTTGATGAAAGCCACCAAGGTAGACGGCATTTATACCGCCGACCCGGTTCTCGATCCGTCCGCCACCAAGTTCGAAACAATCACTTATCAGGACGCACTCAACAAACAGCTGAAAGTCATGGACGCGGCGGCCTTCTCGCTGTGTATGGAAAACAACATTCCCATTGTCGTTTTTGACTTTTTCAAAGAAAACGGAATGGTGGAAGTGCTCAACGGCACCGAAGCCGGAACTCTGGTATCACACGTTTAAGCAATAGGTAAAAGGTAGAACAATGACAGACGAAGTACTTTTGGAAGCTGAAGAAAAAATGGATAAAACCGTGCAGTTCCTGCAGCAGGAACTCAGCGGTCTGCGTACCGGCAAGGCCAACCCGGCCTTGGTCGACACCATTACCGTCGATTACTACGGCACCCCCACCCGCCTGCGCGACCTGGCCAATATCTCCACCCCGGAGCCGCGCCTGATCGTCATTAACCCGTTTGATCCGTCCTCGCTGGGCCTGATCGAAAAAGCCATCGTGGCCGCCAACATCGGCATCACCCCGATGAACGACGGGCGCCTGATCCGCGTTCCGATTCCCGAACTCTCCGAAGAGCGCCGCGCCGACATGGCTAAAATGGCCGGACGTATTACCGAAGAGCAGCGCATTTCCGTTCGCAATATCCGTCGCGAAGCAAACGAGCAGGTGAAAGCCCTCCAGAAAAACGGCGATATCACGGAAGACAACCGCGAGGCGGCGCTCGACGACATCCAGAAAACCACCAATGCCCACATCAAAAAAATGGATGAGATGCTCGCGGCAAAAGAAAAAGACATTATGGAAGTCTAACCGCTGCTGATCGGCGGCAAGCCGTGCTGCAGCGCATCGGAAACAGCTATGAAACCCAAAATCCTTGTTGGAATCAGCGGCGGCGTCGCGGCCTATAAAGCCGCGGATGTCGTCAGCCAGTTGGTTAAAGCCGACTGCGATGTCCGCGTGGTGATGACGGAATCCGCCACGAAATTTGTCGGGTCGCTCACCTTTGCTGCCCTGACACAGGAAAAGGTGCTGACATCCGTCTTTCCGGACACCAGTTCCGGCGGGATGGACATCATCTATCCGCACCTCTACCCGGCAACCGAAGCGGATGCATTCCTCGTGATACCAGCCACGGCCAATATCCTCGCCAAGATCGCCCACGGCCTCGGCGACGATATTGTGAGCTGCAGCGCGCTCTCGCTGAAGGCGGACTGCAAACGGATTTTCTGCCCGGCCATGAACTTCCAGATGTGGGAGAATCCGGTAGTCCAGGACAATGTCAAGCAGCTGCTGCACTACGGCTGGCACCAGGTCGGCCCCGAAAAAGGGCGGCTGGCCTGCGGAACCTCCGGCTACGGCCGCATGTCGGCCCCCACCGTCATCACGCAGATTGTGCTTAACTCCGTTTTATAATGGACCGCCGCCTGCTTATTCTCTCCGGACCGACGCACGAATACATCGATCCGGTACGCTTCATCGGCAATGCGAGCAGCGGACTCATGGGCAAAGCCATTGCCGCCGAAGCCGCCGCGCGCGGCTATGCCATCACCTTCATTTCCGGGCCGGTGGCGCCGGCCAACCTGCCCGAGCTCGGCCGAGGCGGCACACTCATTCAGGTGACCGGCGCCGCGGAGATGCTCGCCGCGGCGCAGGCCGCCTTCAGCTCATCGGATGCCGTCATCTTTGCGGCCGCGGTGGCGGACTATACGCCCCGCGAGCGGAAAACGGAAAAGATGGCCAAATCGGAAGCCGATCTGGTAATCCAGCTAAAGGCCACGCCGGATATTGCCAAAACGCTCTGCGCGGCCAAATCCGCCGCACAGAAAGCCGTCGGTTTTGCGCTGCAGACGGCCGACGGAGAAGCAAACGCGAAGCGCAAGCTGGACACTAAAAACCTCGACGGCATCGTGCTCAATACGCCGGCCTCGCTGGGGGCGGAAACAGGCACATTCAGCTTTCTCTCCCGCGGATCCGAAGCGTTTGAGCACTGGGGCAGCATCAGCAAAACCGCATGTGCTGAAAAAATCATGGACGCCCTTGCGCGGATGACGGCCTGACGGATATCCGGCGCCGCCCTGCAGCAGCTTATCCCTGGAAAATCAGGAATTTACGGCCGGCATAGTTAATCAGCGTGGACGCAAAAGCCTTGGTCACATAGGAAAAAAGCGCGCTTAGGCCGAACAGGTACACCAGCCCGGCGCCCAGCCCCGTGCCGATCGCAATGCTGATGCCCGAAACCAGGTAAAACAGACCGAATTCTTTCCAGAAACTGTGCCTGCCGGATTTAAACACAAACAGAACGTTCAAAACATAGGCCGTAAAGTTGGAAATCAGGAACGCAATTGCACTGCAGATGATAAAATTCATCGACCGCTGTGCATCCGCCGCCTCCACCACCTCAATACTGAAAATACGCACCAGGAATTCATCATTTTTCAGGGCTGGAAAAAACTTCCAACCGCAGATAAAGAACGTAAACAGGTCGGTGATGAAGGCAATCCCGCCGCAGCATGCATATTTGATGAACTGAATGCCGGAGTGATTCTTTTCGAGCAGGATTTTTTTTACGGTTTCCATGAGAATAAAGTAGCTGAGCGCGTTGGAATTAGCAAATTCACACTCAGGATTTCAGACATGGATGCCGTTTTTTCATGGCCGATTCCGCATCTGAATGATAGGTTATCCGCAGAAGTTAAGAAAAGGAAGTGAAGCCCTACGTGGTGCGAGAATGTGGCAACTCCTCTTACCCAATGTCATTCAAAAGGGAACTGAACTTTCGGCTAGGTGCCCACACGCCCTTGAATAAGGGAGGGTTCTGGAAACCGGTTAGATTGGTGCCCACATCTATCACGCGGTGATAGAGGTTCGCTTCAGTATACGGCCAACGCGGGGTTCCTTTTCTTACTTCGTCTTTTTCCTCATTGTCCGCTCCGCATAAACGCTGCCGGACGAACTCCTGACACTGCCGTGCCATGCGAACGTTTGCCGACTTCACAGTTCTCATCTCCTTCGATTGACGTTATCTTGTACGCCATGGATCTCTTCAACGAACAACCCAAACCATCCCGGCCGAAAGCAGGCGCCGGAACGGCACCGCTCGCCGCGCGCATGCGGCCTAAAACGCTGGAGGAGATTGTCGGCCAGGAGCACATCCTCGGGGCAGACAAACTCCTGCGCCGCGCCATAGAAGCCGACCGCATCAGCTCCGTCATTCTCTACGGCCCGCCGGGCTGCGGCAAAACAACGCTCGCCGAAGTGATTGCCAAGACAACGGACCGCCGTTTTGAGCGGACCAGCGGGGTGCTGGCCAATGTCTCCATCCTGCGTAAAATCCTTGAAGGCGCAAGCCACTGGAAACGCATGAACGGACAGGACACGATCCTGTTCATCGATGAGATTCACCGTTTCAACAAATCGCAGCAGGATGTCCTGCTCCCCTATGTCGAAAACGGCGACATCATCATGATCGGCGCCACCACGCATAATCCGTTCTTCTTTATCAACACCCCGCTCAACTCCCGTTCCCAGATCTTCCAGCTGCAGCCGCTTTCGGAAGATTCCGTCTACAAGGTGCTCTCCCGGGCGCTGGCCGCCCCCCAGGGACTCAACGGGCTGGTGACGGCGACCGACGAGGCGCTCCAGCATCTGGCCTCCGTCTGCGAGGGCGATGCCCGGCGGTCGCTCAACGCGCTTGAAATTGCGGCGCTGACCACCCCGCCGGACGAAACAGGCATCGTGCACCTGACCAAGCATGAGATCGAAGAATCCGTCCAGAAAAAGGCCGTGAATTACGACCACGACGAGGACGAGCACTACGACACCATTTCGGCCTTCATTAAAAGCGTCCGCGGTTCCGACCCGAATGCGGCAGTTTACTGGCTGGCCAAAATGCTCTATGCCGGCGAAGACCCGCGCTTCATTGCCCGGCGCTTGATTATCCTGGCCTCTGAAGACATCGGCAACGCCGACCCGCGCGGCATCACCCTAGCGGTTTCCTGCATGCAGGCGGTGGAATTCATCGGCATGCCGGAAGCGCGGATCACCCTTTCGCAGTGCACCACCTACCTCGCCTGCGCCCCGAAAAGCAATGCGGCGTATGCGGCCGTCAATGCGGCGCTGCACGATGTGGAAAACGGCCGCACGCTGCCGGTTCCGAAACACCTGCAGAGCGGGCCGAAACCGGATAAAGGCGATGTGAAATATCAATACGCCCACAACGGCGAAAATCATTTTGTCGACCAGGAATATGTTCCGACCGATAAGGTCTACTATGAGCCGAGCGGCCAGGGCTATGAAGAGACCATCCGCAAGCGGATTGAATACTGGAACGCCCTGCGGAAAAAATAGCCGTCAGCCTATGAAAACGAACACCAGCCGCCCCGCTGCCAAAGCCTGGACCCAGCTCTGTCGTCTTGCCGGCAAGGCCGTCGCCGATTACGGAATGATTGAAGAAGGCGACCGCCTGCTGGTCGGCATCAGCGGCGGCGTGGATTCCATGATGCTCATGCAGGTGCTCACTCGGCTGCAGAAGCGGGCGCCCGTCCGGTTCGAACTTTTCGGCATCCATATTGACGAAGGCTTTACCGGGCTGCAGCACGAGCCGCTGCGTGCGTATGCCGCGGCGCAGGCGTGGCCCCTGCACCTGCAGCAGACGCCGATCGCCCGGCTGATTCGCGAAAAAAAGGCCGAGGACCGGCCGTGTGCGCTCTGCTCCCGGCTGCGGCGCGGATTCATCTACGGCTATGCCGAGGAGATCGGCGCCAATAAACTCGTGCTCGGGCATCACCGGGATGACCTCTGCGTGAGCCTGCTGATGGGCCTGTTCCGCGGCACCGGCCTCAAAACCATGGGGCCGAATGTGCCCGGCGATGCCGGCCGGCTGCGGGTGATCCGCCCCCTGTGCTACGCGCCGAAAGACCTCATCGAAACCGCGGCGGCGCCGTTTGGTTTTCCCGACCTCGGGAAGTGCGACTATTCCGATGCCCTCGAACACGCCGGCGACCGCGCCCGGCTTGAGCGCCTGCTGAAGGAGCTGGAGCCGGAGTTCCCCAGCCTTGGAAAAAACATGCTCCACTCGCTGCAGGATATCCGCCCCGGCTACCTGCTCGATAAAAAGTATCTTGATTGTAATTAAACCTTCTAATCAGGTTTTCAGTTTTTATACTCAGGGGCATGAAATGCGTTCTGGCGTTAGATCAAGGCACCACTTCTTCGCGGTCGATCCTCTTCGATCACTCCGGCAGCATACACGCATCCGCCCAGCAGGAGTTTAAACAGATTTATCCCCGCCCCGGCTGGGTCGAGCACGATCCGGAGCAGATCTGGAAAACCCAGCAGTTCACCGTTGAAAAAGCGATGCACCACAGCGGCATCCACTGCGAAAACATCGCCGCGGTCGGCATTGCCAACCAGCGCGAAACCACAGTGGTCTGGAACCGCAAAACCGGCAAGCCGGTATACAACGCCATTGTCTGGCAGGACCGCCGCACCGCCGGCCGCTGCGCCGAAATGAAATCCGACGGACTGGCGGCGGTCTTTCATGAAAAGACCGGCCTGTACCTCGACCCCTATTTTGCCGGAACAAAAATCCGGTGGATCCTCGACCATGTCGACGGTGCACGCGCCCAGGCAGAAAACGGCGAGCTCGCATTCGGAACCGTCGACTCCTGGCTGATCTGGAAACTGACCCAGGGCGGCTTACACATCACCGATGTTTCCAATGCCGCGCGCACCCTGCTTTTCAATATTCACACACTGGCGTGGGATGCCGAACTGCTGGAAATCCTGGACATACCGCTTTCCATGATGCCCGCCGTCAAACCCTCAAGTGCTGTGTACGGCACCGTGAATAAATTCCTCTGCGAGTGCGGCTGCCCGATCTCCGGAATCGCCGGCGACCAGCAGGCCGCACTTTTCGGGCAGTCGTGCTTTGCGCCGGGCTCTTCAAAAAACACGTACGGAACCGGATGCTTCCTGCTGATGAACACCGGAACCGAGCCCATCAACTCGAGCAACAAACTGCTGACCACGGTGGCCTGGAAACGCGGGAACGAAGTAAACTACGCCCTTGAGGGCAGCGTCTTCATCGGCGGCGCTGTGGTGCAGTGGCTGCGCGATGAACTCGGCATCATAGAACACGCGGCCGACATCCGCCGCCTCGCCGCCGAAGTGCCCGACACCGGCGGGGTCTATTTTGTTCCGGCCTTCGCCGGCCTCGGCGCACCCCACTGGGATCCCGCCGCGCGCGGCACCATTGTGGGTCTGACCCGCGGCACCGGACGTGCGCATCTTGCCCGGGCGGCCCAGGAGGCGATCTGCTTCCAGTCGCTGGAGGTCCTGCGCGCCATGGAAAAAGATGCCGGAAAACCGATGCCGTCGCTGCGCGTGGACGGCGGGGCCGCGGCGGATGACCTGCTGCTGCAGATCCAGGCCGACCTGCTGCAGGTTCCGGTCGAACGTCCGGTCATGATTGAAACCACGGCATTCGGCGCCGCGGCGCTGGCCGGCCTTGCGGCCGGTTTCTGGAATTCGCTCGAAGAAATCGCCGCCGTCCAGAAAATCGACCGCATTTTTGAACCCTCCATCAGCAAAGACGAAGCGGAATCGCGGTTTGCCGAATGGGGGCAGGCGGTTGAGCGCAGCAGAAACTGGGATGGATAATTTTGACAGGATAATCGGATGGTCCAATCCATCCTGTCATCAGAAAGGGAACTAGAGATGATCATTGGTGTACCGAAAGAAGTGAAGCCCGATGAGTACCGCATCGCCATGCTGCCGGTCGGCGCACAGCTGCTGATTCAGGATGGGCATACCGTGCTGATTGAAAAAGATGCCGGCCTCGGCAGCGGCTTCTGCAATGAGGATTACGCCGGCGTCGGGGCGGAAATCGTCGATGGGCCGGAGGAGCTGTTCAGCCGGGCGGACATGGTGGTGAAGGTCAAGGAGCCGCAGCCGGAGGAGATTGACCGGCTGAGGGAAAACCAGATCCTCTTCTGCTATTTTCATTTTGCGAGCGACGGCGGCCTCACGCGGCAGTGCCTCGATAAAAAGATTTCGGCCGTGGCCTATGAAACCCTGCTGGACGAACACGGACGCCTGCCCCTGCTCACCCCCATGAGCGAGGTGGCCGGCAAGCTCTCGATCCAGGAGGGCGCCAAGTGCCTGGAAAAACCGATGATGGGCCGCGGGATCCTGCTCGGCGGCGTGCCGGGTGTGCCGCCGGCCAATGTACTGGTGCTCGGCGGCGGCGTGGTGGGAACCAATGCGGCCAAGGTGGCCGCGGGCCTCGGCGCGAACGTCACCATCATGGATATCAACCTGGACCGCCTGCGGCACCTCGATGAAATGATGCCGCCGAACGTCACCACGGTATTCTGCGAACCGCACGCCATCGAGCGTTATGCCGTCCTGGCCGACCTGGTGGTGGGCTCCGTGCTGATTCCCGGGGCGCTGGCGCCGAAGCTGATTTCGCGCAGCCTGGTGGGTAAAATGAAAAAGGGATCGGTGATTGTGGATGTCTGCATTGACCAGGGCGGCTGCTGCGACACGAGCCGCCCCACCACGCACGGCGATCCGGTTTATGTGGTCGATGAGGTCGTGCATTACTGCGTCACGAATATGCCCGGCGCCGTGGGCCGAACCAGTTCCTATGCGCTGTGCAACGCCACCCTCGCCTACTGCCGCGAACTGGCGAACCTCGGACTGGACGGCTTTCTCGGGAAAAGCGCCGGCCGCGCGTCCGCGCTGAACCTGCACGGCGGCGACATTACCTGCGATGCCGTGGCCGCGGCGTTTCCGGATCTTTGATATTCCATGCCCTCCGGCTTGGCTCAACTTTTATATCGATTCGGTACCGGCAGTGGTTTAGATTCTCCTGCTTATTTTTCAGGAGAAAATTGATGATTAGAGCAAAAGTTGTCGGAGCCGGAGGATACGGAGGAGTCGGGATTACCGAACTGCTGCTGAAGCATCCAGAAGCGGAAATCGGATGCCTGGTGAGCCTTTCGGATACCGGACGGAAAATGAGTGATGTTTTCCCGCACCTGCGCGGTTTCTGCGACGATGTGATTGTTTCCCCGGACGACCCGAAAACCACAGAGCAGTACGATGTGGTCTTCTATTCCACCCCCGACGGCGTCGGCATGCAGACGGCGGCCCAGGAGCTGGAGCGCGGCGCCAAGGTGATCGACTACAGCGGCGACTTCCGTTTCGGAACGGCTGCGCGGTATGCCGAATATGCTAATTTTATCGGACGCGACCCGGTGCATAAATCGCCGGAGCTGCTCACGGATACAGTATACGGCCTGCCGGAACTGCACTCGATCAGCGAATCGAACACCCTCATCGGCAATCCCGGCTGCTTTGCGGTCAGCTGTATTCTCGGCCTCGCACCGGCCGTGGCGGCGGGCATCATCGATACAAAGAGCATTATTGCCGACTGCAAAACCGGCGTATCCGGCGCGGGCAAGAAACCGAATGCGGCGTTTCACTACCCGAACCGCTACGACAACATGAATGCCTACAAACTCGCGGGCCATCAGCACACCGTGGAGGTCGAGCAGGAGCTCTCGCTGCTGAGCAAGACGCCGGTCCAGATGACCTTCACGGCGCAGGTGGTGCCGGTCTGCCGGGGCATTATGTCCTGCCTGTATGCCTCGCTCGACGGCCGAAAAGCCGGCGAAGTTCTCGAAATTTATAAAGAATATAACAGAAACAATAATTTTGTGCGGGTCCAGGATGCAAAAACCCCGGCCGGTATTGCAGATATCCGGGGCACCAATTACTGCGTCCTGACCGTCGATGTAGACGAAAGAAACAACCGTTTACGGGTGATTTCGCACATCGACAACCTCATGAAGGGTCAGGCGGGCAATGCCATGCAGAACATGAACCTGTTGTTTGGATTCGATTCTGGCACGGCACTTGCGACTCCTGGACAGTATCCCTAAGGATTTCTAGTACAGGAAAAATATAATGAAACGTTCGATCAGATGGATCATTGCAGCGGCAGCCCTGACTGCCTACCTGGCGGGCCTGCTGTTTGCAGCGCCGCCGGAGGAACCCTATTTTATCCTGGGCATCGGTATGGTGGCGCTGGTCAGCGGGCTGCTTGGCGCGCTGCCGGGCCTGGTCACCATGGCGGCGCTGATTCCGCTGACCCATCTGATCTACGATCAGTTTCCGATTGCCACCAGCTACGAGCATTTTGCCCACTCCCCGGCGTTTCTGCTGCTGCAGATTGCGCTGGCGCTGGGGATCGGGCGCACCCGCAGCCGGATACTGACCATGAAAGAAACGGAAGCGGAGCTGCAGGAGACCAACGACCGGCTTCAGGCGGCCTTGGCCCACGTGAAGGAGCTCGGCGGTGTGCACAGCATGTGCAGCGGCTGCAAGAAAATCCAGGACGATTCAGGCAGTTGGCAGTCCATTGACCAGTACCTGAAAGAAAAGACCAAAATGGAATTCAGCCACTGCATCTGCCCCGACTGCGCCGAAGCATTCAAATCGGCGTCTCAGTCCACCAGCTCGTGACGCATGCTGTGCCCGATGTGGCAGGTGATTTCGTAGGGAATGGTACCGGCCAGCCGCGCGAGGTTTTCCACGCTGTTGGGCGCTGAAGGGTCGCTGGAAATCACCTCAACATCATCGCCCACCTGCACGTCCGGGATATTTGTCACATCGACCGTCATCTGGTCCATCGAAACGCGCCCGCGCACCGGCGCATCGATGCCGTTAATACGGACGACCGCCTTGTTTGAAAGATTGCGGAAATAGCCGTCGCCGTAGCCGATCGGCACCACGCCCACCCGGCTGTCGCGCGCATAGGTGTGCGTCAGGCCGTAGCCGCTGCAGCCGCCGGCGGGAATCCGCTTCAGGGCAATCAGTTTAGCTTTTACCGACATGCACGGGCGCAGCGCCGTCGGATTCCTGATTTCATCGGAAGGCCGGCAGCCGTACACCGCAATACCCGGACGCACCATATCAAAATGGGTTTCCGGAAGATCCAGCGTCGCCGCCGAATTGGCCGCGTGAACCACCACCCCGCCCGATGCCGGCAGAATTGCGCGGAAGCGCTCCAGCTGGGCATAGGCGGCCGAGAGGTCGGCTTCATCCGCCGTGGCGAAATGGGTATAGATTCCGGTCAGCTCCACTTCCGGCGTACCCTGGATGAGCTCAATCAGCTTCGGGGCCTGGGCGGCCGGGACACCCAGCCGGCCCATGCCGGTATCGACCTTCAAGTGAACCCGCGCTGTTTTACCCACCCGCTGCGCTGCAGCCTGTATGGAATCCAGTGCCGATTTCGACATCACCGTCTGGGTGATCTCCTGCCAGACCAGCTCGTCCTGCACCGCAAAATCGTCAAAGTAAGCCGACAGGAAACAGATGACAAACCCATGATAGCCCTTTCGGCGCAGCTCCAGCGCTTCCAGCGGGGCCGCCACGGCAAACCCGTCGGCGCATTCCGCCAGAATAGGAAAGAGCACATCCATACCGTGGCCGAAGCAGTCGTCTTTCACCACCGGACAGAGCTTGACGCCCGGGCCGATGCGGCGCCGCAGCACCCCGAGATTATGCCGAACGGCGGACTCCGAAATTGAGGCTGTGAGATAGTTTTTCATGGGTACCTGCTACGAAAAAAGCTTCCAGGAACTGGAAGCTTTTCGTTGTAGCCGTTTTTCCAATAATTGGAAAGGCTAAGCACAGCACAACTGCGTATTGTGCCCGGCTTCAAACGCCTCGATCTCATCCACAAACTGGAGCGACTCGCCGATGTCGTCGAGGCCCAGCAGCAGTTTTTCCTTCACAGCCTGATCCGTTTCAAAGGAAAAGACGGTGTCGCCGAAGGCGATGGTCTGTGCTTCGAGGTTTACCGTGGCTTCCAGCGGTCCGTCCGCTTCCGCCAGCTCAAAGATTTTATCAACCTCTTCGCTGGAAAGCTGCACTGTCAGCACGCCGTTCTTCGCGCAGTTGTTGCGGAAGATATCCGCAAAGCCCGGGATATCGCCTTCGATCGGCGCAATCACCACTTTGAAGCCCTGCTGCGCCACGGCCCAGACCGCATGCTCACGGCTGGAACCGCAGCCGAAGTTGTTGCGGCCGACCAGAATCGAAGCGCCCTGCGTTTTCGGCTGGTTCAGGATGAAGTCCGCGTTGTCGGATCCATCCGCATTGTAGCGCCAGTCCGAAAACAGCGCCGGGCCGAAGCCGGTGCGCTTGATGGATTTGAGGTGCTCTTTCGGAATCAGCGCATCGGTGTCGATATTCGCACGGTCTACTGCGCAGACTACGCCGGTGAATGTTTCAAATTTTTCCATTAGTCAATCTCCCTTACATCAACGAAGCGGCCGTTAATCGCCGCCGCCGCGGCCATTGCCGGGCTGACCAGGTGGGTGCGTCCGCCGCGGCCCTGGCGGCCTTCAAAGTTACGGTTGGAGGTGGAAGCGCAGCGCTCCTTCTCCGCCAGTTTATCAGGATTCATGGCCAGGCACATCGAGCAGCCGGCATAACGCCATTCCGCGCCCGCTTCGTGGAAGATGCGGTCGAGCTTCTCTGCTTCGGCCTGGTAGCGGACTTTTTCCGAGCCCGGAACCACCAGCACGCGCACGCCGTCGGCGACGCGCTTGCCTTCCATGATTTTGGCGGCTTCGCGCAGGTCTTCAATGCGGCCGTTGGTGCAGCTGCCGATGAATACCGCATCGATTTTGATGTCGGTCATTTTCTGGCCCGGCTCAAGCCCCATGTAGTCCAATGCGGCTTTAACATCTTCCGGCGCGTATTCTTTAACGCCGTCAAGCTGCGGCACTTCCTGGTTCACACCGGTCACCATGCCCGGGCTGGTGCCCCAGGTCACCTGCGGTTCAATCGTTGTGACGTCGATCACGAGCTCCTTATCGAACTTGGCATCTTCATCAGTAAAGAGCGTTTTCCAGTAGGCAATTGACTTTTCCAGCTCCTCATCCTTCGGAGCAAACGGACGGTCTTCCGCCGTAACATAATCGATGGTGGTCTGGTCCGGAGCAATGAGGCCCGAACGCGCGCCCGCTTCAATCGCCATGTTGCAGACGGTCAGGCGGCCTTCCATGGAAAGCGATTCAATCGCTTCGCCGCAGAATTCGAACGCACAGCCCGTGCCGCCGGCTGTACCGATCTGGCCGCAGAGTTCCAGCACCAGGTCCTTCGCGGTCACGCCGGTCGGAATCCGGCCTTTAAATTCAACTTTATACTGCAGCGGCTTTTTCTGGCGCAGCGTCTGAGTGGCCAGCACGTGTTCCACTTCCGATGTGCCGATGCCGAACGCAATTGCGCCGAATGCGCCGTGCGTGGCCGTGTGCGAATCGCCGCAGACAATCGTAGTGCCCGGCAGCGTGATGCCCTGTTCCGGGCCGATGATGTGCACAACGCCCTGCTTTTCGGACTCCATGCCGTAGAACGTGATGTTGGTGTCCTTACAGTTTTTCTCCAGCGCTTCAACCTGCGCCTTGGCAATCGGATCCGTAATCGCATTACGGTTGTCGGTCGGCACGTTGTGGTCGGTCGTGGCAAAAGTCAGTTCCGGATGGCGCACCTTGCGGTTCTGCAGCCGCAGGCCTTCAAACGCCTGCGGGCTCGTCACTTCGTGGACGAGGTGGCGGTCGATATAGAGAAGCACTTCGCCGCCGGGAAGTTCCTTGACGACATGCTTGTCCCAGATTTTTTCAAACAGTGTTTTTCCCATAATTATTACCTTGGTTTAAGCGAACCGGGGATTATAGGTAGCCCCATCCCCCGTTCAAGCCATTCTTTGGACGTTGTTTGCTCCGTTGCTTCAACGCACGGACACAACCGGCAGAACCCGCTTAATCGCCACAACGCTTCGGTCCGCCTTGTATCTGATTTTTACCCGCCTCGCACAGCCGCCCCGCTCCGTCCGCATATTCGGTGAGCTGCAGTCGGTATCGCTCATTTACCAGTAATCAACTGCAGCTCTGAATCATAGCGGAAATTCACGATCTCACCGGAAATTATAAGTGCGATGGCCTTTTCGATGACTTCCAGCGGCGCGATAAACCATTCGCGCGGGGTACAGCGCTTCCCGTTTTTGTCGTGAACATCGACATTCAGGCAGGCGTTGCCGAAAAAGGTGTGCAGCAGACTTTCCAGTTTCTGGGGGTTGAGGTTATAGCACTCAAATACTTCGACCAGATGAACTCTGGCCATGAGGTACGTGGCCTCGTTTTCTGCATTCTTGATTCGATCGTCCACCGCGCCGGAACTGAATCCTATTTTATACAGGTCATCGATGGATGCGATTTCCGGATTGGTGCTGAGTGACCGCAGGACATAGATGCAGCCGGTTTGTTCGTCTTCATCCGTGATGTTTTTCATTTCGTCCATGAGCCCTTCTGCGCTTTCGGTAACACGGCGTCCATCGCTGTAAAGACGTCGCGCAAAGGAGCGAAGCAGCAGATCACCTTCGGTTCCATTTTCAAAAATGCAGCGCAAACGTGCATTTGTCTTTGCGTTCTTTTTTTCCTTCTCACCGACCTCTGCTACATAAACCATCAAACCGCGCATAATAAAGAAATCGCCGGCCTGAATCTGCTGCTCATTAATAAATGGCTGAAGCTGCCGGTGCCCTGCATTGATATCCGCGTGGCATTTTTTAAACAGATGCTCAAACTGATCGAAATCCTTACAGGGTTTCCGTTTGGCGATATAGTCCGGCATGTCTATTGGGGCGGGAACGTATTTCAGCTTAAAGATCCCATCCTCCTGATTGCCTCCAAGAAGATTAGGGGGATCATCCTCCATAACATCCTCAATGCTCTCAGGATTCTTGGAAGGCTTTAACAGGCCATATTCATCCAGATCGGTTAAAGCATAGATTTTCTGATGGTCTTTTCGTAGTCCGGCCAGCCGTTTTGCCAGCATGAATTCCTGCATTTTGGTGATGTCCGGTTCGGGTTCCCTCCCATGCTCCTTTACGAAATCCTGGATCTCATAAAAAGATTCGGCTAACCGTTCATCGGCTGTAATGGTTTGGGACTGCTTGGGCTTTACGTTGAGCAAGCCCAGTTCATCCTCTTCGATCATTTTACGGAGCAAATCGACATCCATGGCTTAAAGTCCCTTTTCCCGGCGTTGATGTCGAAGATAGACCAATGCTTCGGCCAATCGTTTTTCGAGCGGGTCATATGCATTCATCTGCGGCTCTCGTCCATGGGTTTTTACGAAGGCATTGATCTTTGGCCAGAGCAGAAGGGCTTCCTCTTCCGTCATCTGAATACGGGTGGCTTCAATGCATTCCATAATCGATTTGAAGACGTTGGCCGTCACCGTTTTGGAAAGAATCTCAAATGCCCTTTGGAAGGGATTGATGCTGTCAATCAAGTCGATATGCAGGTCGTCGATATTGATGAATTTATTGGCCATACGGATTAGGCGCGTGTCGCCGGTATCCTTAATTTCCGCTCCCCGCATTACAGAATCGCACACGACATATTGACGAAGTTCCTCGGCTTGGGTTTCCGAAAGATCTGGATATTTGGTGCTGATGATTTTTGGGATAAGGATCTTATTGATGACTTCGGGGTCTACGTTTCCCGGCATGGCCTTTTGCATGGTGTCATCGTTCAGGATCGTGGCCTTTAAATCATCCAGATCGGTTTCGATGATATCCTTCACCCGTTTTGATGAAGGCTCCTTCAATCCCCGGATTTTAAGTTCACCCGGTTTAGCCGGTGTGTCATCACCCGGTGTCTTGGTTTTGAATTTAAAACTGGGCGCAAGCACTTGTTCCATCAGCAGCGAGCAGGTGATGGCCTTGAGCATATTGTTTACCGAAAGCGTCACCGCGTCATCAGTTGCATCCGGCTGGGCGATCAGGTTGGTAAACTGGGCATGCGTCTTGTTTTCACTGTCACGGGTGCAGCGGCCAATAATCTGAACCACCTCCGTAAGCGATCCCCGGTATCCCACCGTCAAGGCATGCTCGCAGAAAACCCAGTCAAATCCTTCCTTGGCCATACCGAGAGCAATGATCAAATCCATATCCTCCGGCGTTTCAATATTCCGGAGAGTTTTAATTACCTTGTCCCGATCCCGCGGCTCATCCCACACCAGATCGGCAACCTTCAGCAGCTTCCCGTCACCGTGGCGTTTTACCGTAATGATTCCAGTATCTGGATCTTGCCCCAGAACATCTCCGATAGAATCGAGAATGAACCCCACCTCATCATGCTTCGCCTTCGTTGATTCGCCTGAATTCACATTTGGGATATGCAGGATGGTCTTTTTATCCGTATCCAGAATCTCATTAATGGCCGAGGTATATTTGCCCTGATAAAAGTGATAGCCGATGCCCAGCGATTTCAGATATTCATATCCGTTCAGCTGCTCATAATAGTTGTAGGTCACATGGGTAAACCGCGCCTCTTCTTCCGGGGAAAGAATCTGTACGCTGTCTCCCCGAAAATAGGAGCCGGTCATTGCAATCACATGAGCCGTTGAATCCGCCAAAACATCCCGCAGAACAGAACCCAGCCGGTTGTCTTCGTCCCTTGATATGTGATGAAACTCATCAATGGCCAGCAGGGTATTGTCTAGCTCCTTGGTATCAATGGCTTCAAAAGCATTCCGGAGTGTCGCATGTGCACAAACCAAAACACGGTCATCGCTCCTTAAGAATTCTTTAAAGCGAATAGCTTTTTGCTCCTCACCGCCGGGTGTACAGAGATCCCATCGAGGATTTAACTCCCAGTCCGAAAAGAATCCATAGTCGGAAAGTGGAGTTGACGCAAAAGATGAGCCGATAGATCGTTCCGGCACCGCCACAATCGTTTTGGCCACACCTTGATTATTCATCTTATCCAAAGCCAGAAACATCAAGGCGCGGGATTTTCCTGATGCAGGAGGGGCTTTGATCAAAAGATGCCGGGCATCACGAGCGGCATAAGCCCGCGCCTGCATCTCCCGCATGCCCAATTCATCCGTATGGGTGCTCCGACCGGTCTGCTGATAATTCACTTCCACTATATTCGGCATAGTTGCTCCAAATGAATCGACTGAAGTTTAAAAGCTATCAACTCGAAAAGTTCTTCCAGCCATCCTTACGTCATGGGTACTAATTTCAAACTCGGCCCTTGGGAGATATAGTCCCTCCTTCCCTAGCTCCAAATAGCATAAGCGAGGGAAGTGGCCTATCACCCCGTGAATATAGCTGGTCAAAAGGATCGATAGTGTAGCTTGTCCCGGCGGGATCAAGGTAATGCTACAGTTGGAGTCAGCAATGTCAGGGATATCTTTGACGATATTTTCAAGTTGCGGCTCAACCTGCTCCAGAAAATCGAAATGCATCGGCTTCGTGTCGATAATCCGCTCATAACGATTGGAAAGGGTTATTTTTGCATCATCGCAAAGCGGATGACCTGAAAAGTTAATAAGGACATGAGTCATTTCGTTTCCGCCAGATTTGTGAATCCACGAGAAATCAATTCGTGAATTATCGAGTTTGAAAAGTCGTCCGCATGGTAAGAGTTGCCATCCGGGATTCTCTTGTTGTAGTAGCTAGTCCGATCATCAAAAATATAGACAGAAGAGGAGTTAGCAACTGGCTGGGATGTTCTAAGGTCTATTTTATCAGAATAACAAACATCTTCTTTTCCATTGTCCAGTAACCAGTCCAAGCCTGATTTCACTTCTGCATCGGGATGGTATGCGACAACCGTAATATCTGCGCCGCCTTCGATTTTTTTCTTTAGCGTGTCGATTATTTTGTAAAGAGCGTCACGATGGGTCTCCCTGAAATCATCTGGATGAGCAAATTGCCGCAAATAGATGTTGGCAGACGCACAATCATCCAGTTTTACAGCAATTTGCTCCAACCACTCTCCGCTGCCCAACAAAGGCGGGACTTCTTTGTTGCTCCGCTTAAGGCACAGCAAGAAGAGTGCTGTTCCTCCTATGCAACAGGAAATCCATGCCCAAATAGACAACTCTTTCTGCAAGGCAATGAAAGCAATGATGAACAGGATAAAGGACGGAAAGAGCAAAAGAATCCTGTATGGGGTTTCTTTTAGAAAATCAAATAGCTGCTTAATCATATGCCCTCCCTGGTATTTCAACCACCTTGCATCGTGTAATATCTACTTCTTTTCCGAAGTGCTGGGCTTCTGAGGAGCAGAAGGAATCGTGTTCTTTTCCGGAACTGAACCTTTTGTTCCGTGATCATTGATCTGTGTTGTTCCTGTTTGGCCGGTGGGTTTTCTTTCGTCACTCATTGTTGTTCCTTTCATGGTTAGGGTTGAAAATATGAGGAATAAAACAGTTCCAGCAATGAATGCAAATAATGACAGCTCCGTTAAAATATTCGTGACCGTTGTGTAATGTCCCCCGAATTGTTCCGCGCCGGTTCGTACCTTTTCGAGTGAATCTTCGTCCGAAATTTGGTCAATGGCCTTCCGGTGACTTCTGTATGAAGTTTTAAACGATATTACTATTCCGAGGATTGAAACAGTCCATGCGAACCATGCGCAATATATCCAAACCAGTGCTTCGGGAGTGAGCTTGTTGTGGAAGTGCAAAAAGATTGTAACCGAAAGGGGGAGCGAGCCAGCGGATAACGTGACAATGTACTTATTGTACTCCCGTGCTGCCTCGTACATCAAGGCCTCTTGCCGGAGCTTCAGGTCTTCGAGCTGGGCAGCATACTGTCTCAGCTGCTCTTCATATTCTCCACTTTGCACTTCGTTACTCATCTTATCCTACCTGTATATGGTATCCTTTCCCAATGGTTTTGGTGAACTGAATGTCGCCATCGGAACGAGTGGTTAAAACGTATCTTCTCTCCGGCCCACCATTCCAAGGTATCCCTGATGCATGTTTTGCGTATGTTTGTTTTTGGGTTTCATGAACGATCTCTTTGTCAGAAATGATCACGATATCTGGAGAGCAATGATCGAATACATCTTCGCAGTATCCAGAGCTTCGGCCATGATGGGAAGCTATGAATATATTAGTTCGTTTTAGGTGAGAGCAGAATGAAGAGTCCCCCAGCAGAGCCTCCCATCCAGCTTTTTCAAGATCGCCGGTAAAAGCGATCCCAGTACCATCATAATGCACAAAAGATACTAGGCTTAGATTATTGGTATCAGTGAATTGGGGATAATTATTATAAAACACTTCAAATTCGATGTTTGGAAATACTGGCGGGCTCGTTACCGGATGAATGAACGTGCGATGCATATCAATTGCCTTCTCCATCGCATTTGTCAGAGGCCCAGACTCCTCTTTAATCTGCTTTAAGGAGTCGGCGGAAACAGTGCCGTTTCTAAAGAAGCGTGTTACAGGAATGCGCGGAGTGAGGTTGTGCAAGTCGCTAACATGGTCTTGATCGTAGTTTTGAATGATGAGGTGCTCAATGCCGGTGCACTGATGCGCGGGGAGATAAGTGGATGGCCGAAAGCCGGTTTCCTCGTTGTGGCCGCAATCAAACAGCATCACATTGCCATTATCGGCAATAAGGTATGCACAAAAGCCGTGTGATACATTGAATACAGTGAGTTGCATTATTGCTCTCCCTTATCATTGATCATGTGTTCCACGCGCTCTTTGATATAATTTGATTGCTTCCGAAAAGCACAAATGAAGAGTGCTAGTAGTCCAAGCAAGAGTGCCCATGACGTGCCCGAAGAACTTACTTCCCACCTCTCTGATGCTATCTCAAAAAGCTTTGTAACAAGAATTACGAGGAAAAGTGCCGAAAGTGTGCGATACGTGTTGTTCGCTTCAGATAAAATTTCCAGTTTGGAGTCAGATGCCGAGGCCTTCACGAAATCCTTGTATGGGGAGAAAACCACTATCTTACATTTTTTTGCGACCGGTTCAACAACCAGCGAGCCAATGCGACTTATTACTAATCCGATGAAATAGTACAGGAACCCAGCTATCAGAAGGTTCTCTTGCTGGAGATTGTAGTCGGTGATCATAGATATGATCGCCACATAAACGATGCCAGGCAATAGGTAGTTGAAAATATTATATGAAGATAGCTTTGAGATTAGATCACCCATGACTCAAGTCTCCCATACTAATAGTTTCTTTTAGGAAGCGGAGCACAGCGGCAGCTTTAACGAGAATCTCTTCAAACACTGCGGATAGGTTCTTGTTTTCTATGCCGAATTCCTCCGCAATTTTCTCGTATTTGCTACCTTTCCGATGAGCAACGCCGGTTGATCTCAGATTCTGGAGCTTTCTGAGAAAGCCAACATGTTCCTGGTATCCCGTTACACCGCATTCGTCGAGAGCTTTTTCCAGCCGCGAAATACTGCCTTTAATTACCCCTCGATCTTCGTTTGGTATGAATTTGTTAAGCTGTTTCTCGTTTAATGAGTCAACAAGGATTTTGGTGAGAGCCAGAGTCAAACCGTCAAAATCACACTGCTCATCAGAGGCAGGTATCCTGAGCGATTTTAGATGGTGTTTATCTCCCTCAGTCAACGGCAAAAGAATTCTCCATCCTAATGCCGAGGAACTGGTTCGAAGCAGATCACTATATTCGCTTTTGAAAATATGTTCGGGTTGTTCTGAATCTGTGGCAACGGCCATGATTTGGCGTTTAAAATAAACATCGCTTACCTCGCCTACAGGCTCAATATTGTGACTCCGCCAGTGCAATTGCTCTTCGTACGGCAAATCGCGGCCAAGATCGCCGAGCCACGCACAAACTTTATCACCATGGTGGTTATCCATCTGAAGCCCCCAAAGAGAGCCGCAACGTAGGTACGAGTCTTCCACAGAGAATTTCCCCGGCAAATTATAGTATTTATCCAAGACTGATTTTCGGAAATGAACCGCTGTTAGATAGTTGGGAGCTCCTTTGTTAGCACCAAAGTTATTGGCCAGTTTAGCCGGGTCTGATGTATGTATGATTCCATCGCCGTTATCATCCGATCCGATTATGAAATCGGCGTACTGATCTTGCTCTTTTTCTGCAAAGCCCCACATGCCGCTTTTTTCTTTTGGAACTGGGGCAATGAACCGTTTTCCACATAACCTGCTAAAAGCATGGAAACCACACATCCCATGGCTGTCGCCATAACTGAGACACCAGCATTCAGAGTCGCCATTTCGCTCATTGATCCTTTCAGCTAATTCAAACTCGTCAAGGCCCAGTCTGGAATACTCAACATAATCGAAAAAAATCGCCAAATGCATTTCTTTGATAGCAAGGAATTGCCTAATTTCCTTTACTCGGATCTGAATACGATCCGGTTCAATAATCGCCACGAGGTGTTCGGTGCCACCATCATCAATCTTGTAAAACTTATTGTCACGTTGCTCATGATATAGACGATGAAAATGGCGAAATTCTTCGCTGATCTCTTGGTAGTCTGGTCGCATTCCATTAAATATCCTGTCAATGATTAGCGGTTCAACGCCTCGCGTATGGCCATATCTGTAATATGTGGCTATTTCCTTATCATCTACCCAGTGAATACTTGCCCCCGGCAAGCCATCGCCGTGCGAGAAGTCCCATGAAAAATCTTGGCGACTTTGCTCTAGGTTCGATTCAGGTATCAATGCGCAATAGATGCCATGACGATGCGTTTCGGTTGTTTCTGACCAATATACAGTTACCAGTTCAGAATTGGGGATTTTCCGAGAAAGATTTTCAAGAGCTTCTGCTTGTGCCAGCCGTTTAATGTCAGATTCTCTGCTCATAAGGTTATACCTAGGGTTCCCTGCGCCGTTCTGTCACCAACAGCTATCTGTTCTTTGTCTTTAATATTGCCGCCGGACACAGCATCACCAAAAACAACGGCAATATAATTCAGGAACGAGAGAGCTTTCAGGCTGTTTTCCCGCGTCCCATACTCAATAAAGTCTCCGTGTAGAATCGCGTGGCGGTTCAAATGCTGAACCTTCTTGCCGTTGCCGGGGCGAGAAATTGGAAAGTGGGATTCTTCTCGTAGCGGGGAGAGAAGAACCGCTTCGTATGAAGCATCAACTATCTCATTCACATAACGAGCAATGTCTTTTCGGCCACTGTTGAGGAAATAATGCTTGCCCAGCAACTGGTTGGTGATGCCATCTGCTTGGGCTAAGAATACCGGGATTGATAAAGAATACTGTCCGGTCTTATGCGCATTAAATGCTGCCTTTAGAACACCAGCTCTTTCAGGGTATCTTTCGGTGACGCTTTTTTCGATGTCGGAACACCGTTCTTCAAAAAAGGCAGCCAATGACTCCTCAATCTCATCAATATTACCATCTTCGTGTGCAGAAAGAAAATCTACGAAATAATCTAGGGTCAATTCCGGATCAACAAACCACCCATTCTCAGCCATGAGGAGCAATACTTCTTTTGTAACTACCGGGACACGGTCTAAGACCTCGTTGAAACGAATTATTGATGGTGCAAAGGTTCTTCCGATCTCATCGACAATGCTGCCAATTGAATTCATCACCTTTTTATAAGGCTCTAGGCGTTGGCTTATAACGGACTGAAATTCAATGATTGGATTGAGCTTGCTGGTAAGCTCTTTCGCTAACTCCTGAAAACCCATTGTGCTCTGAACTGCGGCTTTGAAAGGCTGAGATGCTTCTATACAGGACTTCAGTTGAGCAATAGGTTCAATCCTTTTATTGATCTCACAAAGCGTTTCACCCATTGGATTGATGGTTTTGGCGAGCTTTTCCATCTGAGTAACGGGACGCGTAACACGTTCGATTTGCGAAATGACCGATTTCATTTCTTTACTAACAGAGGGTTGGCGCTCGTTATCCTTCATGATTACACCAGTTTCTCCTTGGCGGTCATTTTTTCGTAAAGGGCGAAGAGGTGTTCGAGGCGTTCTTCGTCGGAGGTAAAAGGCTTGGCGCGGTAGATCCGGTCAACGGCGAGGTCGAGGTTGCGATGAGCTTCGCGTAGGCCATCCGGCATTTTGTCCGGATCGTATAGTTGCGCCATCGTTTTCTGGGAATGCTTTTCCCGTTCCTCCAGCACCTCCATCACATGCATCGTGATGTTTTGTTTCTGCTTTTCCGTTAAATCCGGAATCGGGAAAGTATTATAGCAAATTTGAGCTGAATATCGGATTCGAGTTTCAAGACCTCCCGCCACTGCCCGTACCCATGCCATGTGAATGGCAGAAGACAGCACCCCGAACATCACGGGGTCGGCATCGTAAATAGCACTGGCCGAGTCCGTGATGATTTGATCCTTTGTCAAAAAGCCCATCGGAATATACTGACGACGCTCGGACGTAACACGGGGCACAATAATCGACTGGGTTTCTTTATGTGCTCGTTGTGCTAGCTTGTGCGGAATTGAACTATATGCCTGTGTTGTTTTGGCACTGGATGAGATTCGGAAATTATAAACCGCTTGAATTCGCTCATGAACCGGCGAAATACCCTTCGCAATATCAAGCTGATCATCTTCAATCCACAAGCACCATCGCTCCAGTCCTTTGATGAACTCTTGAGACCCATAAAGCCGTCGCAACAACTTTTCGCTTTCGGGATGTTCACATAACAACTCATTTTTCTCAGCAGACGATAAAATCAAGTTACCACCATCACGAGCCATATTCCCCATGACCATTTTAGGAATACTTGAAATGGGCGCTGTGGTTTTGTGAACACAGACATTCCCGCCTTCCGTCAGATACGGACTGATATTGGAAACAATTTTTGACAAACCGTCTTTGAAAATAACTTTGCTGTCATCTGATGGATTGCGGACACCAACAATGACACAGGTAACACCCGCGCTCCCCTTGGCGTTGTTTGTCCATTTGAACGACTGATGCGCAAAGCCGATTTCCAGATCACGATCAAAAATCTTCGGCCACAAATAACCAACCTGTTCGCCCTGAGTGATTGAATTGGTCGAAACAAAAGCAAACTGACCATTGATACCCTGAATATACTCGGCCCCCTTCAAAAACCAGCAGGTAACATAATCCGAATCCTTGTATTCTTTTTGCCCATCAAAAACCGACTCCAAATCATCTTTCTGTTCCGGACTCTGGTTTCTTGCGCCCAGATACGGCGGGTTGCCAAGGACATAGATTTCGTCGCCCTCTTCTTTAGGACACACTTCCGACCACCCTTTTCGGCAGGCGTTGTCGCAGACAATGTTGGCCCCATCTTTCAACGGCAGAGAAGTGAGCGAGTGCTTAAAGCGTTTGGTAAACTCCAGATTCATTTGGTGTTCTGCCAGCCACAGGGCGAGGATGGCGGTTTCACAGGCAAAGTCGGCGATTTCGATGCCGTAGAATTGATCCACCCGGATTTTGGAGACGGGAAATTCATTGAGTGCCTCAAAGATCTCCATTTCCAGACGGCGCAGTTCCTTATAGGCAATAATCAAAAAGTTGCCGGAGCCGCAGGCCGGGTCAAAAATTTTCAGGTTCCAGATCCGCTCGAGCAGCTGATGCAGCTCTTCTACCCGTTTTTTGTTCTGCACCCGGTTGTTCGCTTTTTCAAACTGCTCTTTCAGATCATTCAGGAAGAGCGGTTCGATCACCTTCATGATGTTGGTGACGGAGGTATAGTGCTGCCCAAGATTGTGCCGTTCCTCCGGATCGATGACGGCTTGGAACATGGAGCCGAAAATGTCGGGATTGATTTCCGACCAGTTCAGCGATCCGCTCTCAATAATCATCCGGCGCGACTTGGCCGAAAAAGCAGGGATGTCGAAATGCTCCCTGAACAGCCCGCCGTTCACATACGGCAGCTCCATTATACTGGAATAATTTTG
>JBFHGU010000034.1:0-38765 GCA_041582935.1 Pontiella sp.
GTTCTGGCTTCTTTCCATGTGGTCCTCCTATGTGATTGCACTCACTGGCTGATCGTATCAGCCGGAGGACCTCTTATTCAAATGTGCGAAACTATTTGTACGTTATCGGCGGCGCAGTTTATTACCGACTGTCAGTGGTATAGGACCGAAGGCACCTCCCGTGCTTCTTTTGAAACCCGCTGGGGCAAAGGTGCGGACAACGCCGGTGCCCGCATGCCTTACAGTGAGGACGGCGTGCTGAAGATGGATGTCTTCAATGCCTGGCCGAAACAGAATGAAATTATGATCGGCACCGCTTCCGAAAGCTTCGGAGTCAATAAGCGCTTTTGGTTTACCGTCGAGGCCGATGGCGAAACGCTGGTTGACGACAGCACCGGAGCCTGGGTCCTGGGCGCAAAGCAGATTGAAGCGGATTTGACCGGTAAAAAAGAGCTGGTCCTGATATCGAGAACTGAAAACCCCGGCAACAACACCCTTTTCTGGGGCAATGCCCGTTTGGTGCTGGGGGATGGTTCCGAAGTGTTTATTGCCGACTTGCCTGCGGCATATGAAAATGTCCTGCAGCCGGCGAAGGGCGAGGATTATTACGGCGGCCCCATCAGAATCGAGGGCGAGCTGATGGCGGATTCCGCACCGGCGCAGCCGCAGGATAAAACCAAAGCCGGGGTGATTTGCGTCGATCTTTCCGGCCTGGATGCGGTCGGCTTTAAAGCCGTGGCCGGCGGTGATTTCCCGATGGGCGATGAATCGCAGCGCCGCAAAACGATGGCGGTGCGCAGCCGCGGAAACGAAGCGCGCTATCTGTCCGTGATTGAGCCGTATGAGACGGAATCGGTTATCAAATCGGTGACCGCCGAGAGTGCCGGCGAACTGGTTATTGAACTGACCGACGGACGGGTGCAGGAAATCACCATTACCGAACTGGACAGCGAGACGGGCGAGGCCAAGGTGTCTGTTCGCGAATTGCGCAATGGAAAAATACTCCGGGCAGAGCAGACCTTTTAGCGCGCGTCCGGAACCGGGGTCCCGTCGCTGCGGGCAGGGAACCTATTCCGGTTTGAAAAGGCCGAGCTTGTGGGCTTTGTTGACGGCCTGCGGCGCATTGGCGGCATTGAGCTTGGTGTAGATGCGGTTGACGTAGGTGACGACAGTGCTGGTGCTGATACTGAGCGCGGCCGCAATCTCTTTCTTGGCCAGGCCGTCGGCAATCATTTGAAGGATTTCCAGCTCGCGTCCGGACAGCTCGGGTTCTTCGGCAGACGGGGCGGGGGGGAGCTGCTGCTGGAGGGTGCTGAGAATGAACCGGGCCACCGAGGCATCGAGCGATGCGCCGCCCTGCATAACGGCGTGAATGCCCTGAAGGATCTCTTTCATGCTGGAGGATTTCAGCAGGTAGCCCGATGCGCCGTGGCGAATGGCGCTGAGCACATCGGCCTCGGCCTCGGACTGCGTCAGGACAATGATTTTCGTGCCGGGCAGGTATTTCCTGAACCAGGGGAGTGCGTCCAGTCCGCTCATGCCCGGCAGGCTGAGGTCGAGCAGGATGACATCGGGCGCGCTGCGGCCGCGCGGATCCTGCACGCTGCGCAGGGCCCGTTCGGCGGTTCCAAACCGGCCGGTCAGTTCGAACGGTTCATTCTTTTCCAGTGCGAAGGCCAGAATCTCCCGGTAGTCGGGATGGTCTTCCACCAGCATGACGTTGATTTTAGCGTTCATCGTTGTGTTCCTTGAATCGGCGGGGCCGCCAGCGCCGGCGGCGCAGCTGCAGGATAATTTCCGTTCCGCCGGTCTCGGGGCTGCAGATGGTGAGCTGTGCGCGGAGCAGGCGGGCGCGGCGCTGGAGCGAGGCCGGGATTTCCTGGCCGATGCCCTGGCCGTTGTCGGCAATCACCAGCCGGATTGTTTTCGGGCCGGCGGTCAGCGTGGTGCTGAAGTGGTCTGCATCGGCATGGCGGCTGATGTTCACCAGGCACTCTTTGTAGAAGAGAAAGAGGTCGGTGCGGGTGCGCGGCCGAAGCGTTTCCAGCAGCGCCTCGCCTTCAATGGACAGGTCATATTCGAGATCAGCGAGGATGCGCCGGGCGGCTTTGTGCATGGCATCGGGCAGGTCGTTGAGCTGGCCTCCGGCTTCCTGCAGGCTGATGCAGTGGCGGACGGCGGTGCCGGTGCGCCGGGTCAGTTCCCGGCTGCGCTGCAGCAGTTCGGCCGCTTGTTCCGGCGTATCGAGGGACTCGACGGCCATTTCCTGGATGAGTCCGATGGTGTGGATGTTGGCGCCGAGCTCGTCGTGCAGGTCGGCGGCAAAGCGCTCCCGAATGCGGGCAATGTTGTTCATCTGCAGGATCCGCAGCAGCAGTACGGCGAAAACGGTGCCGGCCAGCAGCAGTGCGGTGAGCCAGGTCATTTGCTGCAGGAGGCGCTGCTGGCGGGCATAGCGCCGGGTCAGCTCTTCGGCAATGACGGCACGTTCGGATTCGAGGGAATGGCGGCGGGCCAGCTGTTCGACCCAGGTGCGGATGGGCAGGATTTCGCCATAGAGGTTGCTGCCGTCGGTCAGCGCGTCCAAATGCTGTGCGTATTCGGCGGCGTAGCTGGTTTGAAACCGCCTGCCGCGGGAGACGTTCCTGCTTTTTGAAAGGAGTTCAATTTCAGCAAAGGCGAGCCAGGCATAGCGCTTGCCCCGGTAGGGCTCGGCCACGGACAGCCGCACGTAGCGGCAGGGTGTTTTCGGGAAACGCTGCATGAGGATCGGCCCCGTTTCGTAGGGCGGTGTGCGGCGGTACTCAAGCAGGAGAACCGCATCGGAAAAATCGGGGCGTTCGGCCCCTTCGACCCGCATATGGAAGGGAATGCCGGTGGCGGATTCGGTGGTCTGGGGCACGGTATCGGTTACCTCCAGGGCGTGCATGCGGAGTTCGTCGAGCGGGTAGGTTTCCCCGAGATCGATCGTGAGCGCAGGGTTTTCAACGCCGGTTATATTGCTGACCGAGGCCGGGCTTTCGGGGCCGCGGGCCGCATCCATGACGTAGGGGGTCTGCCCGTCGACGAGCGCTTCTTTGTAGATTGCCAGGCTCGTGCCCTGTCCGTCAGAAGAGACCTGAACGGGGCTGTGGAGGGCAATGTTTTCGAGGCCGCTGAAGACCATGATCTCGGCGAGCTGCAGGGCAAACCGGTTGTCTTTGGTGCTTCGCGAAAGGAGGTCGGCCTCGAGCCGGATCCACGAGGCGCTCACGGGCGGAAAGGAAACGGTGACCGGCGCGATGCGCGGCAGCAGGTGATCGGCGGCCGAGAAGGCCGCAATGACCGTGCCGCCGGGGTTTCGGGCGGAGCCGGCAATCAGTTTGAATTCAACGGGAAATCCGTCGGCCTGAAAGCCGGTTCGGCTGCGGCGTCGAATGGCGGGAACGAGTGTAATCTGATCGATGGGGCGATCCTGCATCCAATCAATCCGGACCCACTCGCGCCGGTTCGGGGTGTCGCCGGGGAGCGAGCGGAATCCGCCGGTGCCGAGGCCGTTGCGCATGCTCAGTTCGGCCAGCGATGCCAGCTCGGCATCAATAGCCTGCGTCCGCTGTTCGAGGGCGGTAAGGGAGGCGCGGCTCCAGCCCGCGTTGCGGGATGGGGTCGCTGCGGTCCGGCAGCTGAACGCGGCGGCCAGTGCGGTCAGTCCGAGAAAAAAACCGATTCCCCGGCCGTGCAGGCTGTATTTTTTTAATCGCTCCATGTCTTCCTATCTCACCGGTCCGTTTTATCCTCATCAGAAAACGGCGGGTGCACCTTACACCAGCCGCCGCGCGGTTTTGTCCTCAAAAATGAGGGCATACGGGTTTTGTGCCGGCGGATAGCTTGATGGTATAAATAAAGGGTTTTTGTGGTGTGAAGTAAACAGGATGGTGAATGGGATGAGGAATATGACGGCATTAAAATTCGCGGCGGCGGCAGGCTGCCTTTCAATGGGATCCGTGGTTTGGGGAGGTCAACCGATGGTTTTGGATATGGTTCATCACAATCCGGGGGAGCCGCTGTATGAGAGCGCGTATAATGATCCGGCGGTGATACAGGAGATGGGCTATAACGGGAAGGTATACTTTCTGTTTGAGTCGCCGATGCTGGCGATCAACTGGGAATCGGTGGATAAGGATATTCTGCCGAAAGGCACGCCGGACCGCGAATGGGTGGATGCTAAGGCCAAGGTGGTGAAGGCCAACCTGGCGCGTTGTAAAGAGCTGGGCATGCAGACCTTTGCGATGTCGGACATGGTGCTGTTTCCGAAGCGCCTGATCGAAAAGGAAGGCATTGAAGAGACCTTCGGCGATGCGCGCAATCCGCGTGTGCAGGAATTGATCCGTGCGCAGGTGGATGAAATGTTTGATCAGTTTGAGGATTTTGACGGGCTGGTGGTGCGCATCGGCGAAACCTACCTGCATGACGCGCCGTTCCACCAGGGGGCGATTGAAAACAAGGGCAGCTCGGAAAAGACCATTATTCCGCTGATGCAGCTGCTGCGCGAAGAGGTCTGCGTGAAACGGAACAAGAAGCTGATCTTCCGCACCTGGATTGCCTTCGACCGCAGCACCAGAACCTACATGGCGGTGAATGATGCCGTGGAGCCGCATCCGAACCTGACCATCAGCATTAAACAGTGCGAAGGCGATTTCCACCGCGGCTGTCCTTTCAGTCAAATTATCGGGATGGGCCGGCATAAGCAGATTGTGGAAGTGCAGTGCGCGCGCGAATATGAAGGTAAGGGCGCCTACCCGAACTATATTGCCAACGGAGTGATTGAAGGCTTTGAAGAGCACGAACGCATGCCCGAGGGAGCGATCAGCAGCCTGCGCGACTTTACGGAACAGACGCCGGAACTCTATGCCGGCGTCTGGACCTGGACGCGCGGCGGCGGCTGGGACGGTCCGTACATTACCAGCGAACTCTGGCCGGACCTGAATGCCTGGGTGATGGCGCAGTGGGCGAATGATCCGTCGCAGAGCGAAGAGGTGCTGTTTAATCAGTATGCCAAAGAAAAGCTGCAGCTGAGCGATGCGGATGTGAAGCGTTTCCGCGAGCTGTGCCTGCTCTCGGCCGACGCCGTGGTGCGCGGGCGTAATACAACCCATCTGGACATGGATAAGTGGTGGACCCGCGACCAGGGCATCGGCTGGCCTGCGCCGGCAAAAACCGCCGAAGGTCAGGCGCGGAATTTGCGCCAGAAGGATGAGTCGATCGAAATGTGGAAGCGTATCGTTGAGCTGTCGGAAGCGATTCAGTGGGCTGCGCCGGAGACGCGCGAGTTTGCGGTGGGCTCGGCGTATTACGGCCTGCACCTCTACGAAATTTACCGCGCGGCGGTTTTTCTTTCCGATGCCGAGGCACGGGGCGATGCAAAGGCGATGAAGCTCTGGATCGATGCGTACGATACGGCGTGGGCCGCCTATAAGCGGCTGCCGGAACAGTTCAGTACCCTCTCGACGCTCTATACGAAAGAGTATGCCCGCCACTGCAGCACACCGCTGGATGCGGAAGTCGAAAAACTTCGTGCGGCGTTGAACGGAACGAAGTAGCTCGTGCGTGCCGGGGGAGTGCCGACATGATCGTTAGGAACGAAAAGAGGAAAAGTCCATGAAGATGATTCGGATTATATTGGTTGCAGGAACTTGTTTGCTGGGAAGTTCCTACGTGCAGGCGGGGGTGCTGTATCGGATTTCCACCGCGCAAAGTGCGGGGGCGAACGGGTATGATGCCTCAATGGTTTCGGTAACTAATGCCGCCGATATTTCGGGGCCTACAGCGACCGAATTCGGCAACTCCGGCGAGGGGCTTGGACGATTCTGGAACTCTGAACCGTGGTCGGGATCGGCCACGGGGGGCGGGTTTGATCTCGGCGCAGACAACCAGTCGGGTTTTGCTGTCGTTACGAATTCGTTTTCAACCGGATATCAGGAATACACTATTGCCGCGGATGCGGGGAAAACCATGGATTTAACCTCGCTGGACTTCGGGATTGCGCGCGGGGGGACCTCCGAGACGCGCGGCTATGTGCTGTATGCGGCCGTTGACGGCGAACCCTTTGATCCTGCTGATTATATTGCGCGTGTTGATAATCTGCCCACTTCAGCGCTGCGTTCCGCTCCTCTGGCTACATCCGTTGACTTGAGCGCCGCCGCTTTTCAGGGAATCAGCAGTGTGACCTTCCGCTGGTATCCAATGTCACCGAAGTCGGGAAATACCGTGGGGTATGATGCGCTGACACTATATGGCGCGTTTGATGATTATCTCAGCGCCTACACCAACGATGCCCATACGGTTTATCTCTTCCATCTTGATGAAACGGCAGGATCTGGAACGGCCGCATGGGAGGGGTCCGGCGCCGGATCCGGTGCCTATACGGTGGATGCCTCCGCGGATGAGGTGACCGATGTGCTGGGCGCGGCCGGACTGTTCGGCGGCGCGGCGGATATGATGGGGGCCTGGTCCGAGCGGGGAATCGGGATCGACGTTGATACGCCGAGCGATGGGTTTGAGTATGGCGATGAGATCAATTTCAACACGATTATCAGTAATGGCCAGTTTACGCTGGAGGCGCTGGTTAAACCTGCTGTATCCGATCTCACGGATCACGGCCAGATCTGGTGTATGGATTCCGGTGACGGGTCACGCGGTTTTCAGTTCCGACTGAACAGTTCGGAGCAGCTGGAGTGGAATCCTATTAATCTGGGAGGAGACGCGGTGAGCATATCGGTTGGGACCCTTAGGACGAACAGCTGGTACCATGCTGCTATAACGTATTCCGACGGGGACTATACCATGTACTGGACGCCCGCCGACGGGAGTAATACTCAGGCTCAGGTGCTGCATACCTGGAACAGTCCGCTCACGACAACCAGTCTTTCGGCCGAACTGATGCTGGGCAACGAGGGCCGTTATCTCAGCGGGACCGGCTCAACCGAGGCCTTCCCGGGGCTGATCGATGAAGCCCGCATCAGCAACGTGGCGCGCAGCTCGGTCGATTTTGTTTTCAGATATACAGATGCAGACCGCGATGGAATGTCCGACGAGTGGGAGCAGCAGATTATCGATGCCGATCCTGACGATGCCATCGAGGACATTAACGATGTGCTTCCCGGTGATAACTTTGATGGTGATGCCCTGACCAATCTGGAGGAATATGAATTCGGAACCGACCCAACGACAGCCAATGATCCGGATAATCTGGACGGCGATGACCTGCCCGATGCCTGGGAATTAACCTATTTTGAATCGCTCTGGACTCAGGACGGATCGGAAGATCCCGACAACGACGGCTTTACGAATCTGGAGGAATATCAGAACGGAACCGATCCAACGATTTTCTCCGACCCGAATGATGTGGACGGGGATGGGCTGCCCGACGCTTGGGAAACACTCTATATCGGTTCGCTCTCGGAAGATGGATCGGACGATCACGATGGCGACGGGTTTACCAATGCCGAAGAGTTTGCTGCCGGAACCCTTCCGGGCGATACGGCATCCGTTCCGGGCGATAGCGATGCGGATGGATTGAACGACGACTGGGAGTACGCTCATTTCGGTGATCTGACACAGAGCGGTACGGATGATCCCGATGGCGATGCCTATGACAACAGCAGCGAGCAGGCTGCTGATACGGATCCAAACCTTGGCGTAGCGTATCCCGGAACGGTGGATTCAACCACACCGACCGGTCTCATGGTCGATCTGCTGGCGCATCCCCACCGCACCACGATTCCAGATACTGAACCGGAGTTTACCTGGATCTTTCATCCGGCGGCCCGGGGCGATCTTCAGACCGCCTATCAGATCATCGTTTCGTCCAGCGCGGCACTGGCCCGCGCCGGCACGGGCGATGTGTGGGACAGCGGCAAGGTGACCTCTGCAGAATCTGTGGATGTGGAGTATGCCGCGGGGTCTGAACTGACGCGCGGCGGCGGTTATTTCTGGCGAGTGCGCACCTGGGGCGAGGACGACATCGCCAGCGACTGGTCGTTTGTTCAATCGTTCAGCATTGAATCGAGCTCGCCGCAGACCGGCGCACGCTCCATCCATTTGGCTTCCGATGCGGACAGCAGCGGCTTCGACTGGGCCGGGCGCTACCAGCCCGAATTCAATACGGCGGCGGCGCCGACGAAGGTTCTGGATAAGGGCGATGGAAACTTTTACATCGACTTCGGCCGGGATGCTTTCGGCTACATCACGCTCCGGATGAATGGAAATTTTGCCGGCCAATCCATGGAAGTGCGCTTCGGTGAAAAATCGACGGGAATGAGTGTGGATACGGAACCCGGATCGACCATCCGTTACAGTTCCACGACGCAAAGCCTGAGCGATGGGGATGTGACCTACGAAATCCGCCCGCCTGCCACAAGTTTTAACGTCAATTACGATCCGCTTGATATCACGGGATGGGCCGGAGACGTTACACCGTTCCGCTATATTGAACTGATCAATTGTCCGGCCTCTATCACCGCAAGCGATATCCGCCAGTGGATCCTGCACATTCCCTTCGATGATGACGCCGCCGGCTTCAGCTCGTCGAATGACACGCTCAACCAGGTCTGGGAGCTGTGCCGCTATTCCATGAAGGCCACCAGTTTCTGCGGGGCCTATGTGGATGGTGACCGCGAGCGTACGCCTTATGAAGCCGATGCCTACATTAACCAGCTCAGCCATTATGCCGTCGATCGGGAATATACGCTCGCTCGTTACACCTATGAGTTCCTGCTCGATAACTCGACGTGGCCGACGGAGTGGAAGATGCATTTCCCGCTGATGGCCTGGGCTGACTACATGCATACGGGCAACCTGGAAGCCTTGGCGGTCAACTACGCTAAAATCCTCGAACACATCGATCAATACACGGATGGACTCTCAGGGGGGCTGCTGAACACGGAGGGTGAGGAGGATATTGTGGACTGGCCGACTTCCGAACGGGACAGCTATTCGTTCTCGGATGTGAACACGGTAGTGAATGCCTTTAACTATAAATCCTGGGTTCTGCTGGCCGAAATGGCCTCCGTTCTCGGAAAGAGCTCCGATCTGGACACCTTTACCAATCGGGTGGCTGAAATTGAAAGCGCCTTCAATACGGCGTTTTGGAACGGTGCGCAGTATCAGGACGGCGAGACGGCAGCTCACGTATCGGCGCATGCGAACTTTTTCCCTATGGCCATGGGGCTGGTGCCGACCGGCCGGGTCGATTCCGTTATGACGTTCCTCAAGACTAAACGGATGGCACCGAGTGTCTATGGCGCGCAATACCTGCTGGAAGCGCTGTTTGAAGGCGGCGAAGCCGACTATGCGATCGGTCTGATGGCCGACGATGATCCCGATTACAAACGGCACTGGTACAACATGCTGCTCGAGGGCGCCACCATCACGATGGAAGCCTGGGATAATGATTATAAATCCAACACGGACTGGAACCATGCCTGGGGCGCGGCTCCCGGAAATATTATTCCCCGCTATGTATTGGGATTAAAGCCGCTGACGGCAGGATTCGGTGAAGCGGAGATCAAACCGCAGCTCGGAAGCGGTGACGGAACGAACGGGCTGAGCCGCGCTTCCGGTACCATCCCGACCATCCGCGGGACGTTCAGGATCGATGTGGATAACGCGCCGACGAATTTTTACATGACCGTGGAGATTCCCGGTAACGTGACGGCTGCGGTGTCGATTCCCTCTAAAGGATACGCCTCTCCGGCGGTACTCTACGACGGCACCGTCGTCGAGGTTCCCGTTACGGACGGCCGATTGGTGATTGAAAATGTGCCCGGCGGCGTGCACTCGTTCTGGCTGAGCGAAACCGCAGCACCGGATGCCGCCGTCCTCAAGGCCAACTGGAAGGCGGCCATGTTTGGTCAGGATGCGGACGATCCCGCCGTTGCGGGCGACGAGCTGGACGGCGACGGCGACGGCGCCACCACCGAAGAGGAGTTTGTTGCCAATACGGATCCCGGGGATGCGTCTGACCGCTGGACCCCAGTGGTGTTCCTGAATGTGCCGGCCGGCCCCGTTGAATCCGTCTTTTCAGGAAAGAGCGGCCGGCGCTACACACTGGAACGTACGCCCTCGTTGGTGCCCGCGAGCTGGACAGATATCGATTGGGAAGTACTTTCCGAAGATTCTGTCGTTGAACTGAGCGATTCGTCCCTCATGACCTCGAACGCCTTCTATCGTACTCGGGTTGAACTGCCCTGACCGGCAGCTCAAAACCGGCAGGATCCTGCATCGCTGAATAAAACCGAGCAGCATGGGAACGAAATATGAGACAACAGTTTTTCCGAATATGCATTTTATGTGCCGTGTGTATTACGTGGCTGCGGCCTGCCGGCGCCGCGCCGACGCATCTGGCGGATGAGGCGCCGGTATCGATCGTCAGGCTGGATGACGGCACGTATCTGGCGGATTTCGGGCGGGTTGCTTTCGGCAATGTGCGGTTGACGGCTCCGTCGAATGCAGCGGTGACGGTGCATTTCGGGGAGGACCTGAAAAACGGGCGGGTGAACCGCAAACCGCCGGGGACGGTTCGTTATAAAGCCGCGGAAGTTTCCCTGGTGAACGGCGCCGCGGTTGTCGCCGCTCCGGCAAAAGACAGGCGGAACACCAATTACGATCACAAGCCGCCGGCGATTCGCCTGCCGCAGGAGTGGGGCGTTATTCTGCCGTTCCGGTGGGTGGAGATTGAAGGCTGGCCGGGCAGCCTTGAACCCGGTCAGGTGGTGCGGCAGGCGGCTTATGCCTCGACGTGGAACGATGATGCCGCGGCCTTCAAATGCTCCGACGACATGCTCAACCGCATCTGGGAGCTGTGCCGCTATTCCATCAAGGCGACGACTTTTGCGGGGGTGTATGTGGACGGCGACCGCGAGCGCATTCCGTATGAGGCCGATGCCTATTTGAATCAGCTGAGCCACTACTACTCGGATAACGATCTTCAGATGGCGCGCGATACGATTGATTATCTGATGGTCTATAATACCTGGCCGAGCGAGTGGCCGCCGCACATGGTGTTTATGGTGTATGCCGACTGGATGCACACCGGCGATACCGTCACGGTGAAAAAACATTATGAAGCGCTGAAATCGAAAATTCTTTCCGACCGCAAAGGCGCGGGCGGACTGATCACCAGCTCGAAGCAGCAGATCAAAAAGGGTGATATTGTCGATTGGCCGGTCGGGGAGCGCGACGGCTATGTCTTTACGACCCGCAATACGGTGGTGAATGCATTTCATCTTCGGGCGCTGGAGCTGATGGCCGAGCTGGCCCGCGTGCTGGGCAAGGATGATGAGGCCGCGGCCTTTGAAGCAGATTATCAAAAGACCTATTCCGTTTTTCAGCAGACGTTCTTTGACGGGACAAGGGGACTTTACCGCGACGGTATCGGCACCGAACACACCTCGCTGCACGCCAACCTGTTTCCGCTGGCGTTCGGGCTGGTGCCGGAGGAGCTGCGCGGCGGGGTCGCTGAATGGCTGGCCGGGCGCGGAATGGCCTGTTCGGTCTATGCGGCGCAGTATCTGATGGAAGCCCTTTTTGAAAACGGCGCCGCCGAGCAGGCCGCTGCGCTTATGACGGCGGAAGGCGACCGCAGCTGGCGGCACATGGTTGAAAGCGGCGCAACGATCACCTGGGAGGCGTGGGATCAGAAATATAAGCCGAACCAGGACTGGAACCACGCTTGGGGCGCCGCGCCGGCCAACCTGCTGCCGCGCTGTATTCTCGGCGCGGCACCGCTGCTGCCCGGCTGGAAAACGGCGCGGATCCGCCCGAACCCGGCGGGTCTTTCGTTTGCAGCTGGCACGGTGCCGACCCCGCGCGGTCCGGTCCGGATCGACTGGAGCCGGGATGAATCGTTCTCGCTTTCGGTCACGCTGCCGAAGGGCATGGATGCCCGGATCGAACTGCCGGCCGGCGGTGCGGCGTCAACGCTGTACCGCGGCGGGGAGCCGATTGATGCCGCGCGTTCCGGGGGATATTTCATTACGTTTCTCGAAGATGGCGGTTCTGCGGTTTTCCGTGTGGAATAAGCGGCCGGTGCGTTCGGCTGCCGGTACGGCGGAATCGGTTATGCGGTTTTGCGCGGCGGCAGCATGGAGCCGTCGACCCATTTGCCCTCGATGAGGATTTCGCTGGCGGTCTCCGGAATGCCGAACTGCTGTTCGTTGAGCAGGGCGGTGAGGATTCGAACGGCCGCCCGGCCGACCTCTTTGGAGTTTTGGTCGATGCCGGCGTTGATTGGGGTGTCGTGGATGCTTAGCGTTGCCACGCCGATATCGCGGGGAACGCTGTAGCCCAGCTGGGTCAGTTTCTCCAGCAGCTTCGGGCGCTCGGTGATGATGGCGTCGGGCCGGTAGGTTTTAATCCAGGTGTCGAGCGCTTCGAGTTTTAAGTGATCGGGGTCTTCCAGGCGGAAGAGGAGCGGGGGCACGCGCTGGGTTTCGGGTATGGAAAGCTGTGCAAAGGTGATGCCGGCCGGAAAAAAACGGGTCTCGGAAATAATACCGTAAAACCCGATTCTTCGGTATCCGAGCGCGGCGGTTTTCAGGAAGGCGAGGTGGGCATTGCGGACCTGCGCACTGGAAACATGGTGAACCTGCGGATCGGCCGAGCTGAGGCCGAAACGGACTGCCGCATAGTCCTGCCAGGGCAGCTGCTCCCAGCCGTCGATCAGGTCCTCCGAGCCGGCCAGTGCTGCAATGATGATGCCTTGGATATTGCGCGCCTTAAAAATGGAGTCCATGCGTCTCGGGGAGTATTCGCTGGTATTGAACTCTTCCAGTTCAAAACCGCGCATTGCCGCGAGGTCGCAGGCGCCTTGCCAGTAGAGCTCGAATTCATGCTGGGCGCGGAGCTGCTGGGGGTCTTGGAACGGATTGATCCAGGCCAGGGAGCAGCCTTTGGCTCTTTCTTTTCCGGCGCGGCGGTAGTGTGCCAATGCCGCCAGCATCGGGTCGGGTTTGTAGCCCATTTCATCGGCGATTTTCCTGACCCGCTCTCGGGTTCCCGCCGAAACCTGTGCGCTGTTGCGCAGGGCGTGGGAAACCGCAACATGCGAAATGCCGGCTTTTGCCGCGATATCGCGCAAGGTCACCCGTTTATACGGTTTGTCTTTGCTGCTGTTACCTGCTTTATCCATAAAATCCACGTATTCTTGTTACTTAACAGGGAAAGAATGAAGCGGCTTGGGACAGAAAGAAAGAAGTATATTATGTTTAGTGGTCGTCAGCAGGCGGCCGGTGCGGGGGGTGGAATTGCCCCGCATCCAAAATAAACAGGAGGCGTAATGAAAAGAGTACTACTCAGTGCAATTTTGGGCGGAGCTGCAATGGTTTCGCAGGCAGAATTGGTCGGCGAATGGACGTTCGATGAGGGTTCGGGGATCACAGTCTCAAACACTGCCGGGAATGGGGTGTTTAACGGTATCATTGACGGGGTTCCCGCATGGGTGACCGGTCATGACGGTACCGGCTATGCGCTGGACTTTTCGGCGGGCGCGGCCGGGACGAACGGTATGGTGACGATAAGCGATCCATCGTTCCTCGATTCGGTATCCAACCAGATATCGATTGCGATGTGGACCTACTCAAAAACGGATTCGGCGCTGCAGACCTGCGGGTTCCAGGGATCGACCACCGGGGACTCGGGCAACCGTGAAATTCAGAGCCATCTTCCCTGGGAAAACGGAAATGTTTACTGGGATGCCGGCTATAACCGCCTGAACGGCGCCGTGGATTCATCGCTGTATACGGAAACCGGCGAGTGGGTTTATTGGGTATTCACGAAGAACTCGGATACCGGCGATCAGGTGGTATACGCCAATGGTGAGCGGATACTCTACAACACAGCCGGTGCCGAGCCGATCGATGGTGCAGGCATTTTGGCTTTTTCCATCGGCGCCAAGGTGGATGGAGCTCTTCCCTGGCCGGGCTATATCGATGATTTCAAGGTTTATGACCATGAGCTGACCTATAATGAAATTGCGATCGGATATGACCCATTCATTATTGCGCCGGTGATTGAGCAATCCGGCACACTGGGCGAAGCCCCGTTTCAGGTCATCTTTACCGGCACCAATACGGTATCCGGCCAGGGGGTTGCGGAATACCTCTGGGATTTCGGCGAAGATGCCAGCAATATGGTTATCGGCGCGAGCGGCGGGGTGGTGACAAACACCTTTGCGGATCCGGGCACTTATACGGTTACGCTGTATGTTGTCGATAATGTCGGTGCAACGAACTCCGCGACCACTTCGCTTGAAGTACTGGCTGTCGGCGGTCCGGCTGATATCATTGAACTGATGGTCGATGCCGATACGTCCAGTGAGGCCTATTATGGATCGAGCGTGACGAATCTGCTGACCGATACGTTCGACTATTTTCCGAGTGCTCCGACGGCTTCGACGCCGTCCCTGGATTACCAGGACGGCTTCCACGGCAACGAATCGGATGGAGCGGATATCTGGCTGAGCTATTTCCTTGAGGGTTCTGCTTCGTATACCACGGTTTCCGAAAATCCGGTGATCATTATGGATGTCTGGGGACGCAACTATACGTCCGCAAAAGACCGTGATGACGATTTTGATGTAGAGCTCTACAACGGATCCTGGGACGCGGCTGATATGGTCGGTTATGAAAACGGAGCCGGGGTTGAGGACAGCTCCAACTACACCCGGGTCACGATTGACACCCTGCCGGTCGGAACCACTTTTGACCGCGTGCGGATTGTCGGCCATAACTCGCGGGAAGGGGTTACAGCCAATGCGTTTACCCTTTGTGAAATCCGCCTCGTAGCGGTTGAGGGTGACGTGGTGACCGTGAAATCCAAAGTGACTGCCGATCCGGTGAGCGGATACTATCCGCTGGAAGTTGCGTTTGACGGCTCGGAAAGTTATGCCGTTGCCACCTCCGGCAGCATCATTACGGATTACCTCTGGGACTTCGGCGATGGAAACACCGACAGCGGTGTGCAGGTTACGACCAATACCTATACCGAAGCCGGCGTTTATACCAATACGCTAAGCGTGGTAAACAGCCTCGGCGAAACAAACAGCGCCGAAGTGGTTATCTCCGCAAATAATCCGATTGATGTGGCCATCACCGCGTCGAATGAGACGGCTTACGTGGGGGTTAACATCTACTTCGATGCTGCAGGCACCACCAACTATGTCACGAATGCTGTGCTGAATGCGTACACCTGGGACTTCGGCGACGGAAGCTCGGCGAGCGGAATGACTGCGAGCCATGCGTTTGCCGCTGCGGGCACCAAGACCGTGACGCTGACGGTTGAGGATGACGCCGGCCGCTCGAACACGGGAACGATTGAGGTCTACATCCTGGCCGCGCACGAACTCAGCCTCGACGGAAGCACGCTGAGCTGGGATACATCGAGCGAAGCTTCGTATGAAGTTCAGTATAACGACAACCTGACCATCGATAATTGGACCACCTACACCAATGTGACCGGAACGCCTCCGGAAACCAGTGTGGAAATTCCGCTGGGCCAGAACGATATCGAGTTCTATCGGGTGATCATGCAGTAAACGAAAACATACTGGGCACAGTGGTTCTGTGCTCAGATTCAGAAGAAAGCTCCCGCGGCAGCGCGGGAGCTTTTTGTGTTTACCGCCGGTTGGAGCTTTTGGCGGAAGAGCTGCGGCCCGCTTCTATTGCCTCGGCAGCATGGTGCCGTCGAGCCACCGGCCTTCGATCAGGATTTCATTGCGGCAGTCCGGCAGGCCGAAGCTTTTGTCGGCGATCAGCGCGGTGAGCATGCGGACCGCGGCGCGGCCGATTTCGTAGGGGCGCTGGTCGATGCCGGCGTCGATTTGGGTGTCATGGATGCTGGTGGTGGCCAGGCCGATGTCATCGGGCACGCGGAATCCGAGATTGTGGAGCATTTCCCGGGTTTCGCTGTTGTCGGTCAGGATGGCGTCGGGCTGGTTCTGTTCCAGCCAGCGGCTGAATTCGCGCTGCTGGGTTTCGAATGAATCTTCAGGATTCAGGGCCAGCAGGGGCAGCTGGCGGTTCGGGGGCAGGCTTTTCTGGGCCCAGACGTAGCCGCTGCCGAAGAAGCGCCTGCGCCAGTATTCGCAGACAAAACCAATGCGCTGGTATCCGAGCTGCTGTATGCGGTCGAAGGCCAGCATGGTGTTGGCCGCCTGCGAACTGCTGACAAAATGGGCCGGGGGTTCCGGAACTGCGCTTCCGAACCGGACGACGCAGTATGCGGACCAGTCGAAGGCGGTGATAGGTGCTGACGTATTCGACAGGGGCGGCAGCAGGATGCCCTGGATATTGCGCGCGGTGAAAATGGACTGCAGCCGAGGCAGCGAAATGTCCGCGGTGTTGAAAGCCTCCAGCCGGTAGCCCATGCGCTCGGCGGTCTTTGAGGCGCCTTCCCAATACTGATTAAACTCGTTGTGCTCCCGCAGTTCTTCGGGGTGCGGCCAGGCGTTGATCCAGGCGAGTTCGGATTGGATGCGGCCGGCGTGCTTTTTCCGGTAGTTTGAGAGCGCGGAAAGGAGCGGGTCGGGCACATAGCCCATCTGCTCGGCTTTTTCCTGAATGCGCGCACGCATGGCGTCGGAAACACCCGGCAGGCCGCGCAGCGCCTTGGAGACCGAGACGTGCGAAATGCCCAGTTCGCCCGCGATATCACGCAGGGAAATCCGCGGGCGGTCTGGTTCGGGGGTGCTCATCTCGGAACGTGTATCATATAAAAACGGCGGCTTGTAGCGTAAAGTAACAGGTTAATCATTGCGACGCTCGGATCGCCGGGGCATTCATGTATACCTAGGATTCAATCAGGTACCAGCCGCGGCGGCTGCGCCATGAAAGGAACGGGAAATGGAATTTAGAATGCTGAAGACCCTTTTTACGGGGTTGACGATAGGATTGACTATGACCAATACAACATTTGCAGCGCGGCACGCGGCCGATGAATCGAACAATCCCCAGGCGGATATGCGTTTTGGGAAAGAGGCGGATGCGCCGGCTGAACCGCTGACTTTGTGGTACCGCAAGCCGGCGGTGCACTGGGAAAACGAAGCGCTGCCGGTGGGCAACGGCCGGTTGGCCGCCATGGTGTTCGGCGGCGTGAACCAGGAGCGCATCCAGCTGAATGAAGAGACGGTCTGGGACGGTAAGCCGTCGGACTGCAATAACCCGGATGCGCTCGGTGCGCTGCCGGAAGTGCGCAAGCTGCTGTTCGAAGATAAAAATGAGGAAGCAACGAACCTGGCGAAGAAAAAAATGCTGGGCAGTCCGTACAAGATTAAATCCTACCAGCCGCTCTGCGACCTGCTGCTCGATTTTGAGGATACGGAACAGGTGGAAAACTACCGCCGCGACCTCGACCTGACCACCGGCATCAGCCGCACGCAGTACACCATCGACGGCGTGGAATACGTCCGTGAAGTGCTGGTCAGCGAGCCGGATCAGGTGATTGTGGTGAACCTCAAAGCGAGCCGTAAGGCAAAAATCAATTTCAAGGCGCGCCTCTTCCGCGAGCAGGACACCGCGACGGTGGAGTCGGCTTCCGGCAGCCGGCTGGTGCTTAAGGGCAAGCTGGCCATTGATTATGAAGCCCAGCTCTTCCCGATGGTCGACGGCGGCAAAGTGGTTTCCAAAGACGGCGTGCTCGAGGTTTCCAATGCGCATGAAGTGACGCTGCTGATTGTCGGCGCCACGAGCTATAACAATGCCGAGGATATTTCCGGCGATGCCTCCGCACGCTGCGAAGCCTACCTGAAAGCGGTCGGGAACAAACCCTACAGCGCAATCCGCGCCGATCACATTGCCGCGCACCAGGAGCTGTTTAACCGGGTGAAACTCGACCTCGGCACCACCGATGCGGTCCGGATGCCGACCGATGAACGGCTGCAGGCCATAAAGCGCGGCAGCTATGATCCGCAGTTTGAAGTGCTCTATTTCCAGTTCGGCCGCTACCTGCTGATCAGCAGTTCGCGTCCCGGCAGCCTGCCGGCCAACCTGCAGGGTAAATGGAACCAGTATCTCAAAGCGCCGTGGAACTCGGACTACCATTTCAACATCAACTTCCAGATGAACTACTGGCCGTCGCTGACCTGCAACCTTTCCGAGTGCGCGCTGCCGTACTATGAATATGTGGAGAGCCTCGTGCCGTACGGCGAAAAAACCGCAAAGGTGCATTACGGCGCCGACGGCTGGACCATTCACCACCTCTCCGATATCTACGGCTTCACGGCACCGGCCGACGGTGTGCACGGCGTCTGGCCGATGGGCGCGGCCTGGGCGGTGCGCGATATGATGGAATACTACCGTTTCACCGGCGATGAGGCCTTCCTCAGGGAACACGCCTATCCGCTGATGAAGGGCGCCGCGGAATTCATGCTCGATTTCCTCGTTGAAGCGCCGGAAGGAACGCCGGCTGCCGGAAAACTGGTGACCAATCCGTCTTATTCGCCGGAAAACTTCTTCATCCGCGATGACGGCTCCGTGGCGATGTTCACTTATGCCGCGACGATGGACCTGCAGATTATTGATGATCTGTTCAACGGCCTGAAGGAAGCCGCGCTGGCGATTGATCCGTCGGGCGAATTCGATGCGGCCTTCCAGAAAGAGCTTCAAGACACGCTGGCTCAGCTGCAGCCCGTTCAGATCAGCAAAAAAACCGGCCGCGTGATGGAGTGGATTAAAGACTACGAAGAGAAAGATCCGCACCACCGCCACACCTCGCACCTCTACGGCCTGCATCCGGGCTTCTCGATCAACCAGAATACGACGCCGGATCTGTTTGAGGCCGCGAAAAAATCGCTGACGGCGCGCGGCGACGGCGGTAAAGGCTGGAGCATGGCGTGGAAGGTGAACATGTGGGCGCGTATCCATGACGGTGACAAAGCCCACGTGCTGCTCAATAACCTGCTTTCGAAGATGACGCTCGAAAACCTGTTCGACACCCATCCGCCGTTCCAGATCGACGGCAACTTCGGCGGTACGGCTGCAATCGCCGAAATGCTGCTGCAGAGCCACGACGGGGAAATTAACCTGCTGCCGGCACTGCCGGCGGTCTGGAAAGACGGCTCGGTGGAAGGGCTGCGTGCCCGCGGCGGATTCGAGGTTGATATCATCTGGAAAGAGGGCCGGCTGGCCGGAGCAAAGATCACTTCGCTGCGCGGACACCCGCTGCAGGTGCGTTACGGCGATAAGGTGGTGAAAAAGGAACTCGCCGCCGGAGAAAGCTTCACGTGGAACGGCAAATAGCGGCGTGCCATGAATGCAGGCGACCGGAGCAGTGCCTTCGGGCTTCCGCCGCCTGATCTCCTGCCGCAGGCAGGAGATGCCATTCGTAAAAAACGGCTTCGGCCGTTTTTTTTGTGCCGCCGCGCAAAATAGTCCGCGGCCGTTTGTCCTGATCGGCCCCGTTGGGGCATATCAATGAGCATGTAGGTATTTGGTACTTCAATGAAGGGGAAGTTATGTTGAAAACGATTGCTGCAAAAGCGGGTGCAATGCTGGCGGTTTCGGGCGTTATGGCCGGCGGCGCGGCGCTGGCTGGAAATACGGCTCCGAAGCCGGCCGCACTGTATTATGTAAATCTGGCGGACGGTGCCGAGGTGACGGCGCATCCGGTGCTGACGGCGCCGCTGAAGGCTGCGGCCGCGGCTGAACCGGCCGATGCGGTAGAAGTTGATCTGGACAGCGTCATCCACCCGAACCTCAGCGGCATCGGCGGCGCGTTTAACGAAATCGGCGGCGAAGCTTTTGCCGGGCTCTCGCCGGAAAAGCAGCGGGAGCTGGCGGAAGCCTTGTTTAATCCCGAAACCGGCAGCGGGCTGACCCTCTGCCGTACGGCGGTCGGCGCGTCCGATTTCGGACTCAGTGAGTACAGCTACAGCGAGGTCGCGGACGACTATGAGATGAAGCATTTTTCGATCGAACGGGATGTGCCGACGGTGATTGCTTTCATAAAGGCCGCCCAGGCTGAGAATGCCGGGCTGCGTATTTTCGCCTCGCCGTGGAGTCCGCCCGGCTGGATGAAAAAGTCGGGATCGATGGACGGCGGCAAAACGGATAAAGCCAATAACGTGCTGAAATCCGATCCGGCAATCTATGAAGCCTACGCGCTTTATTTTACGAAATATGTCCAGGCCTATGCGGGGCACGGAATTGAGATTGAACGGCTGATTATCCAGAATGAGCCCGACATGAATCCGAAATATCCGGGCTGCGATATGCCGCCCGAACAGATGGCGGACCTGACCTTCAATTACATCAGGCCTGCCTTTGAGGATGCGGGGCTGACCACGGAATTGTGGGCCGGTTCCTTCCGCGCCATGCGGCAGGATGCCGAAACGTTTGTAACGATCAACGGTGCGGAGGAGATCGACGGGCTGGGGCTGCAGTATTGCCGGACGTCTACGTTTGATGCGCTCCGTGCGACCGCACCGGCCATGCCGCTGATGCACACCGAAGGCAAATGTAACAACGGCAGGAACTCCATGCAGCAGGCGCGCGCCCGCCTCGGCGAAGCTGCCATGTGGCTGAACAACGGCACGGAAAACTATTGCTACTGGAACATGGTCTTGAATGAATCCGGCAAAAGTGCGTGGGGCTGGAAACAGAACAGCCTGGTGAATGTCGACCGCGATGCCGGAACGGTTACCTACAACGCGGATTTTGCGCCGATTTCGCTGCTGAGCCGGTACATCCGCCCGGGCGGCCGGTCGCTGAAGGTGACCGCGCCGAAGGGCAAGGATGCCATTGCCGTGAAAAACCGCGATGGGCTGGTGGTCTTTGTTCAGAACAACGAGGCCGCACCGGCTTCGCAGGACATCGTGCTGTCGTCCGGCGGCACATACCGCATCGAGCTGCCGGCCAACGCGCTCTGTGCCGTGGTTTTTCAATAGGCCTGATTCGGTAGAGGGATATGACACGGAGAAAAGTTCTGTTCAGCACGGGTGCCGTTACCGCGGATGCATGGCGGGCCGCGGCGCTGGGTTTATCGATCGCCGGGGCCGCGGCCGCAGGGAATCCCATTTTAAGGGAGACGGATCCGGGATTCGTCTATGCGTGTGATCCCTCGGCGGAGGTTTTTGACGGCAGGGTCTATGTCTATTGCTCGCATGACCAGCCCTACGCCTGGGACTATGAGTCGATGAAGGATTATGTGGTGCTGGAGTCGCCGGACCTGAAGACGTGGATCAACCACGGCGTGGTGCTCGATCCGCAGCTCGATCCGGGATTCGAATATGCGCATTCGAATATGAATGCCCCGGATGCGGCCTACAAAGACGGCTGGTACTACTGGTATTTCCCCAGCGATATCACTGAGGTGGGGGTGGCGAAAAGCCGGACGCCGACCGGGCCGTGGGAATCCGCGGTTACCAATGAGTTTACCAAAATCTTCGATCCCACCGTTTTTGTTGATGATGACGGGCAGGCCTACATTTACGGCAACGACCACTGGGTCGATATCGGCGATCCGGGGCGGCATATGATGGGGGCGAAGCTAAAGGATAACATGATCGAGCTGGACGGCCCCTGGGTCCGCATCAGCAAGGAAGAGGTGAATGAGGCGGTTCATGTTTTTAAGCGGAACGGCATCTATTATTTCAGCGCACGGGTCGGCAAGGTCACGAAATACTGGATGGCCGATTCGCCGCTGCCGCAGTATGCCGAATTAAAAGGGGAACTCGCTTCGAATTCGCCGGACTCGCCGAATCACATCTCGGCCATTGAGTTTGAGGGGGAGTGGTACCTTTTTTATCATCGCGGGGATGTGAACCACGGCAGCAGCTGCAGGCGTTCCGCCTGCTTTGATAAAATGACATTCCGCGAGGACGGCACCATTGAGCCGATCGTTTATACGCTGGATGACGGGACGGCGATTTCAAAAACGAAGAATGCGAAACCGCCGCGGAAGGTATCGGTTGAGCCGAATGATCCGCCGGTTCCGAAAAAGAGCATCCGTCATCAGGCGGAGGATTTTACGGAAAAGTCCGGGGTGCGGGTCGAGCGCCAGCAGGACGGCGGCGGCAGTACGGGGCTTGCGGTTTCAAACGGCGGCTGGGCGCGGTATGACTTCATTCCATTCGGGAACAATGCAGATGCCGATGTTTCCTTCCGCGTTCGGGCCGCGGCACTCGGAAAGGGCGGCGTAATCGAGCTGCGCCTGGACCGCCTCGACGGAAAGGCGGTTGGAACGATTCCCGTTTCCGCCGAAGGCGGGGAGGATGGCTTTAAAACGCTTTCGACCACGCTGCGCGGCGTCGCCGGCGTGCGTACGATCTACCTTCGTTTTACCGGCGGTTCCGGAGAGCTCATGAAGCTGAACTGGTTTGAATGGACTGCGGGAAGGTCGCTGCGGATTAAAAAATAACTGGCTTCTTGGTGAAGCTTCGGCCGGTGCCGAGGTGCCGGCCGTCTTTTCAGGGCGCCGAGGCCGTTGCGCTGAAAGGTGAATGGAACGCAGGTTCAGCTTCGATCGGCATCCGTAATAATGATGATGGACAGGATTCAATGCCGGGATAGCATCCTGCATTTTAACATAGGGGTGAATATGATTAAGGGTCTGGGTTTGGTGCTGCTGGGTGCGCTGTGGGCTGGAAGCTGCTGTGGATCCGCCGCGGCTGCGAAGGTGGAATGGACGGGGGAGCGTTTGCTGGATGTGGTCTATAAGCAGGTGGACGGCCGCGAAATCAAAATGGATATTTATCTGCCGCCGTCCGGCAAACCGGATCAGGCGCCGGTGCTCTATTATGTGCACGGCGGCGGCTGGGCCGCCGGCAGCAAAGATAAAAACGGGCTGCCGCTGATGCGCCCGGTCTTTGAACTGATGGCGGAAAAGGGGGCGGTCTGCGTGTCCATCGACTATCGCCTCTGCCGCAAAGACAACGGCATCCTGGTGCGCGACTGCGTGACGGATGCCATGGACGGCCTGCGTTTTCTCCGCAAAGAGGCCGCGCGCTTCGGCATCGATCCCGCCCGTATCGTGGTGTGGGGCGATTCCGCCGGCGGGCAGCTGGCCCAGATGCTGGCGCTGGCCGACCCGGCCCGATTTTCCGGCGCTGCTGCGCTGGCCGGATTCGATGTGCAGCCGATTGCCGGAATTTCGTGGTATGGGCCGACGGATTTTACCGATCCGGAGCTGTTTAAAACGGAGCTTTCCGATGCCAATCCGGACCGTTTCGGCTGGCGGATTAGCGGCCGGCAGGGCGGGGCGGCGGATTTTTCCGAAGCGTATGAAGAGATGAGCCCGTACTATTGGATCAGCAGGGAGAGTCCGCCGCTGCTGCTGATGCAGGGCGATCAGGATGCCACGATTCCCTATGCGCATGCGCCGCACCTTAAGGCCAAGGCGGATGAGGTCGGGGCTGCAGTTGAAATGGTGATTGTTCAGAATGCCGGACACAACTGGCGGAATGCGGGCGGCCGGCGGGATCCGGACCTGCAGGAAATCCAGCGGCTTACAGCCTCTTTTGCCCTGCGGCAGATCGCGGCGGTACACGAAACTGCGGGGAGCGGGCATTAATGGATGCAGCACCTGCCGCTGGGTGAAATGGCAGGATTTTTTAGTGTTTGAAAGCAGGAAATGATGAAACGGATTTTTAAAATGCTGCCGGCCTTTGCGGCCGGCTGGTTGGGTTTGTCGGTCCAGGCCGAGCCGTGGGAGGGGACGCGGTCCGATTTTCACGGGTTTGAGCAGGTTGATTTTACGCTCGGCGAAACCGCGTGCCGGGTGGTAGTGCCGAAGGAAGCCGCTGCGGGTAAACCGTGGGTGTGGCGCGCACGTTTTTGGGGCCATGAGCCGCAGGTGGATATCGCGCTGCTGGAAAAAGGTTTTCATGTGGCCTATGCGGAAGTCGGCGGCCTCTTCGGTTCGCCGAAGGCCGTGGCGCGCTGGAATGCGCTTTATGAATTCCTGACCACGGAAAAAGGGTTCTCAAAAAAGCCGGCGCTGGAGGGCATGTCGCGCGGCGGGCTGATCGTTTATAACTGGGCGGCGGAAAATCCGGACAAGGTTTCGTGCATCTATGCCGATGCTCCGGTGTGCGATTTCAAGAGCTGGCCCGGCGGTAAAGGATCGGGCGAGGGCTCGACGAATGATTGGGAACAGTGTCTTGCGGCCTACGGTTTGTCCGAAGACGAAGCCCTGGCGTATGCCGCTAATCCGCTGGATCGGCTGGCGCCGCTGGCGGCGGCCGGCGTACCGCTGCTGCATGTGGTGGGCGATGCCGACCGCGTGGTGCCGGTTGCCGAAAATACGGCGCTGCTTGAGGAGCGGTATCTCGCGCTTGGCGGCTCGATTGAAGTGATTCATAAGCCGCGCGTCGGCCACCATCCGCACTGCCTGAAAGATCCGGCTCCGATTGCTGCATTTATCCTGAAGCATGCGCTGCCGATCCGCGTCGCCTGCGTCGGCGACAGCATCACCTTCGGTCACGGCATTAAGAAGCGCGCGGAAAATTCTTATCCGGCACAGCTCGGCCGTCTGCTGGGCGGCGGTTATGTGGTGGAAAATTTCGGCGTCAGCGGCGCTACGCTGCTGAAGAAGGGCAATAAGCCGTATTGGAAAACCAAACAGTTTAAGCCGGCTCATGATTTCAATCCGGACCTCGTTGTGATCAAACTGGGAACGAACGATTCCAAGCCCGGCAACTGGCAGTATCAGGATGAATTTACAGCCGACTATGCGGAGCTGATCGAGAGTTTCCGGGCCCTGCCGAGCGGGCCGGAGGTCTGGATCTGCTATCCGGCGCCGGCCTTTCCCGGAAGGTGGGGCATAAGCGACCGTGTGATCCGGACCGAAGTGATCCCGCGGATTGCTGCCGTGGCGGCGCAGGCGGATGTTGAGGTGATTGATCTCTACACCGCTTTGAGCGGCCGGGCTGCATTATTTCCGGATACGGTTCATCCCAATGCCGGCGGCGCAGAAATTATGGCTGATACGATCGGCGCAGTGATCAGCGGACACCGCGCGGAATAGCGCTGCGGGCGCGGCTTGGAGCTGGCAAGCAGCTGCGGTAAAAAGGAGTTTGGAATGAAAAAATATCAACGAAAGTTGGCTGTATTTGCCGGCTGTGCGGCAGGCTTCCTGCTGCTGCCGGCTTGGGCCGATACGGCACCGACGCTGCCGAATATCATCTTTGTGCTGACTGATGACATGGCCTGGGGCGAGCTGGGGATGAGCGACAATGAGATCATCAAAACACCCCACCTCGATCAACTGGCCGGCCAGAGCCTGCGGTTTACCAATTTTAATGCGGCGCCCACCTGTGCGCCGACGCGGGCGCAGCTGATGAGCGGCCGGCATGAATTCTTCGCGGGTGTGACGCATACAATCCTGGATCGTGAAAATCTGCGCGATGATATTACGCTGCTGCCGGAAGTCCTGAAAAGGGCGGGCTATCAGACCGGCATGTTCGGCAAGTGGCATCTTTCTTCGCCGAAGCATAAAACCGGACTGACGGGCAAGCCGCTGGCGCCCTATGAGCGGGGTTTTGATACGGCGGTTTATACATATAATCAGTTATCTCCCCGCTTTGATCCCAAGCTTTCCCGTAACGGTACCGAGAAGCAGTACACCGGCTACTGCGGCGACGTGGTATTTGATGAGGGGATGAAGTGGATGGAATCCTGCTCCGGCGATCAGCCCTTTTTCGCATACATCGCAACCAGCATTCCGCATGTGCCGCTGGCCGCGCCGCAGCGGTTCCTGGACCTTTATGCCGATGCGCCCCTGACCGGAAAGGCGAAAACCTACTATGCGATGATCTCCGCGGTGGATGAAAATATGGGCCGGCTGATGGAATGGATGGACCGCCGCCGCGATTTGCGTGAAACGATCCTGATTTTCATGACGGATAACGGTCATGCGATATCCGGCCCCAAAGGCACCGGGATTAACGCGGACGGAATGGCGGGTGAAAATGCCCTCTACAATGCCGGGTTCCGCGGCGGAAAAACCCAGTCCTGGCGCGGTTCCACCTGCGTACCGTTCTTCATTCGCTGGCCCGGCGTCACCACGCCGAATACGGAGTGCGGCACGCTGGCCAGTGCCATGGATGTGCTGCCGACCTTTGCGGAACTGGCCCAGGTGAATATTGATGATCTCGATGTTCAGGGAATCAGCCTGCTGCACGATATTGCGGGCAAAGAATCCAAGGTACCTGAGGAGCGGCTGCTGTTTACCCACGTCGGGCGCTGGAAGCGCAGCGATCAGCTGGAAGAGAATAAGTTTGTCTATGCGGCGGTATTTAACAGCCGCTACCGGCTGGTGTGGGGTGAAGAGGGACAGCGGGAGCTCTATGACTACGCCGGCGACCGCGGCGAATCGAAGGATATCTCCGCGCAGCATCCGGAACTCGTGCAGCACTTTGAACGCGAGTTTGACCGATGGTGGGAAAATGCCAAACAGGGTATGGTCAACGACCTGGAGCAGATCCGCACCGGAAATATTAAACACCGCTGAGTTAAGTGCGGCTCGGCCCTCGGCGGCGGGTTGGTTTTTCTTTGCCTGTTAAGCCGGGCCGATCCGTTTACGGCTGCGTTTCCGCGCAGTTCCTTGCTGGCGGCGCAGCGTCCGCTGTCGGCCGCCGGTCTTTCGGGCGCTCCTTCAAATGCTGCGTATTCGGCGCTGCGCCGCTGCAGGCTAAACGTTTAGCCTAGGAATTCCTAGTTCTCCCTCTTTCTTCAGATATAAACGAAAAATCTCGAACCAGCTTTAGACCGTATGGGAAGCGGGCCGGGAATAAATTCAGACTCAAAAGGAGAAAAGAATGAAGTGGAGATACTTGACAGCAGTCGGGGCGACGGCCGCCGTTTTTTACGTCCAGCCGGCGGCTGCGCAGTTTTTTACCAATGACCTGACGGACGGGGCCAGTGTGTCAAATCAGTTCAATATCAACCTCGCGGAGGAGGGGTTGTTTAGTTTTTCCACGAATCATGTGATCACGGTGCTGAACCCAACGAATACCGCCCAGACGATCTCGCGTACGAATCTTACGGCGGGTGCGTCTATTCTGGCTGCAGGCACGAACGATACGGATGCCGTCCGTTCTTACCTGGCCACGCAGTTCGGCGGCTATTCCACCAACGGCTGGAAAGCGAAGCTTTCGCTGGAGTGTCCGCCGTCCGGCGACCCGAATGACAACTACGTGTTTATCGGTATCGGCGAGGGGGTCCCTTACGGTGACAACAACGAACCTCTTTCCGGCGATCGGGCGTATGTCCGTTGGCGGCACGGCAGCAGCGCCAGTTATGGCCTGCCCCGCACTTACCTCAACAGCGCCGCCATTGAGACATCCGGTACGGCTGCAAATTCAATCGGTGCGGATGTCTATCTCACCTACATTGCGAATACGGGAATCCTGACCTTCGAAATAGATAACTGGAGCAGTGAAGGAACTGCTGACGGGGTGGATATAACGATGAATCTCGATGCCTCGTCCCTGAGCTTTTCCTCCCACACGGAAGCGCGCATTTTCTTTGGCGGCAATGCAACCATGACGTTCAGCGGTTTTTCGGTTGAAGAATATATTCCGACCACTCCGACCGCGCCGCTTAACCTGTACGCGTGGCCGAACAGCAACAATCTCGTAACGGTCTGGTGGGATGAAGAACTGCTGTCGGACAGCTACAATGTGTATCGCTCGGCGGGCGATGAGGAAAATTATGTTCGAATCGCCGAGGCCGTGACGGACACCATGTATGCGGATTCCGATGTGACCAACGGGGTTCGTTACTATTACAAAGCGGCAGGTGTGAACGCGTTCGGCGAAGGCGGTTTTTCCGAATCCGATCCGGCGGTAGCGAACCGGTATCTCATTATCGGAACCGACGGCACCTACAGCTCCAGCCCGTACATCACGAAGCATAACCTGTTTGATGGCGATATCGACACCTACTTCGACGCCGATGCAACGGGCAGCTGGGCCGGACTGGACTATGGCGAAGGTAATGCGCGGCCGCTGCTGGAGATCCAGTATACGATGCGTAACTGGAGCTCTGCGAAGGACCGGACGGTCGGTGCCGAAATCCAGGGGTCCAACGATGCGGGTTTCAGCACGTATGATACCCTGCATACGGTTACGACGAATGATTTCGCCTATCCGACGGCGAACGTGATCGCGGTGACGAATACCACGCCCTACCGCTATGTGCGCATGCTCTCCAACAGCAGCCGGCCGCTGTACGGCGTTTCCGAGCTCAAATTCTATACGGCGGACGACTATACCGCAAAGGGTACGCTGATTGACTGGCTCAAGGAGCACGGCCTGACGGAAGCGGATGACGAACTCGATACCGACAACGACGGCCTGCCGAGCTGGAAAGAATATATTGCCGGAACGGTTCCGACCAACGCGGCTTCAGTGCTGGAGCTGAACTCGGTTGCTGTCACCACCAACGGCGTGGTCATTTCCTGGCAGTCGGTGGCGGGCAAGAGTTATCACATCGTCACCAATAACAGCCTGATTATTGAGAGCGCCGGCATTATTGACACCGTGATCGGTAAGGACGGTGAAACCTCCTACACCGGCACCGTAAGCGGTGCGGGCACGGTCTTCTACGAAATCGGCCTTGAATAAAATGCTGAAGGTTTAAATTGAACTGGAGAGGTCGCTGTGAGCTTTACGGCGGCCTTTCCTGCGATCCGCAATGACGATTGGGCAATGCAGGGTGAAAGAGGGGGGATAAAATGAAAAAAACATCGTTGGTGATTAAGTGGGCGATGGCCGCTGGGCTGGCGCTGCTTCCACTGCCGCTGTATGCGGTGCATGTGTCAGTGACTTCGGCGGAAGAAATCCAGACGGCCATTGATGCGGCTGCGGCCGCCGGCGGGGGCACGGTGTCGCTTGCTTCCGGCACCTATATTCTTTCGGCGTCTATTGAAATGAAAAGCAACGTTACGCTGGAAGGCGCAGGGACATCGACCCGTCTCGAACTTCCTGAAGATGCAGTGTATGCGATGATTACGGATGACGGCACCGAGCCCTGCGTTAACATGACCATCCGCAACCTACTGCTGGATGGTAATATCCCTGAAAGCGCGGTCAGTCATGATCCGGATTATGATGATCCGCAGGGAAGCTGCTTAGGAATTTATTTCGATGCGTATACCGAAGCGACGTATCACACCAATGTCGTCATTGAGAATGTAGAGATCCACAATACCGTCGATGCCTGTCACCTGAAAGGCGTTAACGGCGGTTATATGGAGAATGTGTATTTTCACCATAACGGAATCTTTTACTGGCCGGGCCACAACAGTTATTTACGGCGGGTACAGAATTATGTCGTCAGGCATTCCAGATTTGAAGATTCGTATAACGGCAGCGGGATCAATTGTTCGTGGTCGGAAAATCTGGCGTTTACCAATTGTACGGTCTCGCGGAGCGGCGGACGGGGTATCCGCAATGCCGCTTCAGATGGTTTTGTGGTTCAGGATTGCGTGATTGAAGATTGCGGCACGGCCGGCATTATTGCCAATTCAGAAAGCGGAATAACCACCAGTAATATTAATTTCAGCGGTAATTATGTGACGGGCTGCGGTGATGACGGAATAACCGGTGGCGCCAGCGGGGTTGCGGCCGATAACAATTCTTTCGGCAATGACGGCGATAATTACAGCCTGGGCAGTTCAGTCGCGCAGTCTGGAAATATCAGTGATGCGGAAGAGCTTTACCACGTCGGTTCGCCATCGGCGATTCCCGGTCTGATTGAAGCGGAAGAGTACGATGCCGGCGGCTCGGGGACGGCCTATTATGATACAACCACCGGGAATGCCGGCGGAGAATACCGCTCGGATGATGTCGACATCACCACCTGCTCAGAAGGGGGCTATGCGCTGACCGCGCTGGACGATGGCGAATGGCTTCGTTATGCGGTCGGCGTGCTGGATACGGGGCAATACAGTTTTGATGTGCGCTATGCCGCCGATGAAGACGGCGCCATACGTTTGGCGTTGGGTGAGCGCGATCTTACCGGCGATGTCATTCTGCCGGCCACCGGGGGAAGCGATACATGGGCATCCGAGCGGGTTGCGCAGGGCATCATACTGGAACCCGGAATCTACTCCCTTTACGTTCATATTTCCGGAACCTATCAGCTCAACAGCCTGACGGTGAATCTCGATGAAACCGGTACCGGTGAGGAGAGTGCGGTGCAGTACATTGAAGCGGAGTCTTACGACGATGCGAGCGGTATTCGGGTGGAGAGCTGCGGTGATACCGGGGGCGGAACGAATGTTTCCTATATTTCGAACGGCGACTGGTGCCGATATAATGACCTGACGCCGGGAACCAATACCACCTTCAATGCCCGCGTGGCCCGGCCGTCGGGGAAATCCGACAGCACCATCGAGGTGCGCCTGGGCAGCACAACAGGAACGCTGATCGGATCCGTCGCCGTACCGTATACGGGCGGCTGGCAGACCTATGTAACCGTAAGCACCGCGCTGGACACAGTCGCCGGTCAACAGGATGTGTATCTGGTTTTTGTGGAAGACGGAACCACCGGAGCATCCTTGTGTAACCTCAACTGGTTTGAGCTGGAAACACCAGCTGCATCGCAAGCAGCGGCTGTGCCGACCGGGTTGGCGGCCGCTCCCGAATCGGCGTCGCAAATCAGTTTGAGCTGGGATGCTCAGAGCGGGATTTCCGCATTTAATCTGAAGCGCTCCACCTCCAGCGGCGGGCCGTATGAAACCATGATCCTGGGGCCGACCCGGACCAATTATGTGGATTCCGGGCTGCTGGCCGGAACAAACTATTATTATGTGATGAGTGCCGTTCTTGACGGAGAGGAAAGTGCCGATACGGCCGAGGTGACCGCGGTTCCCACAGCTCGGCCGGACGCGCCGCAGAATCTCTATGCCTGGCCGGACAGCAATAAGGTGGTGACGGTTCGGTGGGATGCTGACGCATCGGCCGTTTCCGGATTTAACCTCTACCGCTCCACGAATGATGCCGATTTTGTCCTGATTGCTTCAGGCATCATGAACCATGAATATGTCGACTCCGATGTGGCGGTCGGCGTGACGTATACCTATAAGGCGGCCGGCGTGAATAGTGTCGGAGAAGGCGGTTTGTCGGATACGGAAACTGCGGTTCCGACGCCCTATTTCATTATGGGTTCAGAGGCCGAGGATGTGACGGAATCAAAGTATGAATTGTTCGACGGGGACCTGGATACGATATTCGACCGCAACGCATCCGGTTATGCCGGGGTGGACTTCGGGGAAGGAAATGAACAGGTTTTTTCCGCCATCCGCTACTTCCTGCGCAACGATGCCTGGGGGAATTATGACGGCGGCACCCGCTCGATCATCCGCAGTGTCGGCTTCACGTTCGAAGGGGCAAACTCCGAAGATTTCAGCGATGCGGTCATAATTCACACCCTGACGACGGACAGTGTTATGGGAGCGTGGAATGAGGTGGCCGTCACTAACACGGCGCCGTTCCGGTATATCCGGCTGCAGTCGGGCGGCGATTACAACAGAATGTACACCATGGCAGAACTCGAGTTTGAGAGCACGGCCGCTTTTACCGCCCATGGCACGCCCTATTCCTGGCTCGCGCAATACGGCTTGGACGAATCAGATGAAATGCTCGATACCGACCAGGACGGCCTGCTGACCTGGGAGGAATATGCAGCGGGAACGATTCCGAACGATCCCGATTCCGTGCTGAAGGTGATTGCTGCGCAGGGATCTTCCAGTAACGGATTTGTGATCACCTGGCAGTCGGTGGCCGGCCAGAGCTACAGTATCATGACCAATACGGGCCTCGTTTCGCCGGATTGGGGCGTAGCGGTGTCGGGAATCACGGGGCTGGAAAGTGAAACATCGCACACCACAACGGTAAGCGGTGCGGGCACGGTCTTTTTCAATATCGCTGTTGAGTAACGGCCCGGCCCCCGCACGCCGGCAGGATCGGGGGCATTGTGCAGTTCATTTGGGATATCAGGAAGGCGCGATGGGATGCCTCTGTTCAAAATGGCAGGTTTGCGAAAAAAATGGGGCCGAAGCGTTAAATCGGGTAAATCTGCGGAAGGTTAACCGGGTAATCGCTGTTGAGATCGTATATTTTCTTCTCTTTATTACCGTTAACGACACTCGATTCAGTGTGACCTGTGCAGGTGTGGTCGGGGGGAATGGAGAGGGAGCATAGAATGTTATTTAAACGTTTTCTTTTGGGCGCAGTATGTACGGCGGTTTCAGCGCAGGCGCTGGTGGTGAACCTGGATATTGAGGACTTGAGCCGCAGCACTTATTCCGGGCAGGGGGTCTATCCGGACTCCGGGAATGAATACTGGAACAGTTCTGCCGACGGTATGACGGACCTGACGGCGTCTGACGGCGCAACAGCAACCACGTTGGATGTGGCCCTTTCGGCGGCCGGCCGTTTCGAATACACGCAGTCGCACGCCCTGATGGCGGATTATGCTTATGCACTCAATGCGGCTATTTCGGTGGAGATCACCGGGCTGGCTTCAAACGCGGTCTATGACCTGTATATTTACTGCCAGGGGGATCAAGTGAGCCAGGCCGCCGCGGTTTCGTTCGGCGGAATCACCAATTCAACCACCGGGGATATCAGCGGCAGCCTGGTTGAGGGCGGAAATTACCTGGTCTTTTCAAATGTTACATCCGATGCCGTCGGACAGATTTCCGGAACGGTTGCCCAAAACGGAAGCAAGTATGTGGCGCTTAACGGGCTTCAGATTTCCGGAGACGATTTTCCCGGCCCCAAGACTTTTGTTCATCCGGGGATTGGAATGACCGTTTCGGATCTGGATCATATCAAGGCCAACCTGGACCAGGAACCGTGGAAAACGGGCTATGAGGACCTGGCCGATACCTCCACCGCATCGCTGGACTACACGATGCGGGGGCCGACCAATGTTGTGGGGCATACGAGCGCCCAGGGGCGTGATGACTGGCGGTCGGATATGATTGCGGTGCATGACCTGGCCCGAATGTGGTACTTCACGGAAGAGGAAGCTTATGCCCAGAAGGCCCGTGATATCCTGATCAGCTGGGCGACCACCCACACGAATTTTTTATCCGGCGAGACCTACCTGGATATGGGCTACCACGCCCACGATGTATTCGGCGGTGCGGAAATCCTGCGCGGCACGTGGCCGGGCTGGACCCAGGCCGATACGGATACCTGTAAAACCTATTTTGAGAAGGTGTGGTGGGATGAAACGCACATTGCAGTGCCCAACCCGCTGCGCTCGGCGAACCAGGGAATGTCCCAGCTGGCGGCCGCTCTCGGGACGGCTGTCTTCCTGGACGATGAGGAAAAGCTGGAACAGTGCCTGGAGGCTTTTCGGACGGACGCCGCGGCCGCACTGCTCAGCAGTCTGCCCAACGGGCAGATCGGCGATACCGGCCGCGATTCGCATGACCAGGGGCAGCTCATGCTAGCGGCGTGGTGCGCGGAAGTGTTCTGGAACCAGGGCATCGATGTCTATTCGGAATACGATAACCGCCTGCTGGCAGCGGGGGAATATATTGCGCGCTTCAACCTGTTGGCAGACACGCCGTTTGTCCAGGCCGGCACGGTGTACGACATCTATCCCGAGATGCATTATCTGGACAGTGCTGCGTATCCAAACTGCAGTTTTGAGACGAAAATGATCAACCTGCTCTACAGCGCGTACGTCGTACGCAAAGGAATGAGCGCGCCGTATTTGGAAAAGTACCTTTCCTATGCCCCGCAGGATGAGGGGTCATTCTGTCATCTGATGGCATCCGACAGCTCTACCGCAGCGCCGCCGGATGCGCTGTCCGCCACGGCGGCCGATACCGCATCGGTCACCAGCCTGAATCAGACGAATATGGGCGATTGTTCAGGCGGGAGTGCTGCATACAATGCCGACAGCAAAACCTGGACCGTCACGGGAAGAGGGACGGCTCTTTGGTACAGCTCAGAACCCGACTATCATTTTGCCTACCTTCCGGTAACCGGCGATGCCGCTATTGTCGCACAGCTGACTTCCTTTTCCGGGGGCGGGGATCTGAGCGCACGCGCCGGACTGGTCTTCACGGAAAGTCTGGACAATGGCGACACAATGGGGGCGGTTGCCATAACCGCTCCGGACGACGACGATGATCTGGACTGCTTCTACCGCGGTTTTGAAGCCAGCAGCCATATGGATGATTCTCATGGGAAACCCAATCAGGCGCAGCCGAGAATTCCGTACTGGCTTAAAATTGAGCGGATCGGCAGCCGGGTTAACTTTTTCAGCTCTCCCGACGGGGCCAGCTGGAGCTGCGCCGGCAGCGCGGATTATGATCTGGATGACACAGCCTATTTCGGCCTGGCGGTCAGTGCGGATAATAATAACAATCTGGCATCGGCCGTATTTACGGATGTGCGTATCACCGGCGGCGACGGCGGCGAAGCATCCGAGGTGCCGGAGGCTCCCTTTGCCATCTATGCATCGCCCGGCGGCGGTCAGGTTCCGCTGCGCTGGCTCGAATCGTTCGAGGCCGACAGCTATAAAATCTGGCGCTCCACGCAGTCCGGCGGTCCATACACCCTGATTACGCAGGAAACCGGAACCAGCTACATCGATACGAATGTCGTTTCCGGAACGCACTATTATTACAAGGTGAGTGCGGTTAATGCGATGGGCGAGAGTCCGCTCTCCGGTGAAGAGCAGTTTCATTTTCCGAACAATGACTATATTGAAGGTGAAGATTATGATGCCAAGAGCGGTGTCGGGACGGAAGAGTGCAGCGACTATTACGGCGGTACCAACCTGAGCAGCATCTCCAGCGGGGCCTGGGTCCGTTACGACGATATCACGCTGGGAACCGGCGCGGTCTTCCAGGCCCGGATGGCGGTCTATAAAGAAGACCACGGCCAGGTTGAAGTCCGCCTCGGCAGCTCAGACGGCACGCTGATCGGCACGCTGGATCCCGGTTATACCGACGGCACACAGAACTATGGCACCTTTGAAACCAATCTGGCGGATTCGGCCGGCACCTATGATCTCTACCTCGTATTTACAGGGGGAGTGAGCAACGGCCCGTCGTTTAACCTTAACTGGTTTAACATTGTTTATCCGCATATCACGGCATACGACCTCGGCCGGGATACGGCATTGACGTTTGATTCGGACCTGCATGAGCTGACCAATCTCGGCGGCATCACGAATTGGGATTCCACGTCCACCCACCTAAAGCTGGCCGACGGCAGCGACCTGAGTAATGTCGATTTTGCATCGCTGGGTGTGTCGTCGTGGACAACGACCAATTTCAGTGATGCATCTGAAACCACGATCTGGGACGGCGCCAGCCTGAACGGCATTACGCTGATTTCGAATGGAGGCTTCGGGGCGGGCGACCGCTTCGCCGGTGCAGATTTCTCGGGTCTTGTTTGGGGCACTGCGTTGTCTGCGGCAGACTCCAACCTGTTCTTCAGCGGCGGTTCGGGAGCGGCGGCTGCCGCTGATAAAGACAACGCGCTTAATTTGTCCGCCGCGGACCTTTCGCTCATTACCGGCGATGCGCGGTCGGTGATGATCCATAATCTCGGCGGCTTTGACGGAACGACGGCCATCGGCGCAAAATTTGACCCTGAGTTTATCTCAAATTCCGGCTGGGACCAGGGTGCGATGATTGACGCCGGCTGGCAGTATACCAATCTGAACGTCGATGCCTTCTCAACCATTGAAGGAGAAGTCTACGACGATCAGTACGGCGTCAGTACACAGGACTGCAGCGAGGGCGGACTGAATGTTCAGGCCATTCAGAACGGCGATTGGTGCGCCTATTACAAGGTGGATTTCAGCAGCGGCGCGGATGGTTTTCAGGCCCGTGTCGCCAGTGATACATCGGGCGGCAGCATCGAGATTCGCCTGGACAGTCCCACAGGAACCCTGGTGGGGACCTGCGCCGTGGCCGGTACCGGCAATTGGCAAAGCTGGGAGACGGTGTCAACAACGGTCAGTGGTGCCGACGGCATTCATGATGTGTATCTTGTATTCACCGGCGGCTCTGGCTATCTGTTTAATTTGAATTGGTTTACATTTATCGACGCCACGCCGCCGGAAATGCCGGCCGGACTGTCCGCGGACGCCGGCGATGGTTCCGTATCGCTGGACTGGGATGCGAACAAAGAATCGGATTTTGCGGACTACACGGTTTACCGCTCTGTGTCTAGCGGCAGCGGCTATTCGTCCATTGCTGCGGATCTTTCCTCTAGTGCGTACGTAGATGAATCTGCAGTGAACGGCACAACGTATTACTATGTTGTTACGGCCTCCGATTCCCGCGGTAACGAATCCGAGGCCAGCACCGAGGTTTCGGCTGTGCCGGCTGCAATGGAAGCCGCCGTATTCCTTGCGGATGAACTTTCGGTTTCTAACGGAAGTTTCAGCGCGCAGTTCAGCGGTGCCGTCGGACGGCACTACCGCCTGGAATATACGGCAGACCTGACGACCAACACATGGCAGACCGTAACGGATATCGTGTCGCTGAGCGAATCGCCGATGGGGGTTTCCGCTCAGGCGACGAACGATGCGGGATTTTACCGCATTATCGGAGTGGAATAAGAGGGTGGGGCGTGCTCTTCGAGCGCGCCGAGGTGTCTGAGGACGGCTGGGACAGCCGTCCCTGCCTGCTGTCCCGCGGCGGCATCATCGAGCCGTCCACCCATTGGCCTTCGACTAGGATTTCGCTGCGCGTTTCCGGAATGCCGAAGCTGCTTCCGGCTTGGCGTGCTCTGCCCATTGCCTGCATCACCAGTCTGGGCCGTCAGCGCGGCGGCGGATCGGCCGGGTAACAGAAAAATGACAGGTTTGTAATTTAAACAAGGTTGATCTGTTAACTTAACGGCGGTATATCTAAAGGGTTTTTAATATGATTTTTTCTTAAATGCAACGAAAGACTTTCTGCTGTGCCGAAACATACGCTTTTCCCCTGGGCGATTTTTATCGCATCGACTGTAATCCTGACTTCTACCGCCGCAGCGGATCTGACAAACGGGTCCGCGGCGTTTTATGCATTTAACGGCAGCGGGGCTGATTCCTCCGGCCAGGGCAATGATGCCGTGGTAACCGGATGCTCTGTGGACGGCTGGCTTTCGCAGCCGAAGGGCACGAATGCCTATGTGGAGCTCCCGCGGGAGCTGTTTAACGGCGTATCCAACTTTACCTTCAGTGCATTCGGCCGGCTGTCGGATACCGCGACCCAATACCGGCACATCCTTTCATGTGCAGGAACCAATTCCGCCAATGAGCTGCTGCTCGATTTCGATGCCGTCAACGGCAAATGGTATTTCTATCGCGGCGGCACCGGCTATCTGGGGGCCGTGGACGATGCGATGTCGGATTTGCAGTGGCATCATGTTGCCTTAAGTGCATCGAACGGAACCCATCGGTTGTGGATTGACGGCGAGCTGGCCGGCTCGGCAGCAGGGCCTTCCGCTCCGCTGAGCGTCTCCGAGGGCGGCGCCTTTCTGGGGCAGGACCAGGATGTGATCGGCGGCGGCTTTGATGCCGCCCAGGCCTGGCACGGCGGTCTGGACAATGTGCGGATTTACCATCGCGCACTGAGTGCCGCCGAGATTGCGGAACTGTCGGCGGAAACGTTTAACGGCAATACGTATTATGTCGACGCCTCATCGGGCAGCGATTCCAATGACGGCCTCAGCTGGAGCGCCGCGAAGCAAACCCTTCAGGCCGCGGTCGATTCGGCAGTGGATGGGGACTGGGTGATGGTGACCAACGGCACTTATAACTCCGGCAGTGCGCCGACGCCGGGGTATGACTGGGAAAACCGCGTCTGCATTACCAACAGCATCACGGTGAAAAGCGTTAACGGCCCGGGCGTTACGATCATCGACGGGGGCGGTGAAATGCGCGGGGTTTATCTCTGCAGCAGCGCGGTCTTCTCCGGCTTCACGATTACCAACGGCCTCGCTTCGATTACTGCCAGTGAGTGGTATGCGGATTCCGGAGGCGGCATCTGTTTTGGCGGTGACGGCTCCGTCAGCAACTGCGTGATTTCCGGAAACAGCGGCTATGACGGCGGCGGGGTCAGCGGCTTCAAGGGAGGACAACTGATCGACTGCACGCTTTCGGGCAATACGGCCTCATATAGCGGGGGCGGAAGTTATTACGGCACGCTGATCGACTGCGTGTTTTCAGGCAATTCGGCCAAGTACGGCGGCGGAAGCTTTTTTTCTACGCTGAGCGGCTGCACGCTGACCGGCAATACGGGCTCAACCTACGGCGGCGGAAGCTATGACGGCACGCTGACCGACTGCACCCTGACCGACAATTGGACGACTTCCTCCGGCGGCGGAGGTGGCGGGAGCTATGACGGCACCCTGACGGGCTGCACGCTGGCCGGCAATTCGTCCGGCAATAAGGGCGGCGGGAGCTTTTACGGCATCCTGACGGACTGCACGCTGACCGGCAATTCAGCTTCGTCCTCCGGCGGCGGGAGCTATTCCGGCACCCTGACGGACTGCACGCTGGCCGGCAATTCAGCTTCATCCTCCGGCGGCGGGAGCTATTACGGCACCCTGACGGACTGCTCGCTGACCGGCAATTCAGCTTCATCCTACGGCGGCGGGAGCTATTACGGCACCCTGACGGACTGCACCCTGACCGGCAATTCGTCCGGCTATAGTGGCGGCGGGAGCTATTACGGCACGCTGACCGGATGCATGCTTTCCGGCAATTCGGCCAAGTACGGCGGCGGGAGCTATTCCGGCACGCTGACGGGCTGCATCCTTTCGGACAATACGGCCCTCA